>NZ_JBTYHB010000012.1:0-250587 GCF_054871485.1 Streptomyces sp. UC4497 | reverse complement strand
CGGACCGGGCGAAAGGCTGGGGCTCTGCCCCATACCCCGCTGCTCAATCGCCGCAGGGGCTTGATTTGCGCAGCGGCCCGCATCTCCAGCCCCGTAAGGGGCTTGATCGATCCAGCCCGCCGGCGTTTGAGGCGCGGGGTTCGGGGCGGAGCCCCGGGGCGTGTGGAGATGGGGTACGGGTCGATTCGGTTGGTTGCGGGGGACGTGGCACGATGCGGGCATGTCCTCCGCACTGACCGATCTCTCCCCGCTTCCGATCGTGCAGGCCCCCATGGCGGGCGGCGCTTCGCGCCCCGCGCTGGTCGCCGCCGTGGCCGACGCGGGCGCGCTCGGATTCCTCGCCGCCGGGTACAAAACGGCCGACGGGATGTACGAGGAGATCAAACAGACGCGGGCGCTGACCAGCAGGCCCTTCGGCGTCAACCTCTTCATGCCGCAGAGCGAACACGCCGACCCGGCTGCCGTCGAGGTCTACCGCAACCAGCTCGCGGGCGAGGCCACCTGGTACCGCACCCCGCTCGGAGAGACCGACAACTGCAGCGACGACGGCTACGACGCCAAGCTCGCGATCCTCGTCGACGACCCCGTGGCGCTGGTCACCTTCACCTTCGGCTGCCCCCGGCGCACGGTCGTCCAGGCGCTGCAGCGCGTCGGCACGAAGGTCGGGGTCACCGTCACGACGGTGGAGGAGGCGCAGGCCGCGCAGGAGGCCGGCGCCGACCTGGTGTGCGTACAGGGGATCGAGGCCGGCGGGCATCAGGGCACGCACCGGGACAACCCCGAGGCCGACGGGAGCGGGCTCGGCCTGCTGTCGCTGATCGTGCAGGTGCGCGAGGCCGTGCAGCTGCCCATCATCGCCGCCGGCGGAATCATGCGCGGCGCCCAGATCGCCGCCGTGCTCGCGGCCGGCGCCGACTTCGCGCAGCTCGGCACCGCGTTCCTGGTCACCCCGGAGTCCGGGGCGCCGGAGCCGCACAAGCAGGCCATGACCAACCCGCTGTTCACCCGGACCGAACTGACCCGTGCCTTCTCCGGGCGGCCCGCCCGCGGGCTCGTCAACCGGTTCATGCGTGAGCACGGCCCGTACGCCCCCGCCGCGTACCCCCAGGTTCACCACATGACGTCGCCGCTGCGCAAGGCCGCCGCCAAGGCCGGTGACCCGCAGGGCATGGCGCTGTGGGCGGGCCAGGGGCACCGGCTCGCGCGGGAGCTCCCCGCCGGGCAGCTCGTGGAGGTCCTCGCGGCCGAACTCGACGCCGCCAGGGCCGCGTTGACGCAGCGGGGCGCCGCCTGATGACCGCTCCGGTATTCGTCGTCGAGGGGGCCGTACCCGGCGACTGCGCGTATGTGCTCGACGGGCCCGAGGGGCGGCACGCCGTCTCCGTTAAGCGGCTGCGGGCCGGGGAGACGGTGACGCTCACCGACGGGCTCGGCTCGTGGTGCGAGGCAGTCGTCACCGGCAGCGAGGGCAAGGACCGGCTGCTCGTCGACGCTGGCCCCGTGCACGTGGAGCCCGAGGAGCGGCCGCGGATCACCGTCGTACAGGCGCTGCCCAAGGGCGACCGGGGCGAACTCGCCGTGGAGACCATGACCGAGACCGGCGTCGACGCGATCGTGCCGTGGGCCGCCTCCCGGTGCATCACGCAGTGGCGCGGCGACCGCGGGCTCAAGGCGCTCGGCAAGTGGCGGGCCACCGCGCGGGAGGCCGGGAAGCAGTCGCGGCGGGTGCGGTTTCCGGTCGTCGGGGAGGCCGCGACGACGAAGGAGGTCGCGGCGCTGCTCGCCGGGGCGGACTTCGCGGCGGTGCTGCACGAGGACCGGGACGCCCCGAGCGGGGCACTGGCTTCGGCCGAACTCCCGGACAGCGGCGAGATCGTGCTCGTCGTCGGCCCCGAAGGCGGCGTGTCGCCCGAGGAGTTGAAGGTTTTCGAGGAGGCCGGGGCGCGGCCGATGCGGCTCGGCCGGAGCGTCCTGCGCACGTCGACGGCCGGAACGGCGGCGGTGGCGTTGCTGCTGGGACGTACGGGACGGTGGGGGTAGGTACCCGTCACAGGTGCCTGTCCGACGGGTGTGCCCACAGTGACTGCAACAGTGGCTGCAACCGCACTACCGAGGCTGTACGTCCACTGGCATTGTGCCGTGCATGCGGGGATCGAGAGGGTTCGGCGGGCTGGTCCTCGTCGCTGCCGTCGTCGCCACGGGCGTCGCGTGTCAGCCGATCGAGGGCGACCTCAATGTGTCCACGGTCGCGATCACCACCGACAAGGCGGCCACCGATGAGCTGAACCGACAGAATGCCGAGGTCGCCTGGATCAGCTGCAACGGCACGTACGACAGCAGCTCCCCGTCCGGCAGTGCCACGACGAAGGCCGAGGTGAAGGTCGACTGCCGGGGGAAGACCAAGGACGGCAAGGACATCACCGTCGAGGGATGGGTGCACGGGGTCGTCTCCGGCAAGTGCGTGCGCGGAAAGATCATCGGGCGGGTCGACAACAAGGTGTGGTTCAGCGTCGGCGTGCTCGGCAATTGCGCGGCGAACGACGCCACTTCGCCACCGCAGGATTCGCAAGCGCCGCAGCCCTCGCACGACCCGACGCCGCAGGAGCCGGCGCCGGGCGCCACGAACACGGTCACCGAGACCGTCACCGTGACGGCGCCCCCGCCGACTTACCAGGGCAAGTGATCAGACGGGCTGACGTGGGCGGCGGCCAAATTTAGGCTGGGCCGGGTGACGACTCCTGCATACCTCCGGTTTCCGCACCTGCACGGCGAGTTGGTGGTCTTCGCCGCCGAGGACGACGTGTGGGCGGCGCCCCTCGACGGCGGCCGCGCCTGGCGGGTCAGCGCCGACAACATGCCCGTCGCAGGCCCCCGGCTCTCTCCGGACGGCGAGACGGTCGCCTGGACCTCGCGCCGCGACGGAGCGCCGGAGGTGCACATCGCCCCGGTGGCCGGCGGACCCGCGAAGCGTCTGACGCACTGGGGGAGTTGGACGACCCAGGTGCGCGGCTGGACGGCCGACGGGCGGGTCCTCGCCACCACCACGCACGGCCAGGCCTCGCTGCGCCGCAGCTGGGCGCGGGCCGTGCCGCTGGACGGCGGACCCGCCGAGACCCTGCCGTACGGGCCCGTGGGCGGCGTCGCGTTCGGGCCCGGGGCCCAGGCGCTGCTGCTGTCCGCGCCGATGGGGCGGGAGGCCGCCTGGTGGAAGCGGTACCGGGGCGGCACGGCGGGCAAGTTGTGGATCGACCGGTCGGGCGAGGGGGACTTCGTACGGCTGCACGCCGAGCTCGACGGGAACATCGAGTGCCCCATGTGGGTGGGGGACCGCGTCGCGTTCCTCTCCGACCACGAGGGCGTCGGCGCGCTCTACTCCTCGCTCCCCGACGGGACCGAACTGCGCCGGCACAGTGCCGTCGACGGCTTCTACGCGCGGCACGCCGCCACCGACGGCGAGCGGGTCGTCTACGCGAGCGCCGGTGAACTGTGGGTCGTCGAGGGGCTCGACGAGGGCGTGGAGGCGCGTCGGCTCGACATCGGCCTCGGCGGCCAGCGCGTCGATCTGCAGCCCCGGCCCGTCGACGCCGCGAACTGGTTCGGCGCCGCGTCCCCCGACCACACCGGTCGCGGCAGCGCCGTGAACGTACGGGGCGCCGTGCACTGGGTGACCCACCGCGCGGGCCCCGCCCGCGCGCTCGCCGCCGAACCGGGCGTACGGGCCCGGCTCCCGCACACCTTCCGCGTGGACGGCGAGGAGCACGTGGTGTGGGTGACGGACGCCGAGGGCGACGACGCCCTGGAGTTCGCGCCCGCCACCGGGACCGCGCCGGGCGCCACGCCGCGCAGGCTCGGGGCGGGCCGGCTCGGCCGGGTGCTCGCGCTGACGGTGGCGCCGGACGGCGGCCGGGTCGCCGTCGCCTCGCACGACGGCCGGGTGCTGCTCGTCGAGCGGGACAGCGGCGACGTACGGGAGGTGGACCGCAGCGAGGACGGGAACGCCACGGGGCTTGCGTTCTCGCCGGACTCGGCGTGGCTCGCCTGGTCGCACCCCGGCCCGCACGACCTGCGCCAGCTCAAGCTCGCCAACGCCACCGACCTGTCCGTCAGCGAGGCGACCCCGCTGCGGTTCCGGGACTACGCGCCCGCGTTCACGCTCGACGGCAAGCACCTGGCGTTCCTGTCGGCGCGCTCCTTCGACCCGGTCTACGACGAGCACGCCTTCGACCTCGCGTTCGTCAGCGGCTCGCGGCCGCACCTGATCACGCTGGCGGCGACGACCCCGTCGCCGTTCGGCCCGCAGCGGCACGGCCGGCCCTTCGACACCCCCGACAAGGACGAGACGCCCGACAGCGAGGGCGCGCCCGCGACCCGGGTCGACCTGGAGGGCCTGCTCGACCGGATCGTGCCGTTCCCGGTGGAGGCCGCGCGTTACTCCACGCTGCGGACGGCGAAGGACGGCGTGCTGTGGCTTCGGCACCCGGTGCGCGGCGTGCTCGGCGACTCCCGGGCCGGTCTCGACGCGCCGGAGCCCAAGAGCCGTCTGGAGCGCTACGACCTGGCCCAGCAGCGCGTCGAGGAGATCGGCGCCGACGCCGACCACTTCGAGGTCACGGGCGACGGCAAGCGGGTGCTGCTGTGGACCGGCGAGGTCCTGAAGGTGGTCCCCAGCGACCGCCGGCCCGCGCACGACGACGACAGCGACACGAACATCACCGTCGACCTGTCCCGGGTCAGCCAGATCGTCGACCCGGCGGCCGAGTGGCGGCAGATGTACGACGAGGCAGGGCGCCTCATGCGGGACAACTTCTGGCGCGCCGACATGAACGGGGTGGACTGGGACGGGGTGTTGGAGCGGTACCGGCCGGTGCTCGACCGGCTCGCCACGCACGACGACCTGGTCGACCTGTTGTGGGAGGTGCAGGGTGAGCTGGGGACCTCGCACGCGTATGTGATCCCGAGGGGCGGGCGGGGGTCCTCCGCGCGGCGGCAGGGGCTGCTCGGCGCCGACATCTCCCGTCACGAGGACGGCAGTTGGGGCGTCGACCGCGTGCTGCCCTCGGAGACCTCCGACCCGCGGGCCCGTTCGCCGCTCACCGCGCCCGGAGTCGCGGTGCGGGCCGGGGACGCGATCGTGGCGGTGGGCGGGCGGCCGGTCGATCCGGTGACCGGGCCCGCGCCGCTGCTGGTCGGCACCGCCGACAAGCCGGTGGAGCTGACGGTCTCGCCGGCCGGTGGCGGCGACCCGCGGCACGTGACCGTCGTGCCGCTCGACGACGAGGAACCGCTGCGGTACCACGCGTGGGTCGCGGACCGGCGGGCGTACGTCCACGAGCAGTCGGGCGGGCGGCTCGGTTACCTGCACGTCCCGGACATGCAGGCGCCGGGGTGGGCCCAGATCCACCGGGACCTGAGCGTGGAGGTGGCGCGGGAAGGGCTCGTCGTGGACGTCCGGGAGAACCGGGGCGGGCACACGTCGCAGCTCGTCGTGGAGAAGTTGGCGCGGCGGGTGGTGGGCTGGGACGTGCCGAGGGGCAGCCGCCCGTTCACGTATCCGATGGACGCGCCGCGTGGGCCGGTCGTGGCGGTGGCGAACGAGTTCTCCGGCTCGGACGGTGACATCGTCAACGCGGCGATCAAGGCGCTCGGGATCGGGCCGGTGGTGGGTGTACGTACGTGGGGCGGCGTCATCGGCATCGACAGCCGGTACCGGTTGGTGGACGGGACGTTGGTCACGCAGCCGAAGTATGCGACGTGGATGGAGGGTTACGGGTGGGGACTTGAGAACCACGGGGTGGACCCTGACGTGGAGGTGGTGATGGCTCCCCAGGACGCGGCGGCGGGCCGGGACCCGCAGTTGGACGAGGCGATCCGCATCGCGCTGGCCGCGCTGGTCGAGAACCCGGCAAAGGCGGCGCCCACGCTGCCGCGGGTTTCGGGGGAGTAGTGGCGGGGCCCCTGGTTCCGGGTGCGCGGCACCGGGGGCCGCCTTGCCCACCCTGCCGCCCAAGGCGGCAGATTGCCCAAGGCGGCGGGTGGGCAATTTAAGCCCCTGCGGCGATTGAGCAGCGGGGTCCGGGGCAGAGCCCCGTGGGCGCCACCCCGTGGGGCTGATCGATACGATGCGGCCATACCGACGACCACCGCCGAGGGGACCCACATGGCCGACTGCCTGTTCTGCAAGATTGTCGCGGGGGACGTCCCCGCCACACTGGTCCGCGAGACGGAGTCCACCGTCGCGTTCCGGGACATCAACCCCCAGGCGCCCACCCACGTCCTGGTCATCCCGCGGGTCCACCACCCGGACGCCGCCTCCCTCGCCGCCGCCGAACCGGCCATCGCCGCGGACGTGCTGCGCGAGGCCGGCGAGGTCGCCAAGGAAGAGAAGCTGGACAGCTACCGGATCGTGTTCAACACCGGCAGCGGCGCGGGCCAGACCGTCTTCCACGCGCACGCCCACGTCCTCGGCGGCCGCGGCCTCCAGTGGCCCCCCGGATAACCCGTGTCCGTACGTGAATTCGTCGTGCTCGGCACCGCCAGCCAGGTGCCGACCCGGCAGCGCAACCACAACGGCTACCTGCTCCGCTGGGACAGCGAGGGCATCCTCTTCGACCCCGGCGAGGGCACCCAGCGGCAGATGCTGCGCGCCGGCGTGGCCGCGCACGACCTCAACCGGATCTGCGTCACGCACTTCCACGGCGACCACTCGCTCGGCCTCGCGGGCGTCATCCAGCGGATCAACCTCGACCGGGTGCCGCACCCGGTGACCGCGCACTACCCGGCTTCCGGGCAGCGGTTCTTCGACCGGCTGCGGTACTCCACCGCGTACCGGGAGACCGTCGACATCGCGGAGGAGCCGGTGAGCGGGGAGGGCGCGGTGCTCGCGGACACCCCCTCGTACCGCCTCGAAGCCCGTCGTCTGTCGCACCCCGTCGAGTCGTACGGCTACCGCCTCGTCGAGCCCGACGGGCGCCGCATGCTGCCCGAGCGGCTCGCCGCGCACGGCATCAAGGGGCCCGACGTCGGGCGGCTGCAGAAGGAGGGCGCCCTCGCGGGCGTCACGCTCGACGAGGTGAGCGAGGTGCGGCGCGGGCAGCGCGTCGCGTTCGTGATGGACACGCGGCTGTGCGAGGGCGTGGAGGTGCTCGCCGAGGGCTGCGATCTGCTCGTCATCGAGTCGACCTTTCTCGACGAGGATCATCAACTCGCCTCCGATCATGGGCACTTGACTGCCGGGCAGGCCGCCCGCGTCGCGCGTGACGCCGGTGTGCGGCACCTCGTGCTCACCCACTTCAGCCAGCGCTACACCGACCCGTCGGAGTTCGCGCGGCAGGCCCGCGCCGCCGGGTTCGACGGAGAGCTGACGGTCGCCCGCGACCTGGACCGCGTCCCCGTACCGAAGCGCCGCTGAGCCGGGAGCCCCGGCCCTGCGTACGATGGTCGGATGTCCCTCGCACCACTCGCACGCATCCCCAAAGCAGAGCTTCACCTGCACATCGAAGGCACCCTCGAACCCGAGCTCGCCTTCGAACTCGCCGCCCGCAACGGCATCACGCTGCCGTACGCCGACACCGAGGAACTGCGGAAGGCGTATCTCTTCGCCGACCTGCAGTCCTTCCTCGATCTCTACTACTCGCTGATGGCCGTCCTCGTCACCGAGGACGACTTCGAGGCGCTCGCCGACGCCTATCTCGCGCGCGCCGCCGAGCAGGGCGTGCGGCACGCCGAGATCTTCTTCGACCCGCAGGCGCACGCGGCGCGGGGCGTGGAGATGGGCACCGTCGTCGAGGGGCTGCACCGGGCGCTCGCGCGCAGCGAGGAGCGGCACGGGATCTCCACGAAGCTCATCATGTGCTTCCTGCGCGATCAGTCCGCCGAGTCGGCGATGGAGACCCTGGAGGCCGCGAAGCCGTACCTCGACAGGATCGTCGGGGTCGGGCTCGACTCCGCGGAGGTCGGGAACCCCGCGTCCAAGTTCCGTGACGTGTACGAGGCCGCGGGCGGGCTCGGCCTGCGCAAGGTCGCGCACGCGGGCGAGGAGGGCGACCCGTCGTACGTGTGGGAGGCCCTGGACATCCTCGGCGTCGAGCGCGTCGACCACGGGCTGCGGTCCCTGGAGGACCCGGAACTGGTGAACCGCCTCGTACGGGACCGGATCCCGCTCACGCTGTGCCCGCTGTCGAACGTGCGGCTGCGCACCATCGACATGCTGGAGGACCACCCGCTGGCCAAGATGATGGACGCGGGCATCCTGTGCACGGTCAACTCCGACGACCCGTCCTACTTCGGCGGCTACGTCGGTGACACCTTCCACGCCGTGCACGAGGCCCTCGCCCTCGACCACGACCGAGTGCGGGAACTGGCCCGCAACTCGTTCGTGGCGTCGTTCCTCGACGGCAGCGAGGAGGACGAGGAGCGCAGGGCGCGCTACATCGCCGAGGTGGAGGCGTACGAGCTGGACGACATCTCCGGCTGACCCGACGGCCAGTGTTCCGACACCGACGGCTGGGGCTCCGGCTCCACGCCGTCGGGGCCGACCGCCGTGAACGTGGTGAACGCGGGCGCCTCGACCGCGGGCACCTCGATGTCGAACAGCTCGACCACCGGCTGCTCCAGCACACCCGACGGCGGCACGATCGCGCCGACCGGGGCGCCGCTGCGGCGCCGTGCCGCTCCCGCGAACAGCGGGCGGCCACCGGTGTGCAGGGTCACCGCGGTCAGCGGCACCGCGAGCAGCAGCAGCGCGACGGCGAGCACCGCGCCCATCACGGGGAAGCCCACCGACTGGGACAGGATGCTGCCGGCCAGCGGGCCGCAGGCCGTGCCGAGCGAGGACGCCGAGCCGATGAGGACCGCCCAGCGGCCGCGCGGGTCGAGCGAGGCCGCGAGGCCGAGGACGTACGACAGGACCACCGGGTAGAGGGTGTTCCAGGCGATCTCGCCCGTGGCGAAGGACGCGAGGCCGTCCGCGCGGGCGCTGAGCAGGACGCAGCAGGCGATCGCCGCCGTGCCCGCCCCGATGGGCACCGCGCGGCCCAGGCGGACGCCGACCGCGCCCGCGCCGATCACGCCGAGCAGCCCGACGCCGAGCGCCACCGCGAAGACGGAGCCGACCGCGACCTCGGACAGGCCCGCCTGTTCGGTGCCGATGCGGCTGCTGACACCCCACAGCGCGTTCTGCGCCATCGACCAGCACACCAGTGTCACCGCGAGGACCAGGCCCGAACGGGCGTGGGGGAGCGGCGAGTTGGGGGCCGGGGCCGCGCAGTTGTCCGGGGTGGCGGGGTCCGCGAGGCCGCGGGTGGCGGGCCACACGGCGAGCGCGGTGGCGGCGAGCGCCGCGAACGGCAGGAAGCTGCCCTCGCTGATCCGCGGAATGGTCAGGTAGAGGCCGCACGCGAGCGCGGACACGCTCAGCAGGCCGAGCGTGGAGGCGCGGTGCGGGTCCTTCTGCGCGGCGATCCCGGTGGCCGCGACCGCGGTCGCCGTACCCGAGCCGAAGCCGCCGATCATCGCACCCGCGACGAGTAGCGGTGTGGTGGTGGCGAGGGCGGCGGTGCCGTAGCCGACGGCGGCGAGGAGCAGTCCGGCGCGGGCCGCGCGGCGGGCGCCGACCCGTTCGACGCGGGCCGCGAGCGTGAGGCCCGCGGCGGCCGAACTCAGCAGCAGCGCACTGCCGATGAGACCGGCCTGGGTGGGAGAGAGTCGCAGGCTGTAGGCCACTCTGCCGACGATGGTGGGCAGGAGATAGGCGGCGAGATAGCCGGCCGTGAAGAGGGCGATGAGCGCGGGCCGGGCAGGGCGCGAGGACACGGGCGTTCCTAGGACGGGCCCCTTGCCTTGGACGCTGTTTTGGGCAAGGGGGTGCTAAGGCAGGGGAGTTGGGAGCGCGACGTCTTTGCGAACGGGACCGAACCGGGGACGTGGGCGCGGGCCAATTTGTATCAAGTCCATGGGGGGTGCATGAAAGCCGGGGCCCTGTGACGCGTGACACATTTGGTTTGGGGGTGGTTCGGTCGGGCAGAAGAGGCGATTTTTGAGCGGCGCGATGGTGGTGCGGGGGTGGTGCGGCGGTCGTGCGGGGGGTGATGCGGTGGTGTCGCTCAGCGCCAGTCGGGGACGCCGGAGGTGCCCCGGTGGGCCGTCGTCTCGATCTTCGCGCGGGTCTCGCGCATGACCGCCACGATCCGCTCCTCGTGCTCGGGCGTCAGCCGGAACACCGGCACCGAGCAGCTGATGGCGTCGTGCGCCGGGTCCGCGTAGCGCAGCGCGAAGCCGAAGCCGACGATGCCGTCGACGCCCTCCTCGCGGTCGACCGAGTGACCGCGCTCGCGGATCGTGGCGAGATCGGCGGCGAGCGCCTCGCGGGTGGCGTGCGTGCGCCTGGTGGACTGCTCGTACGGGCCCGGCGGCAGCTCGTCGTCCGGGCGCTCCGCGAGCAGCGCCTTGCCCAGTGCGCCGATGTGGGCGGGGAGTCGGCGGCCCACGCGGCTGATCGTGCGCAGATATTCGTGCGACTCGCGGGTCGCCAGATACGCGACGTCGAAGCCGTCGAGGCGCCCCAGGTGGATCGTCTCGCCGAGGGCGTCCGACGCCTCGTCGAGGAACGGGCGCACGGAGCGTACGTACGGATCCGTGTCCAGGTAGCTGGTGCCGGTCAGCAGGGCGCGGATACCGATGCCGTACAGCGAACCCGTCACGTCCGTGCGCACCCAGCCGCGCGCGATGAGCGTCTGGAGCAGCGCGTACATGGAGCTGCGCGGCACCGCGAGTTCGTCGGCGAGCTCCTGGAGGCGGGCGGGACGGTCGCCGCGGGCGGCGAGCACATCGAGCAGATCGACGGTCCGGGCGGCCGACTTCACCTCGCGCACACCGCGCTGCGGCTCGCCGTCCTGCCGCTGCCCGGCCCCGCTCTCTGCCATGCGCCGATCGTAAACGGCTGCTTCGTGACAGGTTGATGTCGTCCACCGTGGTACGCGAACCGGTCGTGCAGACTGTCCAAACCCGGACCAATGCAGGGAGCGCGACGTGACCTCCAACCGACCCAGAACGGACCCCCTCGCGGCGCTGCGCACGACGGCCGACCCGCCCTACGACGTCTATCTCACCGGCACGGTCTTCCTCGACATCATCTTCACCGGCCTCGACAGCGCGCCCGTGCGGGGGACGGAGTCGTGGGCGCGCGGCATGGGGTCGAGCCCCGGCGGGATCGCGAACATGGCGACGGCGCTCGCGCGGCTCGGCCTGCGCACCTCGCTCGCCGCGGCCTTCGGAGACGACCACTACGGCGAGTACTGCTGGGACGCGCTCGAACACGGCGAGGGCATCGACCTGAGCTACGCGCGTACGGTGCCGGGCTGGCACTCGCCCGTCACCGTGTCCATGGCGTACGAGGGCGAACGCACGATGGTGAGCCACGGGCACGAGCCGCCGCCCGTTGAGCCCGCGCCGGACTGTCCGCCGCGTGCCAGGGCCGCCGTCGCCTCGCTCGTACCCGGCGCCGAGGAGCCGTGGGTCGCGACGGCCGCGCGCTCCGGTACGCGGATCTTCGCCGACGTGGGCTGGGACGAGTCCGGTCGCTGGGACCTGGCGGCGCTGCCCGGCCTGCGGCACTGCGAGGCGTTCCTGCCGAACGCCGAGGAGGCGATGCGGTACACCCGTACGTCCTGTCCGCGGGCCGCGGCGCACGCGCTGACCGAGCATGTGCCGGTGGCCGTGGTGACGCTCGGGGCGGAGGGCGCGTACGCGGTGGACGGGCGGACCGGCGAGACGGCGTCCGTCCCGGCCATCGAGGTCGAGGCGCTCGACCCCACCGGGGCCGGGGACGTGTTCGTCGCGGGCTTCGTCACCGGCACCCTCGCCGGCTGGCCGCTCGCCGACCGCCTCGCCTTCGCCGGCCTCACGGCGGCCCTCTCGGTCCAGGAGTTCGGCGGCTCCCTGTCGGCGCCGGGCTGGTCGGAGATCGCGGCCTGGTGGAAGGAGGTCCGCTCCAACGACCACCAGAACCGCTGCGCCCTGGACCGCTACGCCTTCATGTCCCCCCTCCTCCCCGACACGTCCCGCTCATGGCCCCTACGCCGCGCGGTCCCAACAATCGGCTTCGGCCGGTCGGCGTAGTCGGGGCCGACGACTGGGCTCGGTTGCTCGTCGCAGCGGGGCGGTGGCCGGGGCCGGCGACCGGGTTCGGTGGTTCATCGCAGCCGGGCGGTGGCGGCTGCGCGGCCGATGCCAACGACCGGGCTCGGCCGCTCGACGTAGTCGGGCCGTGTCCGCTGCGTGGCCGGTGCCAACGACCGGCTTCGGCCGCGGGCCAGGCCAGCCGACCCCTGCTGGCCGGGCCCATCTCCCACCCGCCCGCCCCCTCCGGGGGCTCCGGCCTCCCAGGGTGCGCCTTTGCCCGACGGAGTACGTCCCGGTCAGGTGTGGTTGCCGCGTGGTCCCGGCGGTCGGCTTCGTGGTCGGCGTAGTCGGGCCGTGGTCGGTGCCGACGGCCGTCGGTTGCTCGTCGTAGCTGGGCCTTGGCCGGCGCCAACGACCGGGTTCGGCCGGTCGGCGGTGCTGCCAATCCCCGCTGCCTCCCAGGGCGCATCCTCACCCGACCTCAGCGGGCCGCTGCCCCGGCCACCACCCGCCTCCGTGACGCCCAATGCACCCCCGTGTAAATGCCTTGTCCGCCTGACCGCGCGCGTGCGAGATTGGCTGGCGTTGCCAACCGGCGGCCCATCACCTCACGGATTCCAGGGGACTGAAGCCCATGATCTCGGCGACCCACAGTGGCCGTCGTCCGCGCTGAGTCCGGCCTTTCGCAGCAACGGACTCGCTCCTCACGGCGGCCCCACGCACACACGTCACCTGTCAGCTGTGCGCTTCTTTACGTGAGGACATCACCATCACCATGGACATCGACGTCCAGAGCTTCACCGTCGCCCACCTGCGCCGCCGCCCGGAGCCGGTCGAGACGGCCGGGTTCGTGCTCGGGTTCGATCCGGCCACCACCAGCCCGTACGTCAATTACGCGACGCCGGTGCCGGGCGCCACGCCCTCCGCCGCCGATGTGCGCGCGCTCATCGCCGCGTTCCGGGAGCGGGGGCTCACCCCGCGCCTGGAGTTCGCGCCGGACGCCGCACCGCAGGCTGCCGCCGCGCTCGACGCCGCCGGGTTCACGGCCGAGGCCGAGCACACGTACCTCGTCTGCACGGCGCGGACGCTCGTCGTACCCGCGCACCCCACCGTCGAGGCCCCGGCCGACGACGGCGACTACCTCGCGCTCGACGCGACGCTCGCCGAGGCGTTCAGTGGGGAGTTCCAGTCGTCCCCGGAAGGGGCCGAGCGGCTGCGGCGCACCGAGGAGAACGGCGGCGCCGTCCGATTCGTGCGGGCCGACGACGGCACCGTCGCCGGCGGCGCCCTGTGCAGCGCCCCCGCCGCGGGCACCGCCGAACTGGCCGGCGTCGGCACCCGCCCCGCCCACCGGGGCCGGGGCATCGCGGGCGCCGTCACCGCCGAGCTGGCCCGCGTGCTGCTGCACGAGCGCGGCGCCGCGTCGGTGTGGCTGGAGTACGGCGGGCACGACTCACGGCGCGTGTACGAGCGCGTCGGCTTCCGCCCGCGCGGCACCCGCCGCTACGCCCGCCTCGACGCCCCGCTCGCCACCTGACCGAAAGCGGCCGGGGGACCGACAGGCCCCCGGCCGAATCCGAAACCCGCTCGGCGTTGTCGTACCCGCGCCGTACCCTTGGCGGTGCGGTACAACACCGCAGAACACCACCGCAGGACACCACCGCAGAGAGTCCCGTACGGGGAGGAAGCAAGGGCCCACGGCCCGGCTCATGACGCAGACACCATCCAGCGCCCGCGCACAGTTCACCGTTCCGCCGAAGCACCCCATGGTCGAGGTGCTCGGGTCGGGGGACGCGCTGCTGCGAGTGATCGAGAAGGCCTTCCCGGAGGCCGACATCCACGTCCGGGGCAATGAGATCAGCGCGACGGGAGAGCCGGGGGAAGTCGCCCTCATCCAGCGCCTGTTCGACGAGATGATGCTGGTACTGAGGACAGGGGCACCGATGACAGAGGACGCCGTGGAGCGTTCCATCGCCATGCTGAAGGCGGGCGGGAGCAACGGGCAGGAGACGCCCGCCGAGGTGCTCACGCAGAACATCCTGTCGTCGCGCGGCCGCACCATCCGCCCGAAGACGCTGAACCAGAAGCGCTACGTCGACGCGATCGACAAGCACACGATCGTCTTCGGCATCGGCCCGGCCGGCACCGGCAAGACGTACCTGGCGATGGCCAAGGCGGTCCAGGCCCTGCAGGCCAAGCAGGTCGACCGGATCATCCTGACCCGGCCGGCGGTGGAGGCGGGCGAGCGGCTCGGCTTCCTGCCGGGAACGCTCTACGAGAAGATCGACCCGTACCTGCGCCCGCTGTACGACGCGCTGCACGACATGCTCGACCCCGACTCGATCCCGCGCCTGATGGCGGCGGGCACGATCGAGGTGGCGCCGCTGGCGTACATGCGCGGCCGCACCATCAACTCGGCCTTCATCATCCTCGACGAGGCGCAGAACACGACGCCCGAGCAGATGAAGATGTTCCTGACCCGGCTCGGTTTCGACTCGAAGATCGTGATCACGGGTGACGTGACGCAGGTCGACCTGCCGGGCGGCACCAAGAGCGGGCTCCGTCAGGTGCAGGACATCCTGGCGGACGTCGAGGACGTGCACTTCTCGCGGCTCACGTCCCAGGATGTCGTGAGGCACAAGCTCGTCGGCCGTATCGTCGACGCGTACGAGAAGTACGACACCGAGCACGGTACGGAGAACGGCACTCACAAGGGCCGTCCCAGAGGGAACCAAGGAAAGTAGTCCAACAGCGCCATGTCGATCGACGTCAACAACGAGTCCGGAACCGAGGTCGACGAGCAGGCGATCCTCGACATCGCCCGCTACGCACTGGCCCGGATGCGGATCCACCCGCTGTCGGAGCTCTCGGTGATCGTCGTCGACGGCGACGCCATGGAGCAGCTGCACGTGCAGTGGATGGACCTGCCGGGGCCGACGGATGTCATGTCGTTCCCGATGGACGAGCTGCGCCCGCCGATGAAGGACGACGACGAGGCCCCGCAGGGCCTGCTCGGCGACATCGTGCTGTGCCCGGAGGTCGCAAAGAAGCAGGGTGAGGACGCGCCGACGCAGCACTCCATGAACGAGGAGCTCCAGCTCCTCACCGTGCACGGGGTGCTGCACCTGCTCGGCTACGACCACGAGGAGCCCGACGAGAAGGCCGAGATGTTCGGTCTCCAGGCGAGCATCGTGGACGGCTGGCGTGCGGAGAAGGGACTGACGGGGCCGTCGCCGGCGCCGACCGTGTCATGAGTCTTTCGCTGATCGCCGGGGCCGTCGCGCTGGTCGTGATCGCCTGGCTCGCCGCCTGCGCCGAGGCCGGCCTCGCGCGGGTGTCGAGCTTCCGCGCCGAGGAGGCCGCTCGGTCCGGGCGGCGCGGCAGCGCCAAGCTCTCCCAGGTGGCCGCCGACCCGACGCGCTATCTGAACGTGGCGCTCCTGGTGCGCGTCGCCTGCGAGATGGCGGCCGCCGCGCTCGTCACGTACGCGTGCCTGGAGGAGTTCCAGGAGACATGGCAGGCGCTGCTCGTCGCCATCGGTGTGATGGTGCTGGTGTCGTACGTGGCCGTCGGCGTCTCGCCGCGCACCATCGGGCGGCAGCATCCGCTGAACACCGCCACCGCGGCCGCGTACGTGCTGCTGCCGCTGGCTCGGATCATGGGTCCGATCCCGCCGCTGCTCATCCTCATCGGTAACGCGCTCACCCCCGGCAAGGGTTTCCGGCGTGGCCCCTTCGCCTCCGAGGCCGAGCTGCGGGCCCTGGTCGACCTCGCCGAGAAGGAGTCCCTCATCGAGGACGAGGAGCGCCGCATGGTGCACTCCGTCTTCGAGCTGGGCGACACCCTCGTGCGTGAGGTGATGGTGCCGCGCACCGACCTCGTCGTCATCGAGCGGTACAAGACCATCCGGCAGGCCCTCACCCTCGCCCTGCGGTCCGGTTTCTCGCGGATCCCCGTGGTCGGCGAGAGCGAGGACGACGTCGTGGGTGTCGTGTACTTGAAGGACCTTTCGCGTAAGACGCACATCAACCGGGATGCCGAGGCCGAGCTCGTGTCGACCGCCATGCGGCCCGCCACGTTCGTGCCCGACACCAAGAACGCGGGCGATCTGCTGCGCGAGATGCAGCAGCTGCGCACGCACGTCGCCGTCGTGATCGACGAGTACGGCGGCACGGCCGGCATCGTCACGATCGAGGACATCCTCGAGGAGATCGTCGGCGAGATCACCGACGAGTACGACCGCGAGGTGTCCTCCGTGGAGGAGCTCGGCGACGAGCGGTTCCGGGTGACGTCCCGCCTCGACATCGGCGACCTCGGTGAGCTGTACGGCATCGAGGAGTTCGACGACGAGGACGTGGAGACGGTGGGCGGGCTGCTGGCCAAGGCCCTCGGCCGGGTCCCGATCGCCGGGGCCTCGTCGCTTGTCACCCTGCCCGACGGGCGGGAGCTGCGGCTGACCGCGGAGGCCGCGGCGGGCCGCCGGAACAAGATCGTGACCGTGCTCTCGGAGCCGGTCGGCGACCAGGAGGAGAGCGCCGGGTGACGCCTCAGGAGCTGCGCACGTTCTGCCTGTCGTTCAACGCGGCGGTGGAGGACTTCCCGTTCAGTCCGGAGATCTCCGTGTTCAAGGTGCTGGGCAAGATGTTCGCCCTGTCGTTCCTCGACGCGCACCCGCTGACCGTGAACCTCAAGTGCGCACCCGAGGACGCGGTGCGGCTGCGCGGCGAGTACGAGGGCGTCATCGTGCCCGGCTGGCACATGAACAAGCGGCACTGGAACACGGTGACCGTCGACAGCCCCGATGAGCTCCCGGGCCGGGTGGTCCGGGAGCTCATCGAGGACTCGTACGACTTGGTGGTCGCGGGCCTTCCGAAGGCGGAGCGGCTGCGGCTCGACCGGGCCTAGACCCGGTCGGAAGGGCCCTGGGCCCTCTTCGACCGCAGGCCCAGCGCCACCAGCGCCGCCGCCACCACCAGGATCGCCGCGTCCAGGGCGATCACCGTGTGCACGCCGGTCAGCAGGTCCGTGGACGTCGTCGCGAGGACGCCGAGGAGCGGGATGCCGACGGTGAGGCCGATCTGCTGCGTCGAGGTGACCAGGCCCGTGGCCAGGCCCTGCTCCTCGTTCGGGACGCCCGAGGTGACCGTGAGGCCGTACGAGATGATCGCGCCCAGGTGGAAGGCGCTGGCCAGCGAGACTCCGGCGGTCGCGAGCCAGACCGAGGCGCCGTCGGTGCCGATCCCCAGGAGCGTCGCGATGAGCACGCCCTGTCCGACGAGCGAGCCGATGAGGGTGCGGCGGGCGCCGATGCGGCCGACGACCTTCGGCGTGTACGCCCCCGCGACCACCGACAGGGCGCCCTGGACGCCGAAGACGAGACCGGTCTGGAACGCCGACAGGTGCAGGACCTCCTGGAGGTAGAGGGTCAGTACGAAGACGATCGTCGACATCATCGAGAAGGTGACCAGGCCGCCCAGGTTGCCCCACGCGACGGTGCGGCGGCGCAGCATCGGCAGCGACACCAGCGGCTGGGCGCTGCGGGACTCGATGGAGACGAAGGCGGTCAGCAGGGCGAGGCCCGCGACGAGCGTGATGAGGACGTCGGCGCGGCCGAAGCCGACCTCCGCGGCCGTGGACAGCGCGTAGATCAGGGCGAGCAGGCCGCCCGTGACCGTGACGGCGCCGGGGATGTCCAGGCGCGGCCGGTCCGGGGTGCGGGACTCGGGCAGCAGGGCGGGGGCCAGCGGCAGCACGATCAGCGCGAACACGGTCAGCAGGCCCATCGTGGAGCGCCAGCCGAGCGCGTCGGTGAGGGTGCCGCCGGCCACCATGCCGACGGTGAAGCCGAGGGACATCAGGGTGCCGGAGATGCCGAGCGCCTTGTCGCGCTGCGGGCCCTCGGGGAACGTCGTGGTCAGCAGCGACATGCCGGTCGGCACGATCGCCGCCGCGCCCACGCCTTGTAGCGCGCGGCCCGCGAGGAAGGACGCCGGGTCCCAGGCGAACGTCGCGAGCAGCGAGGCCGCGCCGAACAGGGCGAGCCCGGACAGGAAGATCCGGCGCCGCCCGTACAGGTCGCCGATCCGGCCGAAGAGGAGCAGGAAGCCACCGGACGGCAGCGCGAAGGCGGTCACCGCCCACTGCAGCGCGGACGTGCTCATACCGAGGTCGGGACCGAGCACCGGCAGTGCCACGTTCAGCACGGAGAAGTCGAGCGCCACCATGAACTGGGCGGCGCACAGGACGAAGAGGACGAGCTTGTCGCGGCCCGACAGGCGGGGCGCGGCGGGTCGTTGGGAGGTGGTGGTGGTCTGCGGGGATGCGGTGTCGATCGCCATGGCCATGAGCTTCGTACGACCGGAATAACCGTGGAGAGTGGGAACTTATGCTGGTGGTCGCACCACCAGACAAGCGGGGGAGTCGTACGTGGCCGAGAGCGCAGCGCTCAAGAAGCACCGGCTCAGCGAGCTGCGGGAGTTCCTGATGAGCCGGCGGGCGCGGGTCTCGCCCACCGAGGCCGGCCTGCCCGACGGTGGCGCCCGGCGCCGTACGCCCGGCCTTCGCCGCGAGGAGGTCGCCGTGCTCGCCGGGGTCGGTGCCTCCTGGTACCAGTGGCTGGAGCAGGGGCGGGACATCTCGGTGTCGCCGCAGGTGCTCGACTCCGTGGCGCGGGTGCTGAAGCTGACCAGCGCCGAGCGCCGCCATCTGTATGTGCTCGCGGGGCTCAACCCGCCCGCGTACGAGGTGGATCCGGGCGACCAGCAGATGTGCGACGGGCTGCAGCGGCTCATCGACGCCTGGATGCCGTTCCCCGCGCACATCATGGACGCGTACTACAACTGCGTGATGTACAACGACGCGGCGGCGATCGTCCTCGCGATGCGCCCGGAGAACCGGCAGAACTGCGTCATCGACTTCTTCACCGACTCCCTCTACCGCGCCCGCAGCGAGAGCTGGGAGCAGAACGCGGCGACGGTCGTCGCCCAGTTCCGCGCCGCCTGCTCGGACTGCCCCGACGACGAGGGGTTCCAGGAGGTCGTCGCCGAACTCAAGGCGGTGAGCCCGGAGTTCGTGGAGCTGTGGGAGCGCCGCGACATCAAGCCACAGGGGCAGGTCCGCAAGGAGCTCACGCATCCCGTGGCCGGGCTGCTGGTCATGGAGTCGACCGCCATGAAGATCCCCGCGCGGCCGGACCTCACGGTCGTGCTGCACACGCCGCTGGCCGAGGCGGACACCGCGGCGAAGCTGGAGTGGCTGGCGTCGCCGGAGGGGCGGCGTGGGGCGATGTACCCCGTCGCGGGGTGAACCCGACCCACTTCCTTATGCTCACCTCATGACTGAGAGCACCGACCTCGGCCCCGAGGACCGCAAGATCGTCACCCTGGCCCGCTCCACCCGGGCCCGCAACGGTGTGCCCGAGGGCGCGGCCGTGCGTGACGAGACCGGGCGCACCTACGTCGCGGGCACCGTCGCCCTCGACTCCCTGAAGCTGAGCGCGCTGCAGACGGCCGTCGCCATGGCGGTGGCGTCCGGAGCGCAGTCCCTGGAGGCGGCGGCCGTCGTCTCGGCGTCCGACGAGCTTCCGGCCGAGGACCTCGCGGCCGTACGTGACCTGGGCGGGGCCGGTACGCCGGTGTTCCTCGCCGGGGGCGACGGCGCGGTGAAGGAGACCCTGCCGGCGGGCTGAACTCCCGTACCCGCAAAGGCTTTGTGAGCACGCTCACGCCCGCCGTTCACCCGGGCCCGACGGCCCGGTGCGGCGGGCGTCGTGCGTCCTGGCACGGGGGCCGGGGGAGCGGCCGGCGGGACCGATGACCCGGGGCGCAGGTCCCTGCGGGGCGGGACCCCGGGGTGGGACCGAAGGGTGGCGCGGTGGGTCGGGCGACCCATGGGTCGGGGGCTCGGCGTGGCTCACGGTGGAGTGGTCGCCCGCTGCGGCAGCCGACCGACCGGCCGCCGCGCCGGGCGACCCACCACGTCCCCAAACAAAGGTTCTGCTTCGTGTTCTCCGCCGTGCTTCGTCGTCCCTCCGCCGCCCGTATGTCCCGTACTCGTCGTCTTGGCACGGCCGCCGTTCTGGCCGGGGCCAGTGGGGTGATGGTGCTCGCCGGTACCGGCAGCGCTTCGGCCGCGACCGGGGCGTCCGCGTCCCAGTGGCAGTCCGTCGCCCAGTGCGAGGCCAGTGGGAACTGGGCCGCGAACACGGGGAACGGGTTCTCGGGTGGGCTGCAGTTCACGCCGTCGACGTGGGCCGCGTACGGCGGTACGCAGTACGCGGCCTCCGCGTATCAGGCGACGCCGTCGCAGCAGATGGCTGTCGCCAACAAGGTTCTGGCCGAACAGGGGCCGGGGGCGTGGCCGGTCTGCGGCGCCAAGGCGGGCCTTTAAGCCGTACCGGCGTTGCGGTCTCGGGGCTCCGCCCCGGACCCCGCGCCTCAAACGCCGGCGGGGCTGGATTGGCTAGATCGCCGACGGCCCATGCTCGCCGGTGCGGACGCGGACGACCGTGTCGACCGGGACCGCCCAGACCTTGCCGTCGCCGATCTTCCCGGTCCGTGCGGCCCGCACGATCGCGTCCATCGCCGGTTCGAGGTCCGCGTCCTCGACGACGACCTCGATCCGTACCTTCGGGACCAGGTCGACCTGGTACTCGGCGCCCCGGTACACCTCCGTGTGCCCGCGCTGGCGGCCGTAGCCGCTCGCCTCGGTCACGGTCAGGCCCATGATGCCCAGCTCCTGGAGCGCGGTCTTGACCTCGTCGAGGCGGAAGGGCTTCACGACCGCGGTGATCAACTTCATGGCGCGACCTTTCGGGCGACGGGGGCGGCACTCAGGACGCCGTGATCGTACGCACTCTCCGCGTGCGCCGTCTGGTCGAGCCCCGTCATCTCCTCGTCGGGCGCGGCCCGGAAGCCCATCAGCTTGTCGATGGCCTTCCCGATCCCGTACGTGACGAGGAAGGTGTACGCCGCGACCACCAGCACCGCGAGCAGCTGCTTGCCGAGCTGGCCGAACCCGCCGCCGTACAGCAGGCCCTCCTTGGCCGGGGACCCCGTCATCGCGGACGTCGCGAACAGGCCGATGAGGACCGTGCCCACGACGCCGCCGATGAAGTGCACGCCGACGACGTCGAGCGAGTCGTCGTAGTGGAAGCGCAGCTTCCAGGCGACCGCGTACGAGCAGACGACACCGGCCACGAGCCCGACGACGGCCGCGCCCGGTACGCCGACGACCCCGCAGGCCGGCGTGATCGCGACCAGACCGGCGACCGCGCCCGAGGCCGCGCCGAACGTCGTCGGGTGCCCGTCCCGCCGCTGCTCCACGAACAGCCAGCCCAGCAGCCCCGTGCAGCCCGCGATCAGGGTGTTGAACAGGGAGGCCGCCGCGACGCCGTTCGCGCCGAGCGCCGAGCCGCCGTTGAAGCCCAGCCAGCCGAACCACAGCAGGCCCGCGCCCATGACCACCATCGGCAGGTTGTGCGGGCGCATCGCGTCCTTCTTGAAGCCGATGCGCGGGCCGAGGACGAGGCAGAGGGCCAGACCCGACGCGCCCGAGGCGATTTCCACGACCAGTCCGCCCGCGAAATCGAGGGCTCCGAGGTGGTTCGCGATCCACCCTCCGGGGCCCCACACCCAGTGCGCCACGGGAACGTATACGAGCAGTGCCCACACGGGTACGAAGACCAGCCACGCCCCGAATTTCGTACGGTCCGCGACCGCCCCGCTGATCAGCGCCGCGGTGAGGATCGCGAAGGTCAGCTGGAAGGTCGTGAAGAGGAAGGTCGGGACCGTGCCGGTGACGTCGGACGGTCCGATGCCGACCATGCCCACGTGCTCCAGGCCGCCGATCAGGCCCGCGAAGGCGTCGTCGCCGAACGCGAGCGAGTAGCCCGCGACCAGCCACACCACCGTCACGAGCGCGATCGACACGAAGCTCATCATCAGCATGTTGAGGACGCTCTTCGAGCGGACCATGCCGCCGTAGAAGAGCGCGAGTCCCGGCGTCATGAGCAGCACGAGGGCGGTGGCGGCGAGCAGCCAGGCGGTGTCGCCGGTATCGAGTGCGGGGGCGGCGAGGGGCACGGTCGAGGCAGGCATGCCGATCAGCGTCATGGGTCCGCGTTTCCGGAACCGCACGTACGGGTTTCCGCCGTGTTTCTTGTTGCCGGGCGGTTACCGGGGCCTCACTGTGCTGCGGCACCCCCGCCATCGGGGACAATGGGCGCCATGAGCGCTCGTACCCAGCCGTCCCAGTCGTCGAATTCCTCGGAGCCCGTGCACCGCGCCGGCTTCGCCTGCTTCGTCGGCCGCCCCAACGCGGGCAAGTCCACCCTCACGAACGCTCTGGTCGGCAAGAAGGTGGCGATCACCGCCGACCAGCCGCAGACCACGCGGCACACCGTGCGCGGCATCGTGCACCGCGAGGACGCGCAGCTGATCCTGGTGGACACCCCCGGACTGCACAAGCCGCGTACGTTGCTGGGCGAGCGCCTGAACGACGTGGTGCGCACGACGTGGGCCGAGGTCGACGTGATCGGCTTCTGCCTGCCCGCCGACCAGAAGCTCGGCCCCGGTGACAAGTTCATCGCCAAGGAACTCGCGTCGATCAAGAAGACGCCGAAGGTCGCCATCGTCACCAAGACGGACCTCGTCGACAGCAAGACCCTCGCCGAGCAGCTCATCGCCATTGACCAGCTGGGCCGGGAGCTGGGCATCGAGTGGGCGGAGATCGTGCCGGTGTCGGCCGTCGGTGAGACGCAGGTGGACCTGCTCGCCGATCTGCTGATCCCGATGCTGCCCGAAGGGCCGATGCTCTACCCCGAGGGCGACCTCACGGACGAGCCCGAGCAGGTCATGGTCGCGGAGCTGATCCGCGAGGCCGCGCTCGAGGGCGTACGGGACGAGCTGCCGCACTCCATCGCCGTCGTGGTGGAGGAGATGCTGCCGCGCGAGGACCGGCCCAAGGACAAGCCGCTCCTCGACATCCACGCGTTCGTCTACATCGAGCGGCCCAGCCAGAAGGGCATCATCATCGGCCCGAAGGGCAAGCGGCTCAAGGACGTCGGCATCAAGTCCCGCAAGCAGATCGAGGCGCTCCTCGGTACGCCGGTCTACCTGGACCTGCACGTCAAGGTCGCCAAGGACTGGCAGCGGGACCCGCGGCAGCTGCGCAAGCTCGGGTTCTGAGCCGGGACCCCCGCGACTAGGCGGGGTCGCTCGGCGTCAGGTCCTGGAGGCCGATCACCCGCAGCAGTTCCAGGCGTTCGTACGTCTCCGTGCCCGGCCGCGCCGAGTGCACGACGAGCTGCTGGCCGTGGCCGTTGCCGGTCAGCACCTCGCAGTCGAGGTCGAGGACGCCGACCACGGGGTGCACGAAGCGCTTCGGTGACGGCCGGTTCACCACGACGTCGTGCCTGCGCCACATCGACTCGAACTCCCTCGAACCGGCGCGCAGTTCGGCCACGAGCGCGGCCGGCCCCGGGTCGTCGGGGCGGGCCGCGGTGACCGCGCGCAGATTCGCCACGTGGGAGCGGGCGTGCGGCTCGTGCGCCTCCGGCGGGAACAGGGCCCGGCAGTCCGGCTCCGCGAACCAGCGGCGCACCATGTTCTCCCCGACGTGCTCCCCGGTGAGCGCCACCGACATCGGGTTCTGCGCGAGCACCGTGCCCCAGTCGCTCATCACCGACGCCGGCAGGTCGTACAGCCGGTCCAGGATCAGCAGCAGGCCCGGACTGACGTGCTCCGACGAGACCCCGGGCCGCGGCGGCTCCTCGCCCGCCAGATGGAACAGATGGTCCCGCTCGACGTCGGACAGGCGCAGCGCGCGGGCCAGAGCGGTGAGCATCTGCCGCGAAGGATGCGAGCCGCGGCGCTGTTCGAGCCGCGTGTAGTAGTCCGTGGACATCCCGGCGAGCTGCGCCACCTCCTCGCGGCGCAGGCCCGGGGTGCGGCGGCGCGGGCCCGCGGTGAGCCCCACGTCGGGCGGGGACAGGCGGGTGCGGGAGCGGCGCAGGAAGTCGGCGAGTTCGGGGCGGTTCACGTATTCAGGATCGCGCGGGCCGGGCGTCGTATCCAGCCCGTATCCAGGGAGTGCCGGTCCCTGGATGAACGCGTCTCTCCCGCCGGGCGCCCGGATCTCCGAGGCTTCGAGGCATGGCTACGACATCGCTATCGAGGAGGCGGCCATGCTGACACTGGTGACGGGTGCGACGGGACAGGTGGGGCGGCGCTTCGTGCCCCGGCTGCTGGCGGGCGCGCCGAAGGGTGACCGGGTGCGGGTGCTCGTACGGGACGAGGCCCGCGGGGAGCGGTTCGCCGAGCTGGGCGCGGAGGTGGTGGTCGGCGATCTGCGCGACGCCGGCGTGCTGGGCAAGGCGACGACCGGGGTGGACTCCGTGGTGAACGTCGCGGCGGCGTTCCGCGGGGTGCCGGACGAGGAGGCGCGGGCGGTCAACCGGGACGCGGCGATCGAGCTGGGCCGGGCCGCGGTGGCCTCGGGCGTGCGGAGGTTCGTGCAGGTCAGCACGGGGCTCGTGTACGGGGCCGGGCGGGGGCGGCCGCTCGTGGAGTCGGACGAGACGGTGCCGGGCGGGATCCAGTGGGGTGCGTATCCCGAGTCCAAGTGGGAGGCGGAGCGGGCGCTGCGGGGCCTCGACGGGCTCGACGACCTGCGGATCGCGCGGCTGCCCTTCGTGTACGGGGACGGGGACCCGCATCTCGACAACGTGCTGGAGTGGGCGGTTGCCTGGCCGGCGATGCAGAGGCTGCACATGGGGCATCACGTGGATGTGGCGCAGGGGCTGCGGAGGTTGCTGTACGCGGCCGGGGCGGACGGGGTGTACAACATCGCGGACGACGCGCCGGTGACGACTGTCGACATCCTGGGGCTCGGCGGGGTTCCGGTGCCGGCGGAGGCGTACGAGAAGGAGACGCCGGATCCGTGGCACTCGGTGATGTCGACGGACCGCCTCCGGCACGAGCTGGGGTACCGGCCGGTGTTCCCGTCGGTGTGGTCGGCCCGGGACGCGGGTGTGCTTTAAATGCGCGTGATTAAGCGCCCTCCTTCAGCACACGTGAGATCAGCCTGCGTTGTTCCTCCGAGAGGCGGGGGTCCGCGCAGTACACGGTCGTGTCGTCGACCGTGATCGTGTAGCTGAAGCCGTCGGGTACCCCTATCGGCGGCGTGCTCCGGCCGGAGGCCACCGCCTTCTCGGCCAGGGCGTGCCACTCGTGGGCATCGGACCGGCCCGCCGTGTCCACCTCGGCGTGCCGGTCGATGCCGGCGAACCCGCCCGTGCGTGAGACGTGAATACGCATGGGTCCTGTCTACTCCTACCGGCGCCTACTGGGTAGGAACGCCGACCTGTTCCCAGGCCTTGAGCACCGACTGGTACTCCTCGCCCTCGTTGTAGCGGGCCTTCGCGGCCTTCAGCGTCGCCTTGGCGAAGTCGACGAAGAGGCAGTCCTGCGCGAGCTCGCCGGCGGTGAGCGTGTCGTACCAGATCTGGCCCGCCCGCTCCCACGCGTGCCCGCCGAGCGCCTCGGCCAGGATGTAGAACGCGTGGTTGGGGATGCCGGAGTTGATGTGCACGCCGCCGTTGTCGCGGCCCGTCTTCACGAAGTGGTCCATGTCGGCGGGCTGCGGGTCCTTGCCGAGGACATCGTCGTCGTAGGCGGTCCCCGGGGCCTTCATGGAGCGCAGGGCGACACCCGTGACGCGCGGCGCCAGCAGGCCCGCGCCGATCAGCCAGTCGGCCTCGGAGGCGGTCTGGCCCAGCGTGTACTGCTTGATCAGGGAGCCGAAGACGTCGGACATCGACTCGTTGAGCGCGCCCGGCTGACCGAAGTACGTCAGGTTCGCCGTGTACTGCGTGACGCCGTGGGCCAGCTCGTGGCCGATGACGTCGACGGGGATGGTGAAGTCGAGGAAGATCTCGCCGTCACCGTCGCCGAACACCATCTGCTCGCCGTTCCAGAACGCGTTGTTGTACTCCTCGGCGTAGTGCACCGTCGCGTTCAACGGCAGACCGCTGCCGTCGATCGAGTGCCGGGAGAACTTCTCCAGGAACAGCTCGAACGTCGCGCCGAGCCCCGCGTACGCGCGGTTGACGGTCGCGTCCTTGCCCGGCTTGTCCCCCTCGCCGCGCACCTTCCGCCCCGGCAGCTCCGTGCGGTGCCGGGCGTCGTAGATGGTGCGGTGCGGCTTCTGGCCCTCCAGGCCCGCGGGCGGGGCGACGGAGGGCGCGCCGATGACGGTCGTCATCCGGCGGTGCGTGCGCTCGAAGGCGTCCCGCTCGAGGGAGCGGCGGGCCTTGGCGGCGATCGCGGAGTCCTCGGCCTGAGCGGCCTTGTCGAGGACGTGGGGCGGCACGATGGTGCAGAACACGGGCTCGAACCCCTGTGGGTTCCCCGTTGGATTTGCGGTCATGCGAGGCAATCTGGCACCGGGTGATGCCGCTGTCACTACCTGCCACCATGATTAGCGAAATAGAGGTATTGATCACCTCTTACCCGTTACCTGTCCGTGGTCCCGCATACTGATACGGGTCTTCGCGTCCGGCGGTACTCGACTAAGGTGCGGTGCATCATGCGTTTCGGGCTGCTTCTCCTTAGCTGCCGCGGCGAGGGCCTGTAGACAAGGCCGGCTCCCTCCCCGCGGAGTTTGGTGTTGCGCCGTCGGCCGCCTTCAAGGCCACCTCCGAGGAGCCCACGCATCATGGCAAACCGTCAGCAGCCCAGCAGCATGCCGATCCACAAGTACGGCCAGTACGACCAGGTCGACATCCCGGACCGCACGTGGCCCGGCAAGCGGATCACCACCGCCCCCCGCTGGCTCTCCACGGACCTGCGCGACGGCAACCAGGCGCTGATCGACCCGATGTCGCCGGCCCGCAAGCGCGCTATGTTCGACCTGCTGGTCAAGATGGGCTACAAGGAGATCGAGGTCGGCTTCCCCGCGTCGGGGCAGACGGACTTCGACTTCGTACGCTCGATCATCGAGGACCCGGCCGCCATCCCGGACGACGTCACGATCTCCGTACTGACCCAGGCCCGTGAGGACCTGATCGAGCGGACCGTGGAGTCCCTGAAGGGCGCCAAGAACGCCACGGTGCACCTGTACAACGCCACGGCGCCGGTCTTCCGCCGTGTCGTCTTCCGCGGCTCCAAGGAACAGATCAAGCAGATCGCCGTCGACGGCACGCGCCTGGTCATGGAGTACGCGGAGAAGCTGCTGGGCCCGGAGACGAAGTTCGGCTACCAGTACAGCCCCGAGATCTTCACGGACACCGAGCTGGAGTTCGCCCTGGAGGTCTGCGAGGCCGTCATGGACGTCTACCAGCCGGGCCCGGACCGCGAGATCATCCTCAACCTGCCCGCCACCGTGGAGCGTTCGACGCCGTCCACGCACGCGGACCGCTTCGAGTGGATGTCCCGCAACCTGTCGCGCCGCGAGTACGTGTGCCTGTCCATCCACCCGCACAACGACCGCGGCACCGCCGTCGCCGCCGCCGAGCTGGGCGTGATGGCGGGCGGCGACCGCGTCGAGGGCTGCCTGTTCGGACAGGGCGAGCGCACCGGCAACGTCGACCTGGTCACCCTGGGCATGAACCTGTTCTCGCAGGGCGTCGACCCGCAGATCGACTTCTCCGACATCGACGAGATCCGTCGTACGTGGGAGTACTGCAACCAGATGGAGGTCCACCCGCGCCACCCGTACGTGGGCGACCTGGTCTACACGTCCTTCTCCGGCTCCCACCAGGACGCCATCAAGAAGGGCTTCGACGCCATGGAGGCCGACGCCAAGGCCAAGGGCGTCACCGTCGACGACATCGAGTGGGCCGTCCCGTACCTGCCGATCGACCCGAAGGACGTCGGCCGCTCCTACGAGGCCGTCATCCGCGTCAACTCGCAGTCCGGCAAGGGCGGCATCGCGTACGTCCTGAAGGACGGGCACAACCTGGACCTGCCGCGCCGTATGCAGGTCGAGTTCTCCAAGGTGATCCAGCAGAAGACGGACGCCGAGGGCGGCGAGGTCACGCCGAAGGACATCTGGAACGTCTTCCAGGACGAGTACCTGCCGAACCCGGCCAACCCGTGGGGCCGCATCCAGGTCAAGACGGGCCAGACCACGACCGACACGGACGGCGTCGACACGCTGACCGTCGAGGCCGAGGTGGACGGCGAGGAGAAGGTGCTGGTCGGTACCGGCAACGGACCGATCTCCGCGTTCTTCCACGCCCTGCAGGGCATCGGCATCGACGCCCGGCTGCTGGACTACCAGGAGCACACGATGAGCGAGGGCGCCTCCGCGGTCGCCGCCTCGTACATCGAGGTCGCCATCGAGGACAAGGTTCTGTGGGGCATCGGCACCGATGCGAACACGACACGTGCTTCGCTGAAGGCGGTCGTCTCCGCGGTGAACCGCGCGAGCCGCTGAGGTACTTGAGCTGCGGTGATCCGGCCCCGTGCACCTTTTGTGGGTGCCCGGGGCCGCGTCGTCTCCCGGCCAGGAACGAGAAGTTCCGTGACCTCGGCGTGACCAAGGTACTGACGCCGCATCAACAATGTGGCTAACATCACGCCAACGCCGCGATGATGCGGCGCCACGACGGGAGGTGTGCGACGTGCTGCCGAATCATGGACGCATGGGACTGACCGGGCTCTCGCGGGTATTCGGGGTGCACACCATATGGACGACCGTCGGCGACGGAGAGTTCTTCTGTCCGGGCTGTGGCGGCGATCGCAACTACCAACGGCGGACCGGGAAGCGACGGTTGGTGCTGCTCGGCGTTCCCGTCGTGCCGCGCGGGCAGGCGGGGCCCGTCGTCGAATGCGCGGCCTGCGAGGGCCGGTTCGGCACGGACGCGCTCGACCACCCCACCACGCACCGCTTCTCGGCGATGCTGCGGGACGCCGTGCACACGGTGGTGCTCGCGGTGCTCGCGGGCGGTGGCACGTCGCCGCAGGCGCTCGAATGTGCGGTGGGTACGTTGCGGGACGCCGGGTTCGAGGACACCTCCGAGGAACAACTCGCCGCCCTCGTCGAGGCGTTGATGACCGATGCGGGGCGCGTCGCGGAGCAGTGCGGGACGGGGGCCGGGCTCGCCATAGAGCTGCACGAGGCGCTCGATCCGCTCGCGCAGCATCTCGCTCCGGCAGGGCGGGAGTCGATCCTGCTCCAGGGGGCGAGGATCGCGCTCGCGGACGGGGTGTATTCGGCGGGTGAGCGGGATGTGCTCGGCACGGTGGGTGCGGCTCTGACCTTGTGCACGGATGAGGTCGGAGAGCTTCTGGCTGTCGCTGCTCGTACGCCGAGCTGAGCAAGAGCCCCGTGGCCGTACTCCCGGGGGAGTAGCACTCGACCTCTGACGCCCCGCGCAGTACACGTCAACTCGGCCCAACGGTCGACGTATCGAACCCCTCTCGGCCGGAATCTGGATGTGTCGGATTTCGGTGGCAGAGAGGGGTCAACCCATGAGGCGGATCGCGGTTCCCTGGGGGGTGCTCGCGCTGTGGGTCGTCGTGCTCGCCCTCGCGGGGCCCTTCGCCGGCAAGCTCGGCGACGTACAGCACAATCGGGCCGTCGACTACCTGCCCGCGAGCGCCGACTCGACGCAGGTCGCGAAGATCCAGGACCGGTTGCCGGGCGGCGAGACCACCGAGTTGGTGCTCGTGTACCACCGGGACGGCGGGCTCGGCTCCGCCGACCGCGCGGCGGCGTCGGCGCAAGTGGCAGAGGTCGACCGGGAGTTGAGTCTCGTACGGGCGCCGGAGGCGGTGCCGTCCAAGAACGGTGACACGGTGATGTACCCCGTCGCCAGCACCTCCCCGGGGCAGGACGAGGAGGCCCGGGACGCGTTCGTGAACGACGTGCGGGACATCGCCCATGACACCGGCGCCGGGATGAGCGTCGACGTCGGCGGGCCAGGGGCGGTGGCCACCGACGCGTCCGAGGTGTACAAGTCGCTCGACGGGCCGCTGCTCTACACCACCGTGGCCGTCGTCGCGCTGCTGCTGATCCTGATCTATCGCAGCCCGTTCCTGTGGCTCGTGCCGCTCGCCGTCGCCGGGGTCGCCGACTTCCTGTCGATGGGCGTCGCGTACGGCCTCAACCAGGCCTTCGGGACCACGATCAGCGGGCAGAGCCAGGGCGTGATGACGATCCTCGTGTTCGGCGCGGGGACCGACTACGCGCTGCTCATCGTGTCCCGGTACCGGGAGGAGCTGCGGAGGTTCGAGCGGCCGTACGACGCCATGCGCGCGGCCCTGCGCGGCTGCGGGCCCGCCGTGCTCGCCTCGTCCGCGACCGTCGCCGCCGGGCTGCTGTGCCTGCTGGCGGCCGACCTCAACTCCAGTCGCGGGATGGGCCCGTTGGGGGCCGTCGGTGTGCTGTGCGCGCTCGTCGCCATGCTGACGCTGCTGCCGGCCGTGCTCGTGCTGCTCGGGCGGCGGGTGTTCTGGCCGCTGGTGCCCGCGTTCGGCTCGCGGCCGAAGGAGCGCAGGTCGCTGTTCACGGCGATGGGCTCGTCGGCGGGGCGCAGGCCGCTCACCGTGCTGGGCGTCGGGGCCGTGCTGCTCGGGGCGCTCGCGCTGGGGGCCTTCGCGCTGCCCGGCAGTCTCAAGCAGGAGGACTCCTTCACCGACAAGCCGGACTCGGTCGTCGCGATGCGGACCCTCGCCGATGCCTACCCCGAGGCCAGCAGCCAGCCGATCACCGTCATCGCGCCCACCGGCAAGGCCGCCGGGGCGGTCGCCACCGCGCGCGACACCAATGGCGTCACCGACGTGACACGCGGGCGTAGCGGCGGCGGCTGGACCGAGATCAACGTGGTCGCGAAGGCCGCGCCGCAGACCGCCGCCGAGACCGCCACCATCGAGGCGCTGCGCGACGGGCTCGACGGGCAGGGGGCCTACGTCGGCGGGCCGAGCGCCGAGCAGCTCGACCTGAAGGACACCAACGCCCGCGACCGGCTCGTCGTCGTGCCGATCGTGCTCGGCGCCGTGCTGCTGATCCTGATCGCGCTGTTGCGTTCGCTCGTCGCGCCACTGCTGTTGCTCGCCGCCGTGGTCGCGGTGTGGGGAGCGGCGCTCGGCATCGGCGGGCTCGTCTTCGGGCCGCTGTTCGGCTTCGAGGGCACCGACCCCGGGCTCGGGCTGCTGTCCTTCGTCTTCCTCGTCGCCCTCGGCGTGGACTACGGGATCTTCCTGATGCACCGGATGCGGGAGGAGGTGCTCGGCGGGGCGCCCACCGGGGCGGCGGCGCTCACCGCGCTGCGGACGACCGGGGCGGTGATCGCGTCGGCGGGCCTGGTGCTCGCGGCCACGTTCGCCGTGCTCACCAGCATGCCGCTGGTCCAACTCGTCGAGCTGGGCTTCGTGATCGCGGTCGGGGTGCTCCTCGACACCTTCCTCGTACGGACGTACCTCGTGACGTCGGCGTCCTACGCGCTCGGCCGGAAGGTGTGGTGGCCGGGGCCGCTGTCCCGGAAACGGGACGAGGCCGCGCCGCCGTCGGCCACGGAGCGGGAGTTCGTGCCGGCTCCGTGACCGGGGAACCCGCAACGAACGTGCCTCTCCCTGCCGGAGGGGCACGTTCCTCACCGAGGATGGGGCGGTGGATGTGCCACGTGTTCTCCTGAACGGTCCCGCGCGCCGCGCCGGGCCGCCCGACCCCGGCCGCGTACGGCGCCAGGACGCGCTCCTCGCGGCGGGGCTCGCGCTCGTCGACGCCTGTGTGGCGCTGGCCGTGCCCGCCGTCGACGGGCGTCAACTCACGTCTGTGGGCTGGGCGTTGCTGCTGGGTGCGCATGTGCCGTTGATCTGGCGGCGGAGTGCGCCGCTCGGCTCGTTCCTCGTACTCATCGCCTTCGTCCTGCCATATCACGCGATGGACTTCCACCACTCGGCGCCGCTGGCCGCCTCGCTGTTCGCGCTGTTCACCGTCGCCGTGTCCGGGAGGCCGCGGCGTACGGTGCTCGTCGGCGTGAGCGTGATCGGGCTGATGCTCGGGGTCAAGTTCAGCGCCGGTATGGCCGAGGGCACGGACGCGCTCAGGATCTCCGGGTGGGTCGTCGTCGTGCTGCTGCTCGGTGTGTACGTGCGGGTGCACCGGCAGTACCTCGCCTCGATCGTCGAACGGGCTGAGCGGGCGGAGCGGACGCGGGAGGAGGAGGCGCGGCGGCGGGTCGCCGAGGAGCGGTTGCGGGTGGCGCGTGATCTGCACGATCTGCTGGCGCACAGCATCACGTTGGTCGGCGTTCAGACGGCCGTCGCGGCGCATGTCCTGAACGCGGATCCCGATCGGCTCGACCGGGCCGCCGTGGCCGGGGCGCTCGACGACATCGCCGAGACGTGCCGTGCGGCGCGCGGGGAACTCCGGGCGACGTTGGAGGTGTTGCGGTCGCCGGCCGACGAGGCGAGGGGGGCGTTGCCGGGGGTGGACGGGATACCGGAGTTGGTGGAGGCGGCGCGGGCGTCGGGGGCGTCGGTGCGGTGCGACCTTGAGGCGGTCGTGGTGCCGGCGGCCGTGGGTGCGGCGGCGTACCGGATCGTTCAGGAGGCGTTGACGAACGCGGTGCGGCACGGTGGGGCGGGTCTGTCGGTGCGGGTTGCGCTGCGCGCGGCTTCGGGGGTGGTGGAGGTTTCTGTGGTGGATGACGGGGTGGGTGTGAATGCGGATGCCGTCCCGGGGTTCGGGTTGGTGGGGATGCGGGAGCGGGCGCGGAGTGTGGGCGGTGTGGTGGAGGCGGGGCCGCGGGCCGCGGGTGGGTTCGAAGTTCGGGCTACGTTGCCGTTGACGCCACGGGGCGCTGCCCCGGACCCCGCTACCCAATCGCCGCAGGGGCTAGAAATGGGGACCCGGTGACGTCCATTCGTGTGGTGCTTGCTGACGATCAGACGCTCGTGCGGGCCGCGTTTGCCATGCTCGTGGAGTCCGCTGCCGATATGGATGTGGTGGGGCAGGCCGGGACCGGGCGGGAAGCTGTTGAGTTGGCCAGGGAGGCTCGGGCCGACGTTGTCGTCATGGATGTCCGGATGCCCGAGCTCGATGGGATCGAGGCCACCCGGCTGCTCGCCGCCGATGAGGATCTGGCGGGCGTGAAGGTGCTGGTGCTGACCACGTACGACACCGACGAGTACGTCGTCGAGGCCTTGCGCGCCGGGGCCTCCGGGTTTCTCGTGAAGGACACCAGGCCGGCCGAACTCCTCGACGCCATACGGATCGTGGCCGCGGGGGACGCCCTGCTGTCGCCGGGGCCCACCGCCCGGCTCATCGCCCGTGTGCTGCGCGCCCCGGAGGTGCCCGCGCCGTCGTCGGTGGACGCTCTCGGTCAGCTGTCGGAGCGCGAGCGCCAGGTGCTCGCGCTCGTCGCGCGTGGGCTCAACAACACCGAGATCGCCGAGGCGCTGGGGCTCAGCCCGCTCACCGCGAAGACCCACGTCAGCCGGATCATGGGCAAGCTGGCGGCGCGGGACCGGGCGCAGCTGGTGATCGCCGCGTACGAGTCGGGGCTCGTGGCCCCGGCGGGTTAACGGCTCAGGAGTGGGCCGTCCGGTGGAGGGGCTGGTACAGGCCCACCTCGCCGCCGCCCGGCAGGCGGATGGACGTGAGGCGGCCCCAGCGCATGTCCTGGACGGGGGACGTGAACTCGACGCCCTTGTCCGTGAGTTCGGTGATCGTGCGGTCCACGTCGTCGCACATCAGCATCAGCTCGTGCCGGGGCGCGTCCTCCGTCGGATGCACCGCGATCTCGGAGGGCGGCGCCGTGAAGATCAGCCAGCCGCCCCCGGCGTCGACGTTCGGGAAGCCGAGCACGTCCCGGAGGAAGGCCCGGTCGGCGTCCGCGTCGGAGGAGTAGAGGATGGTGTGCGCTCCTGTGATCATGCGGGCGAGCCTAGGGCCCTTCTGACGGATCTTGCTGGAGTCGCGGGCCCTGGCACGCGCATCTGCGGCGTTGTCGTCGGTTGCCAACGCTCCGCGTTGACGCCCTCCTCCGCCTTGCAGCTGCACGCACCAGACCCCGCTCGCCGGCACCGAACGTGACAGCCGACCGCGTCCAGCCTGACCCGTCAGAAGGGCCCTAGCGGCGTAGCGGCGCGGTCACCGGGTGTCGACACCGGTTTCCGTGGCCAGGCTGTAGGCGATGCCGTCCGGGGTGTCCATCTCCAGGCCCGCCGCGTACTGCGACTCGTACGCGCTGTCGCCGACGGATTCCCGGATGCGGCGCTCGGTGTTGTTCCGGGCGGCCACCAGGTCGGGGGAGCCGAGCTGGGGGCGGCCCAGGCTCTGCCACACGCGCTGGCCGATGCCGAGCAGCCGGGCCGCGCGGTGGGGATCGCCGAGCGTGCTCAGCGAGGCGGCCAGCGCGTCGATCGCGACGCCGACGCCCACCCGGTCGCGGAACCGGGACTTGCCCGCGATGGTGGTGAGCGCGTGCCGCGCGGCCTCGGCGGGACGGTCCTGGCCGTTCGCCGCGAGGGCCGCCGTCCAGCTGGCCCAGGCGCGCGCCCACTGCTCGCCGCGCCGGTCGCATTCGGCGACCAGCTTGGCGGCCACCTGGGCGGCTTCCGTGAACTCGCCCGACATGACGTGGACGACCGAGCGGCACGCCGTCACCACGAACCAGGCCGCATCGTAGGGGCCGGTGTACGCAGGGGTGGCCAGGGCGGTGTCGAGCACGACGGCGGACTCGCTCAGGCGGCCCGACAGGCACAGCGCCACGCCTTCCAGGTAGGCCGCCGCCATCATCTCGCCCGGTGTCGGATCCGGCCCGATGCGCTCGCGGAACAGCCCCGACACCCTCAGGCCCGTCTCCATGTCGCCGCCTGTCATCGCTGCCACCCCCCAGGCCCAGAGGGCGAGCGGATGCTCCGGGCCCGGCCGCTCGGACAGGGCCAGCGCCGCCTCCGCGTACCGCCGGCCCTCGCGGGCGAACCCGCAGGGGAACCAGAGGATCCACAGGTGCCCGCAGAGCCGCTGCGCGGCCGGTCCGTCGCGGGTCTCCAGGCAGAAGTCGAGCGCCGTACGGAAGTTGGGGTGGTCGGTGATGAGGCGCTCGTACCACTGCTCCTGCTCGCGCCCCATCCAGCCCGCGTCCGCGCGCCGTGCGAGCTCCAGGTGGAAGTCCCGGTGCCTGCGCCGCGCCCCCGTCACCTCCTCGGGCCCGAGCTGCTCCAGCCACGACGCCCCGAACTCGCGGACCGTGTCGAGCATGTCGTAACGCCCGCCGGGCCTGCGCCGCACCAGTGACTTGGCCACGAGCCCGTCGAGCGCCCCGGACACCGCGTCCTCGCCGAGCGGCCCGCCGCGGCCCACCGCCCGCGCGCCCGCCGGGTCGAAGCCGCCGCTGAACACGGACAGCCGCGCCCACAGCAGCCGTTCGAGCGGCGTGCACAGTTCGTGGCTCCAGCCGATGGTGGCGCGCAGTGTGCGATGACGCGGGGGTCCGGTGTGCCCGTCCGACGCGGTCAGCGCGTCGAGGCGGTCGCCGAGCAGGGAGCCGAGCCGCTCCAGGGGGAGTTCGGCGAGCCGGGCCGCCGCCAGTTCGATCGCCAGCGGGATGCCGTCGAGGTGCCGGCAGACGGCCTCGGCGACGCCCCGCTCGCCGGGCCCGAGCCGGAAGCCGGGGGAGGCGAGCGCGGCCCGGTCGGCGAAGAGCGCGACCGCGTCGCCGGGCCGCTCCTCGTCGCCCTCGGCCGTGACGGGCAGCGGCGCGACCATGAACCGGGTCTCGTCGGCGAGCCCCAGCGGCTGCCTGCTCGTCGCCAGGACGCGAAGGCCGGGCGCGACGTCGAGCAGCTTGCGGACCAGGCGGGCGCAGTCGTCCAGAAGGTGCTCGCACGTGTCGAGGACGAGCAGCACCCGCTTGTCGGCGAGCCACTGGGCGACGACGTCGGTGGCGGCCTCGTTCGAGTTGTCGGCGAGGCGCAGCTCCTCCAGGAGGACGTTGCCGAGCAGTGCCGGGTCGTGCAGCGGGGAGAGCGGTACGAAGCACACCGCGTCCGCCAGGCGCGGGCCCGTGCGCAGGGCCAGGCGGGCTGCGAGCCGCGTCTTGCCGACGCCGCCCACGCCGGTGAGCGTGAGCAACCGATGGTCGCTCAGCTCCTGCTCCAGGTACGCGAGTTCGGCCTCGCGGCCGATGAACTGGGTGGCCTCGACGGGCAGAGTTTCCACAGTGACATTTTGCTCCGTCCGGCGCGCCGACCTGCCGGGTTCGGTCGAGTCGAGCGCCTGCGGCACATCCCTTCTCCGGATACCGGACCGACTGCGACGGAGAGTGATCAGTTCCGGTCCGCACTGGTCCGATGGGGTGCAACGGAACGTGACCGTCCTTGTGTTGGGCCATAGTGGGCCGTTCACGCACGCGGGGCAGGGCGGGGCGGCGAGGTCGAGACATGTTACGAAGTCGGTGGGGAGCCCACGTGCCGTGCGTCGCCCTGCTCGGCCTGTGCGCCGCGCTCGCGGCCTGCGCCGACGCCTGGCGCCCCGCGCATCCCGCTGTCGCGGTCCTGCTCATCGGGCCGCTCCTGGCCTGCGCCCGGCTCGGCGTGCGGGCCACGCTCACCACGGCCGCGTGGGCGGTGGCCCTCGCGGTCGGGGCGGCCGCCGTACGGCACGTCGGCGCGGGTCCGCAGCTCGTGGTCGAGTACCTCGTGCTGTTCGTCGGCGGCCTCGCCGCGGTCCACATCGCCCGCCGGGCCGCGGCCCGTTCGGCCCGGCTGCGGCTGCTCGACGAGGTCGCGCAGGTGACGCAGGCGGCGCTGCTGCGGCCGGTCGACGCGCGGTTCGGCGACATCGACGTGCACACACGCCACCACTGCGCGGTCGCCTCGGCCACGGTCGGTGGTGACGTCTACGCCGTGGCCAACACCCCGTACGGGCTCAGGGTGTTCATCGGCGACGTACGGGGGCACGGGCTCGACGCGGTGTGCGTCAACGCGACGGTCGCCGACGGGTTCCGTGACCTCGCCTACGTCACGGCGGACCTCACGGAGCTCGCCGTGCGGCTCGATGCCCGCATCGCCCCCGTGCTCGGCCCGGAGGACTTCGTCACGGCCGTGTTCGCCGAGTTCGCACCGGGCGAGGTCAGGATCGTCAACTGCGGCCACCCGCCACCGATACGGGTGGGCGCCCGCCCCAAGGTCCTCACCCCGGTGACCTGTTCGCTGCCGCTGGGGCTCGGCTGCGATCCCACCCAGTCCCGGTACTGGTTGCAGTCCGGTGACCGGCTGCTCCTCTACACGGACGGCCTCGTGGAGGCGCGGGACGCGCAGGGCCGGGACTTCCCGCTCTTCGAGCGCGCCCCCGGCGCCCTGTCCCAGCCCCTGCCGTGGGAGGCGCTCGACCAGTTGTACGCGGAGGTGACGGCGCACACGGGTGGGCCGTTGCGGGACGACGTGGCGCTTGTCCTGTGTGAGAGCGGCGCACACTCCGCACCTCCAGCCCCGCCGTGGGACGGGAGGCAGCTCAATCGCCGCAGGGGCTCTAATGCAACGGACGCGCGTTGATGACCGGCCCCAGGTCCCTCGCCAGCGCCGTCGCCAGCGCGCGGAAGATGCGGACCTCCGGGTTGTCGTCGCCCGCCCGCACCGCGAGGTAGCTGCTCTCCCAGGGCGCGTCGAGCACCGGCACGAACACCGCGCCCGGCCACGCGTAATAACGGGCGAAGGACCGGAGCCCCGAACCCGCCGCCCGTCCGGTCACGACGCCCGTGAGGACCTCCTGCGGGGTGAGCGCGCACTCGGTGCTGCGGCGCCGCGCCCGGTCGTCGAAGTACAGGTAGTCGACGAAGGTGTGCGGCGTGTGCCGTGGCACACGGAAGATCGGCAGGTCGGCCACGTCCGCGACACCCACCCCGCTCTCCCGCGCATCGGCCAGCGGCGACCGCTCGTGCACCACCACGATCCGCTGCTCCGTGGTGAGCACGTCGGCGACGACCCGTTCGTCGTCGGGGCTCGGCCGCACGAACGCGACGTCGACCCGGTCTTCGAGGAGCGCGGTCACGTGCTCGGTGAAGTTCAGCTGGCGGATCTCGACCTTCACGTCGGGCCGGGCCCGCCGGTACGCGTTGATGGCCGCCGGTGTCAGCTCGGCAGAGCCGTGTCCCATGATCCCCACCCGCAGCGGCCGGCCGGTCTCCGGTTCCCGGGCGGTGACCTCGGCGACGTCGTCGAGCGCGGCGTTCGCGGCGGCGAGCAGGACGCGCGCGTGCCCGGCCAGGCGCACCCCGGCGGCGGTCGGCACGACAGGGGTCGCCGTCCGGTCGAGCAGCCGCGCGCCGACCTCGTTCTCCAGGCGCCGCACGTGCTGGGTCACGGCGGGCGGCGACAGAAAGAGCCGCCCCGCGGCCCGTCCGAAGTGCCCCTCTTCGACGACCGCCAGGAACGACGACAGAAGCCGCAGGTCAAGCGCCATACGCCCAGCGTAGGCGCACGCGCGCGCGGGTGACGCGTCCCGTTCACGAAACGTGAATGTACGGCGCGCGCCGAACGGTCTCGGCCGTAGGAATGAGGGCATGACCGCAGCATCCGCCCTCGCGCCTCCCACCTCCACAGCGAAGCCCCACGGCACCCGGGCCGCCTGGATCATGCTCGCCTCCGGCTGGAGCGCCAACCAGTTCTCGGCGCTGCTCGGCCCGTACCACTCCGAGCTCGGCCTGACCGCGTCGGCGGTGACGGGCCTCTTCGCGGTGTACGTCGTCGGCCTGATCCCGGCGCTGCTGGTCGCGGGCCCGCTGGCCGACCGGCACGGCCGCCGCCCGGTGGCGCTCGCCGCCCTGGGCCTCAACGTCCTGTCGACCCTGATGCTGATGGCGGGCGCCCTGTGGGGCACCGCGCTGCTGCTGCCCGGCCGCTTCCTGACCGGGATCAGCGCGGGCGCACTGCTCGCGGCGGGCAGCGCCTGGATCAAGGAACTGTCGCACTCGCCCCGCCTCTCCGGCCTATACGTCTCGGCGGGCTTCGCCACCGGCGGCCTGGCGGCGGCGCTCATCGCGCAGTGGGCGCCGGAGCCGATGGTGACGGCGTACGTGCCGCACGTGGTCCTTGGCGTGGCGGCGGGCCTGCTCGCGCTGACGGCCCCGGAGACGGGCAGGCGTCGTACGAAGGCCCCGATACCCGACGCAGAACCGAACGCCGAACCGGCTTCCGTAACAAGGGACTTGGACGCCGAGGCGCGCTCCCGCTTCCGGCGCAGGGTGCTGCCGGTCGCCCCCTGGGTGTTCGTGGCGCCCACCATCGGCTTCGTCACGCTCCCCGGCGCGATCCACGCGGGCCTGTTGTTCACCGGTGTCGCCACGGCCGTCGTCCCCGGCGTCGGCCTGCTCACCGCGCGCCGTGCGGTCGCCACACCGGTGCCGGGTCTGCTCACGACCGCCGTCGGCGCGGCGGCGGCAGCGTTCGCCGCCGCGAGCGGCAGCCGCGTCCTCGCGATGGCCGCCGCGGCGGTCCTCGGCGCGGGCTACGGACTGAGCCTCGCCCACGGCCTGACCCGCACGGCGACCCTCGCCCCGCCGCACCAACTCGCGCGCTGGACCGCCAAGTTCTGGACGGCGGCGTACCTCGGCATGTTCACCCCGTACGTCCTGACCCTCCTCGGCGCCGCGGCCCCCACCTGGGAGCTGCTGGCGGCGGTGGCCGTGCTCGCGCTGGTCGTGGCGGTGGTCACGCGGCTGCGGGCGGCGGGAGCGCGGGTGGCGGAGGTCAGTCGGGCGTGAGGCAGTAGGCGATGGCGTCGTCGGGGGACATCGCGCGGCCCGCGGCGTACTCCGTCTCGTACGTGGCGTCGCCGATGGCCGCGCGGATCTGGCGCTCGGTCGCGGCGCGGGCGTCGATGACCTCCGGGGAGCCCACCTGAGAACGGCTCAGCGCGTTCCACATCCGCTGACAGATGCCGAGCAGCCGGGCGGCCCGTGCGGCCCGGCCGGTGGCTGTGGTGGCGGCGGCCAGCACCTCGACGGCCATGACGAAGCCGAGATCGTCGTGGAACAGCGACTTGTGCGTGAGGGCCTTCAGGGCATGGGCGCGGGCCTCGTCGAGGCGGCCGCAGGAGAGCGCGTTGAGGGCTCGGGCGTAGTAGGCGTACCCGCGCAGCCACAGCTCCCCGCGCCGCTCGCACTCCTCGACCACCTGGCACGCCGTGGCCTCGGCGGCCTCCGACTCCCCCAGGTGGATGTGGGCGTACGCGTGGGTGATCCGCAGCGTGATCCATGCCGCCGGATAGGCGCCGTGCCCCGGAGGCGGGGACTGTGTCGCGGTGAAGGCCGCGGTGGCCTGTTTGTGCTCGCCCGCCAAGCTCAGGGAGATGGCCTGTACGTGGAGGATCGCGAGTCGCGTGGTCGCATCGCCGTCGGCCTCCGCGTACTGCTGCAGGTCGTCCGAGATGCGCTGCGCCGTGGGGACGTCGTTCAGCGTGAGCGCGACAAAGGCGCGGGCCCATGAGCCCTTGGCCCGCTCGGGGCAGGGCTCGCGGCAGAGGTCGAGCGCCAGGTCCAGGTAGTGCGTCCCCTCCCGCGCGTGGCCGAAGCACATCCACATCATCCACAGCGCGCCGCCGATCTTCAGGGCGGTGCGCCCGTCGCCCTGGGCGAGGCAGAACCGCATCGCCGTACGGAAGTTGGCCCGCTCGGCCTCCAGGCGCCGGTACCAGTGCTCCTGGTCGGGTCCGATCCACGCGGCGTCGGCCCGGCACGCCAGGTCCCGGTAGAAGTCCCGGTGGCGGAGGCGTGCCTCGTCCTCCTCGCCCAGCTCGTACAACCAGTGCGCGCCGAACTCGCGCACGGTGTCGAGCATGCTGTAACGCTCGCCGCCCAGGCCGTCGGGGTGCTTGCGTACGAGCGACTTCGTCACGAGTCCCGCGAGCACATCCGCCACCCGCTCGACCGCCAACGGCCCTCCGCAGCCGATCGCCTGTGCGCCCGCGAGGTCGAAGCCGCCGGTGCACACCGAGAGGCGTGCCCACAGCAGCCGTTCCAGAGGCGTGCACAGCTCGTGGCTCCAGCCGATGGTGGTGCGCAGCGTCCGGTGCCGGGGCAGTGCCCGGCCGGCCGTGCCGGACTGGGCGACGAGGGTGTCGAAGCGGTGCTGGAGCCGGTCGTTGAGTTCGTACACCGAATGCCCGGGAAGCTCGGCGAGCTGGGCGGCGGCCAGCTCCACGGCGAGTGGGATGCCGTCGAGCCGACGGCAGACGGCGGCGGCCGCCAGCTGTGCATTGCCGGTGAACCGGAACCCGTCGACCGCGTCGGCGGCCCGCACGGTGAAGAGTTCCATGGCGTCGCCGGAGGCCGGTGCGTCCCCGGCGGCCACCAGGCCCGGCAGCGGCAACGGGTCCACCGCAAAGACCAGTTCACCGGGTGTGCCGAGCCCCTGCCTGCTGGTGGTCAGGATCCGCAGGCCCGGCGCCGCGTCCAGCAGCTTGCGCACCAGACGGGAACAGGCCTCGACTAGGTGCTCGCAGGAGTCGAGGACCAGCAGCAGCTCCTTGTCGGCCAGCCACTCGGCGACGAGTTCCTCGGGCGACCGGTTGTGCTGGTCGGCGAGGCGCAGGTCCTCCAGAAGTACGTGCCCCAGCAGCGCGGGGTCGCGCAGTGGTGCGAGGGCGACGAACCGGGCGCCGTCCGCGAGCGTCGGGGCGACGCGTGCCGCCGCCCGCGCCGCGAGCCGCGACTTTCCGACGCCGCCCACCCCGGTGAGGGTCACCAGTCGGCTGTCCGCCAACGCCTTCTCGATCCCGTCGAGTTCGCGGGCGCGGCCCACGAAGCTCGTGGTCTCGGCGGGTAGGTACCTCGTGGGCGACATGTGCCCTCCACTGTCCGTGTGCACTCCGCAGGCCCGGAAGCAGTCTCCTCCGGTGCGGGGGCGGTACGGGGCCGACCAGGCCTGTTGGCTGCCGGATGGACGCACTTCGGTCATACATGGTCGATGTGTGATCGACTCCGGACAACAGGTCGTGAACGTTCCGTAGTTGGGGCATCGTGGCCGACTTGGTACGGCGGGGTGGAGCGTACGGGGGAAGAAAAGTCAGGAGGCCGCCCATGGCTGAGCAGGACATGGGTCGGGGAGGACGGCCACGGCCGGCGGAGGTGATCCCGCTGTTGGGATCGGGGGTGCTGTTGGCCACGCCGGGACTCCTCGTGCCCGGCTGGCCGCCGATGGTCGCTTCCCTGTTGATCGTGCCGCTGCTGGCCGCGCTCCGTCTCGACGTGCGGTGCACGGCGGGCGCGGCCGCCCTCGCGATGGCCCTCGCCCTCACCGTGACGGTGGTGCGCGATCTGGTGCTGACGCCGTGGGCCGCCGTCGAGTGTCTGGCACTGCTGATGGGCGGCGCGCTGACCGTACGGCTCTCGATGCGCGACGTCGTGCGCGCGGCCGCGCTCTCCCGTGCCACGGAGATCGCCCGCGTCGCCGAAGCCGCGATCCTGCGGCCGGTCGCCGCACGGGTCGGCGGGATCGCCGTGTGCACCCGGCACCACTGTGCCGTGCCCGGGACCACGGTGGGCGGCGACCTGTACGACGTGGTGCACACCCCGTACGGCACGCGGCTGTTCATCGGGGACGTACGAGGGCACGGCCTGGACGCGGTGCGCATCACGGCGAGTGCGCTGAGCGGCTTCCGCGATCTCGCGTACGTGACGCCCGAACTACCGGACTTGGTGCGCGAGTTGGATGTACGCCTGGCGCCCGACCTGGGTGCGGAGGATTTCGTCACGGCTCTGTTCGCCGAGTTCGGGCCGAGCGAGGTCAAGAGCGTCAACTGCGGGCATCCTCCGCCGTTACGCCTCGGGTCGCCGCCCAAACTCCTCGAACCCCACGTCGCGTGCCGGCCCCTGGGCCTCGGCCCGGAACCGGAGCAGAGCAAGTTCTGGTTGCAGCCCGGCGACCGCCTGCTGTTCTACACCGACGGCCTCACCGAGGCCCGTGACCGGCAGGGCGTCGAGTTTCCGCTGGAGGAGACGGCCGCCGACGCCGCCTCCTCCGCGGTCCGGCCCGACGACTTCCTGGACTCGCTGTACGAGGCGGTGACCACGCACACGGGTGGGCCGCTCCGGGACGACGTGGCCCTGGTCCTCTGCGAGGACGCGGGCTCCGCCGGGGGCCGGTTCAGCCCCGCGGCCGCACCGTACCCGTCACAAAGGCGGCCCATGCTGCCGCGCCGATGACGACGACGTGCCCGTCCGGGACCTTGGAGTCCCGGACGGGCACGACGCCGGCGACTCCGTCGGCGACTTCGAGGCAGTTGCCGCCCTCGCCGTTGCTGTACGTCGACTTCCGCCAGCGGGCAGCACCCACGAAGTCGCGGGCAACCTCGACGCAGCTGCCGCCCTCGCCATTGCTGTAACTGCTCTTGTGCCAGCTGGCGTTGCTCAGGTCGTACTCGCGCATCGTCTGTGGTCCTCCGCCGCCGATTCGATCAGGGCCAGTGCCACCTCCGGCGGTAGCGCGTCGCCCCTGACCAGATCGTAAGCGCGCTGCGCACGCTTCACCACGGCCGGATCGTCGATGAGCGTTCCCGAAAACGCGGTCTCTGTATAGGCGACGGGCGGGGCGTCGTTGAACTCCATCAGCTGCAGCATCCCGCCCATCAAGGCGTACGCTCCCACCGCGTACGGGAGCACCGCCACCCACACGGCCCGCTGGCGCATCAACGCCGCGATGTGCTCCAGCTGTTCGGCCATCGCTGCCGCGCCGCCCACCGGCGTGCGCAGCACGCCCTCGTGCAGTGTCACCCAATACTCGGGGCGTGTGGCGTCCCGGAGGACGTCCGCCCGCTCCCGGCGCGCGGCCACCTTCTCCTCGACGTACTCGTCGGTGACGAACGGGTTCGCCGCGATGGTGACGGCCCGCGCGTACGCGGCCGTCTGCAACAACCCCGGCACCACGGTCGGCGCGCACTCGCAGATCTTCGTAGCCGTCCGCTCAAGCTCGACCACCTCCGCGAAATACCCCGCGTAGCGATGGTCGTCGATGAGGCTGCGCCACATCCGCTCGAAAATACCGTCGGATTGCAGCGCCTCGTCAATCCTCTGGGCTACATCCAACTGCGGTTTGCGAATTGCCTGTTCGAACTGGCCGATGTAGCCGCCGGAAACGAATACGCGTAACCCCAACTCCACTTGGGTCAGCCCCGCGTCCTCACGGCGCCGCTTCAACTCGACGCCGAAGAACTCCCACGCCGCCTGCCGCGAACCCTTGGCCATGGCCAACCCCCATGTGAAGCCACGCAGTTGTAGTGCGCAGACCTCTCCCCACTGTAGGGACGGGACGCCACGGTGGAGACGCAAAGCGTGAAATTCAATGAGGCAGGGGAGCCACGTGACGGAACAATCGAAGCACGCCGCGCTGTGCGTGGAGGAAGCCGAGGAAATGGTGGAGACATTGCGAGCCGCACTTGCCGGGGCGGGAATTGTGCTGCCCTCGCTCGGCCTCGATCCCGGGTCAATCGCACGGAGTGCCCCGTGTCCCTTGGTGGAATTGGGGCGTTGTCCGGTTGACGCGGCGGCCCGGCTCGCCGCCGTACTCCTCGCAGGGACGGACGACAGGAGCGCTACGCCATGAAACCGCCGATCGGTTCGTACGCGATCGACACGAGCACGGGTCAGGTGGGACGAGTGATGGGGCACGAGGGGCCGTACGTACAGTTGCGGCCCTTCGGGGGCGGGCGTGAGTGGGACTGTCCGCCGGAGGTGCTGCGCGTGGCGTCGACGACGGAGCGGGTGCGGGCGGCGACGGCGTACGAGAACAGAAGAAGCCGGGGTGAGGTCCCTTAGGTCCTCCGGCTAGGTCCTTCGGTGGGTCGACCACATCAGGGCCGCCGCCACGGCCACCAGCACCGCGAAGACCGCCGATACGGCCGTCATCCCGGCCCGCGCGTCCCGCAGGCCGGGTCCGGACACCGCGAAGAACAGCATGCCGAGCAGCGCGACACCGAGGGAACTCGCGGCCTGCTGAGCCGTGTTGAGCATCCCGGACGCCGCGCCCGCCGTCCCGGGTGTCACCCGCGACAGGGCCGCGCCGATGATCGGCGGCATCAGCAGGCCGTTGCCGAGGCCGTTGAGGAGGAGGGCGGGCGTCAGGGCCCAGGGGGAGACCGTACCGTCGGACGCGGTGAGCTGGATCGCGGCGAGGGCCAGGCCGCCCACCACCAGCGCCCCGCCCGCCACCGGCCACCGCACCCCGTAGCGTGCCGTGAGCCGCCCGCTGAGCAGCGAACCCGTGGTGAACATGACCGCCTGCGGGACGAACACCGCGCCGGCCGTGAGCGGGCTCGCGCCGAGGCCCGCCTGGAGCAGCAGCGCGAGCGTGAACATATAGGCGCCGAAATAGAGCTGGAAGGCGCCGAGGCCCGCGAGCAGGGTCAGGTACGGGCGGTTGCGGAAGAGGGCGGGATTGAGCACGGGCTCCCCGCCGCGAGCCCGCAGTGCCCGCTGCCACCGCCACGTCGCCCACGCCACGGGGGCGGCCGCCGCCAGGCACACCCACGTCCACACCGGCCATCCCTCGTCCCTGCCGAGCGCCAGCGGCACCAGGAGCAGGGCCAGCGTCGCGGTGACACCCAGCGCGCCCAGCACGTCGAACTGCCGCCGGGGCCCGGCGAGATGGGGCGGCAGCATCCGCCAGGCGGCGATCGAGGCGACCACGCCCACGGGAACGTTCACCAGGAACACCGCGCGCCAGCCGAGCCCGAACACGTCCGCCTGGAGGAGTACGCCGCCGAGGAGCTGGCCCGCGATCGACCCGATGCCCGCCACCGCCCCGTTCCAGCCGGTGGCCCGGCCCCGGTGCGCCGCCGGGAAGCGGGCCGTCACCAGCGACAGCACCTGCGGCACCATCACCGCCGCCGAGAGCCCCTGCGCCATCCGCGCCACCACCAGCTCCTCGGCCCCCTGCGCGAGCCCGCACAACAGCGACGTCACCGTGAACGCCACCATGCCCGCCACGAACGTCCGCCGGTAACCGAACCGGTCCCCGAGCCGGCCGCCCGTGATCAGCCCCGCCGCGTACGCGAACGCGTAGCCGGACACGACGAGTTCGAGCGCCGCGTCGCTCGCACGCAGGTCCGCGCGGAGCGCCTCGGTGGCGACGTTCACGACAAAGAGGTCGAAGCTCCCCATGAACGTGGCGGTGAGAGCGACCGCGAGCATGCGCCGGTCGGCGGGGGAGGGTCCGGCGGAGGCGTCCTTCTGCTCGGGCGTGGTGCCGATGGTGGTGCCGATCCGGATGTCAGCCATGAGGCCCATCGGTATCATGGACATTGAATATCCATCAAGTGGCCGGAAGGGTAGCCTCGGACCCCATGAAGTTGTCCCAGGGTGTCGAGTGGGGCGTGCACTGCTGCGTGCTCCTCGTGCAGGCGCCACCCGGTGCCGCCGTGCGCCGCTCCACGCTCGCCGGGTACTACGGGCTGCCCGAGGCGTACCTGGCCAAGCACCTCAAGTCCCTTGCCGCCGCCGGGGTGCTGACCGCCACATCCGGGCCGCGCGGCGGGTTCCGGCTCGCCCGCGATCCGAAGGACATCACCGTGCTCGACGTGGTGGAGGCCGTCGAGGGCTCCGCGTCAGCCTTCGTCTGCGGCGAGATCCGGCAGCGCGGCGCGTGCGCCATCCCGCCGGAGCGGTGCACGGGGCCGTGCGGAGTGGCACAGGTCATGTACGACGCGGACCGGGCCTGGCGGGAGTCGCTGCGGGCCGTGACGGTGGCGGACCTGAGCGCGGGCCTGAGCGAGACGGTGCGCTCGCGCGGGCGCGCATGGCTGGAGGATCCGACCGCACCCCTGCCCCCGTTCCCGCAAACGGGCTCCGTGCGTAAGGGACAATGAGAGGCATGAGCCTGTTCCGCGACGACGACGAGAAGCGCGAGGGCGCGCGATGAGTCTCATTCGGGACGACGGCGTCGTGCTGCGCACCCAGAAGCTCGGCGAAGCCGACCGCATCATCACGCTGCTCACCCGCAACCACGGCCGCGTGCGCGCCGTCGCCCGCGGTGTGCGGCGCACGAAGTCCAAGTTCGGGGCCCGGCTCGAACCCTTCTCGCACGTCGACGTGCAGTTCTTCGCGCGGGGCAGCGAGTTGATCGGCCGCGGGCTCCCGCTGTGCACGCAGAGCGAGACCATCGCCGCGTACGGCGGCGGCATCGTGACGGACTACGGGCGGTACACGGCCGGCACCGCGATGCTGGAGACGGCGGAACGCTTCACCGACCACGAGGGCGAACCCGCGGTGCAGCAGTACCTGCTCCTCGTCGGCGGCCTGCGCACGCTCGCGCGCGGAGAGCACGCGCCGGGCCTCGTACTCGACGCGTTCCTGTTGCGCTCGCTCGCGGTCAACGGCTACGCGCCGAGCTTCGGCGACTGCGCGAAGTGTGGATTGCCCGGTCCCAACCGGTTTTTCTCCGTCGGTGCGGGCGGCTCGGTTTGCGTCGACTGCCGGGTACCGGGCAGCGTCGTACCCTCACCGCAGGCCCTCAACCTGCTCGGAGCGCTGCTCACGGGGGACTGGGAGACGGCGGACACGTGCGAGGCACGGTTCGTCCGGGAGGGCAACGGGCTGGTGTCGGCCTACCTGCACTGGCACCTTGAGCGCGGACTGCGCTCGCTGCGCTACGTAGAGAAAAGCTAGCGAGAGCTGGCACTGAGCTAGGGGAGAGGCCCGGAACATGGCACGTCGCGGAATCCTCGGACGGAACCGCCGTGAGTACACAGCGCCCGAACCGCACCCGTCGGGCGCGCGGCCGCCGAAGATCCCCGGCGAGCTGGTGCCCCAGCACGTGGCGATCGTGATGGACGGCAACGGACGCTGGGCCAAGGACCGCGGCCTGCCGCGCACGGAGGGCCACAAGGTCGGCGCGGAGCGTGTCCTCGACGTGCTCCAGGGCGCCATCGAGATGGGCGTCGGCGCCATCTCCCTGTACGCCTTCTCCACGGAGAACTGGAAGCGCTCGCCCGACGAGGTCCGCTTCCTCATGAACTTCAACCGGGACTTCATCCGCAAGACCCGCGACCAGCTCGACGAGCTGGGTGTGCGGGTGCGGTGGGTGGGGCGGATGCCCAAGCTGTGGAAGTCGGTCGCCAAGGAGCTGGAGATCTCCCAGGAGCAGACCAAGGACAACGACAAGCTGACCTTGTACTTCTGCATGAACTACGGCGGCCGCGCCGAGATCGCCGACGCGGCGCAGGCGCTCGCGGAGGACGTGAAGGCGGGGCGGCTCGACCCGTCGAAGGTCAGCGAGAAGACGTTCGCGAAGTACCTCTACTACGCCGACATGCCCGACGTGGACCTGTTCCTGCGCCCCAGCGGCGAGCAGCGCACGTCCAACTACCTGCTGTGGCAGAGCGCGTACGCCGAGATGGTCTTCCAGGACGTCCTGTGGCCGGACTTCGACCGGCGTGACCTGTGGCGGGCGTGCGTCGAGTACGCGTCGCGTGACCGGCGGTTCGGCGGGGCGACGCCGAACGAGGTGCTGCTTCAGCTGGAGGGCGGGCAGTAGGCCACAGCGACCGGGTCCGACCCGCGGCCGGAATCAGCAGCGGTCAAAACCGGTCGAACCCTCCCGCCACGCACCGCTGCCCCCTACGGTGAGTAACGGCCCACTCGGGGTCGACCGGACAAGGGGGGCGGTGGATGGACGTGGCTGTGCGGACGCAGGGCGAGCTGCCCGCGGAGACCACGAGCTTCGTCGGCAGGGCGCCCGAACTCGCCCGGATCAAGGACGTCTTCACCCGCTCACGCCTGGTCACCCTGACCGGCCCCGGCGGCGTCGGCAAGTCGCGTACGGCGATGCGCTCCGCGCGCGATCAGCTCGGCGACTTCCCCGACGGGGCGTGCGTCGTACCGCTCTCCGGGCTCAGCGACCCCGAACTGCTGCCGCACGCCGTGTGCGGCGCGCTCGGCGTGCCCGAGCAGGGCGGGCGCGGGGTGCACGAGGTGCTCGCCACGCATCTCGCGGGGCGGCGGACGCTGATCGTCCTGGACACCTGCGAGCACCTCGTCGACGCCTGCGCGACGCTCGCCGACGCCCTGCTGAGCGCCGCCCCCGGCCTCCGTCTGATCGCCACCAGCAGGCAGCCCCTCGACATCCCCGGCGAGCAGGTGCTGCCCGTGCCACCGCTGGCGCTGCCGGAACCGGAAGCGGACAGCCGTCCCGGCGCCGAACTCTCCGACGCGGTCCGGCTGTTCGTGGACCGGGCGGAGTCCGCCGCGCCCGAGTTCGCCCTCACCGACGGCAACCGCGCCGCCGTGCACGCGCTCTGCCGCCGCCTCGACGGCATCCCGCTGGCCATCGAACTCGCCGTCGCCCGGCTGCGGGTGATCTCACCGGAGCAGCTGCTGCGCCGCCTCGACCACCGCTTCCGGCTCCTCACCGGCGGCCGCCGCGTCAGCGTGCCGCGCCACCAGACGCTGCGGACGACCATCGACTGGAGCCATGAGCTCTGCACCGACCGGGAGCGGCTGCTCTGGGCGCGGCTCGCCGTGTTCGCCGGCGGGTTCGACCTGGAGGCCGCCGAAGTGGTGTGCGCCGACGCCGAGTTGCCCATGGACGAGGTCTTCGACGCCCTGGTGGGGCTTGTCGACAAGTCCATCGTGCGGCACCTGGAGACCGGAGACGGGTCGCGCTACCGGATGCTCGACACCATCCGCGAGTTCGGCCTGGAACACCTCGTGCCGGCGGAGGAGGAGGTGCGGGCCAGGCGGCGCCACCGGGACTACTACCTGGAGGTCGCCGGACAGTTCGACGCGGAGTGGTTCGGCGACGGTCAACTGCCCTGGGTGCGGCGCCTCGTCGCCGACCACGAGAACCTCCAGGCCGCCATGGAGTACTCGTTCGGCACCCCCGACGAGCCGTACGCGGGACTCCAACTCGCGGTCCGGCTCTGGGGGTACTGGGTCTGCACCGCACTGTTCATCCAGGGCCGGCACTGGATGCGGCGCGGTCTGACCGGATCGAAGAAACCGTCCCCGGAGCGGGTCAAGGCCCTGTGGAGCACCAGCGGTTTCATGGACGTCCAGGGCGAGCGACAGGACAACCGGACCCTGCTGGACGAGGCGAAGGAGATCGCGGAGACCATCGGCGACCGGTCGGGGCTCGCCTGGACGCTGGCGTTCCGCACGTTCAACCGGGTGTTCCTCGGAGACTACGAAGGATGCGAGGAGCAGTACGCCGAGGCACGCCGGATGATGGCCGAACTGGGCGACGAGTTCGGGATGGTGTCGACCACGTACTACGCCGCGGGCCTGTATGTCCTGTCGGGCCAGGACAGCGACCAGGGCATCCGCCTGTGCGACGAGGCGCTGGAGCGCATGGCCGTGATCCCGGAGGAGCGCTGGGCACGCGGGGTGATCCTGTGGGTCAAGTCCATGGGCCTGTGGATCAGGGGCGATCACGCCGACAGCATCGAGTGCGCCCGCGAGGGCATCCGCATCAAGCTCGCCCTGCACGACAGGGTGGGCATCGCCCAGCTCCTGGACGCCTTCGCCTGGCGTGCCGCCGAGGAGGGCAAGGCGTCCCGCGTCGCGGTGCTGCACGGTGCCGCCGACCGGCTGTGGGCGCTGTCGGTCCTGACGCCGCGGTTCGCGATACCGCTCCTGAGCGGCCTGCACGAGGAGGCGGCCCGGGCGTCCCGGGTGGCGCTGGGGGAGCGGGAGTTCCAGCGGTTCTACCGCGAGGGCGAGGCCCTCAGCACACAGGCGGCGGTCGAGCGGGCGCTGACCGAGGATCTGCCGTCGGCCGCCGCGGTACCGACCCCGCGCGCACCGGAGGTGGCCGAGGCGCTCACCCCGCGGGAGCGGGAGGTGGCGTCCCTGGTCGCGGTCGGCCTGACCAACCGGGAGATCGCGGAGCGGCTCGTCATCTCCAAGCGCACGGCGGACGCCCACGTCGAGCACATCCTGGCCAAGCTCGGGGTCGCGACCCGCACCCAGATCGCCGCCCCGTGCGCATCCGACGGCAAGGACGACGGGGAAGTCGGCGACGCGTCCGGGGCCGGCGACGTGTCAGGGGCCGGCGACGCGGCCGGCGGGTGACTCAGCGCGCGGAGGTCGCCGCCGCGCAATCCGCGCACGTGCCGAAGATCTCCACCGTGTGGGCCACGTTGACGTAACCGTGCTCGGAGGCGATCGCCTCGGCCCACTTCTCCACCGCGGGGCCCTCGACCTCGACCGCCTTGCCGCAGACGCGGCAGACCAGGTGGTGGTGGTGCTCACCCGTGGAGCAGCGGCGGTACACCGCCTCGCCCTCCGAGGTGCGCAGCACGTCCACCTCGCCCGCGTCGGCGAGGGACTGCAACGTCCGGTACACCGTGGTCAGCCCGACCGAGTCGCCCTTGTGCTTGAGGACATCGTGCAGCTCCTGGGCGCTGCGGAACTCGTCCACCTCGTCGAGCGCCGCCGCCACGGCCGCGCGCTGGCGGGTCGACCTGCCTCGAACCGGGGCTGCCACGGGTTTCTCCTCACATCCCTGCCACGTACGTACGGCCGCCATTGTGCCAGGCGGCGCCGTGCGCGGGTCAGAGCTTGGCCGCGGCCTGCTCCGGGATCGGGCACTCGGAGTGCGCCGGGACCGACCGCGCCCTGCGCCGGGCGAGCGGCTTCGAGAGCAGCGCGAGGACGATGAACGCCGCGATGGTCAGCAGCACGATCGTCGCTCCGGGCGGCACATCCTGGTAGTACGACGTGGCGGTCCCGCCGAGCGTCACCGCGACGCCGAGCGCCACCGAGATCACGAACGTCGCCTTGAAACTGCGGGTCAGCTGCTGCGCCGCGGCGACCGGCACCACCATCAGGGCGGAGACCAGGAGCAGGCCGACCACGCGCATCGCGACGGTCACCGTGACCGCAGCCGTGATCGCGATCAGCAGGTTCAGGAAGCGCACCGGCAGGCCCGTGACCCGCGCGAACTCCTCGTCCTGGCTCACCGCGAACAGCTGCTTGCGCAGGCCCACCGTCACCAGCACCACGAAGGCCGCGAGCAGACAGATGGCGAGGACGTCGTCCTGCGACACCGTCGACAGCGAGCCGAAGAGGTACGAGTTGAGGTTGGCGTTGGAGCCGCCGGGCGCCAGGTTGATGAACATCACGCCGCCCGCCATGCCTCCGTAGAAGAGCATCGCGAGCGCGATGTCGCCGCGCGTCTTCCCGTACCAGCGGATCAACTCCATGATCACGGCGCCGAGTACGGAGACGAGCGTCGCCATCCACACCGGCGAGGTGGAGAGCAGGAAGCCGAGGCCGACGCCCGTCATCGCCACGTGGCCGATGCCGTCGCCCATCAGGGCCTGGCGGCGCTGCACGAGGTAGATGCCGACGGCCGGGGCGGTGATGCCGACGAGGACGGCGGCGAGCAGCGCCCGCTGCATGAAGTCGTAGGAGAGGAGTTCCATGTCAGCTCAGCAGTCCTGTCCGGATCGGCTCGGCGGCCGCGTGCGTGTGCGGGTGTACGTGGTCGTGTCCGGGCAGCGCGTGCTGTCCCACGGCCTTCGGGGGCGGGCCGTCGTGCAGCACACACCCGTCGCGAAGGACGACCGCACGGTCGATCAGCGGCTCCAGCGGGCCGAGTTCGTGCAACACGAGAAGGACCGAGGCGCCGGCCGCGACCTGCGTGCGCAGCGTCGCCGCGAGGATCTCCTGGCTGGCCAGGTCGACGCCCGCCATCGGCTCGTCCATGATCAGCAGCTCGGGTTCGGCGGCCAGGGCGCGCGCGATGAGCACGCGCTGGTGCTGGCCGCCGGAGAGCGCGTCCACGGAGTCCTTGGCGCGGTCCGCCATCCCGACGAGTTCGAGGGCGCGGGTCACCGCGACCCGGTCGGCCTTGCGCATCATGCCGAACTTCGTGCGCGACAGGCGGCCGGACGAGACGACCTCGGACACCGTCGCGGGCACGCCGCCCGCGGCCGTCGTGCGCTGCGGTACGTAGCCGACGCGCGCCCAGTCCTTGAAGCGCCGCCGCGGCGTGCCGAAGATCTCGATGCCGCCGCCGGTGGTCGGTACCTGGCCTATGACGCTGCGGACGGCGGTGGACTTGCCCGAGCCGTTCGCACCGAGCAGGGCGACGACCTCGCCGCGGTGCACGGTCAGGTCGATGCCGCGCAGCACCGGGCGCCCGCCGAGCTCGGCGGTCACCTTGCTCAGCGAGATGACGGCTTCCCGTTCACCCATGTAGCCCTCCTTCGGGGTCACTTGCTGCCCAGAGCCTTCTGCAGGGCCGCCAGGTTCGACTCCATGACCGAGATGTAGTCGTCGCCCTTGGACTTGTCGGTGATGCCCTCGATCGGGTCGAGCACATCGGTCTTGAGCTTCGCGTCGCCCGCGAGGGTCTTGGCCGTCCTGTCGCTGACGAGCGTCTCGTAGAAGACGGTGTTGACCCCGTCCTCCTTCGCCGTCTTCTGGAGCTCCTTGACGCGGGCGGCGCTGGGCTCGCTCTCCGGGTCCAGGCCGTTGATGGCCTCCTCGGTGAGGCCGTAGCGCTCGGCGAGGTAGCCGAAGGCGGCGTGCGTGGTGATGAAGGTCGAGGACTTGGTGTCCTTCAGGCCCTTCTCGAACTTGGTGTTCAGCTCGTCCAGGTCACCGACCAGGGCCTTGGTGTTCTTCTTGTAGTCGGCCGCGTGGTCCGGGTCGGCCTTCTGAAGGGCCTTGCCGACGCCCTCGGCGACCTCGGCGTACTTCACCGGGTCGAGCCAGATGTGGGGGTCGGCCGCTTCCTCGTCGTGGGTCTCCTCGCCGTGCCCGTGGTCGTGGCCGTCGACCTCGTTGCCGTGCTTCTCGAGGGCGGTCAGGGTGCCGGCGTCGATCTTGGTCTTGATGTCGGACTGGCCGATGGCCTCGTCCACGGAGGGCTGCAGGCCCTTCAGGTAGACGGCGACGTCGGACTCCTCGAGCTGGGCGCGCTGCTTGGCGCTGACCTCCAGGTCGTGCGGCTCCTGGCCGGGCTCGGTCAGGCTCGTGACGTCGACGTGGTCGCCGCCGATCTCCTGGGCGAGGTACTGCATCGGATAGAACGACGCGACGACGCTCAGCTTGCCGCCGCTCCCCTTGTCCTCCGCGGCGGAGCTGCCGCACGCGGTCAGGGCACCGAGACCGAGGGCGGTGACGGCGGCGACGGGTATCAGGCGGCGAGGACTGCGGGGCACACGTACGTTCATGACTGTCATTTTCAACAAAACTGGAAACGGTTGTCAACAAGATGTTCGTCGAGGTCTTCGTCACGCTCGGTCCCGCTCTGTCCCCGGAACCGATTTGGTTCGGGGGGTGGGCCCGCCGGTAACCTGAAGCATTCGCTCCCGGAGCGCGTATCCAGCGCGCTCACCGTCGTCGTAATGAAGAGAGCACCGTGGCCGCCGACAAGATCGACACCATCGTCAGCCTCAGCAAGCGCCGTGGCTTCGTCTACCCCTGCAGCGAGATCTACGGTGGTCAGCGTGCCGCCTGGGACTACGGGCCGCTGGGCGTGGAGCTGAAGGAGAACCTCAAGCGCCAGTGGTGGCGCTACATGGTCACTTCGCGCGAGGACGTCGTCGGTATCGACTCGTCCGTGATCCTGGCGACCGAGGTCTGGCAGGCCTCCGGTCACGTCGCCACGTTCACCGACCCGCTGACCGAGTGCACCTCCTGCCACAAGCGGTTCCGTGCGGACCACCTGGAAGAGGCGTACGAGGCGAAGAAGGGCCGGCTCCCCGAGAACGGTCTGGCCGACCTCTCCTGCCCCAACTGTGGCAACAAGGGCACGTTCACCGAGCCCAAGCAGTTCTCCGGCCTGCTCTCCACGCACCTCGGCCCGACGCAGGACAGCGGCTCCGTCGCCTACCTGCGCCCCGAGACCGCGCAGGGCATCTTCACCAACTTCAGCCAGGTGCAGACGACTTCGCGCCGCAAGCCGCCCTTCGGCATCGCGCAGATGGGCAAGTCGTTCCGCAACGAGATCACGCCCGGCAACTTCATCTTCCGCACCCGCGAGTTCGAGCAGATGGAGATGGAGTTCTTCGTCAAGCCCGGTGAGGACGAGGCGTGGCAGGAGTACTGGATGGAGCAGCGCTGGAACTGGTACACGGGCCTCGGCATGCGCGAGGAGAACATGCGCTGGTTCGAGCACCCGAAGGAGAAGCTCTCCCACTACTCGAAGCGCACCGCTGACATCGAGTACCGCTTCAGCTTCGGCGGCAGCGAGTGGGGCGAGCTCGAGGGCGTCGCCAACCGCACCGACTACGACCTGTCCGCGCACTCCAAGGCCTCCGGCCAGGACCTCTCCTACTTCGACCAGGAGAAGGGCGAGCGCTACACGCCGTACGTCATCGAGCCCGCGGCCGGTGTCGGCCGCGCGATGCTCGCGTTCATGATGGACGCGTACCTCGAGGACGAGGCGCCCAACGCCAAGGGCAAGATGGAGAAGCGCACGGTCATGCGCTTCGACCACCGCATCGCCCCGGTGAAGGTCGCGGTCCTCCCGCTGTCCCGCAACCCGGAGCTGTCGCCGAAGGCCAAGGGCCTCGCGCAGGCGCTGCGGCAGAACTGGAACATCGACTTCGACGACGCCGGCGCCATCGGCCGCCGTTACCGTCGCCAGGACGAGATCGGTACGCCGTTCTGCGTCACCGTCGACTTCGACACCCTCGACGACAACGCGGTGACCGTGCGCGAGCGCGACACCATGAAGCAGGAGCGCGTCTCCCTCGACCAGATCGAGGGCTACCTGGCCAGCCGCCTGGTCGGCTGCTGACCGACTCCGCACGTACGAACGCCCCGGCCCGCCGCTTGTGCGGTGGGCCGGGGCGTTCGGTTTTCGGTCTCGGTTTCAATCTCAGTCGAACTCGCCGTGCAGTGCCCCGAGTTTGAACGCCTCCCACTCATGGGCGGTGAAGCGCAGGACGAGCCCTCGGGGGTCGGCCGGATTGCGCAGGGCCACCGCGCCGTCGCCGAGCGCGGCGATCTCCACGGGGCCGCCCCGGGTCGGACCGCCGGGGGCGCTCAGCCATTGGGCCTCGGAGATGTCGAGCGCATAGAGCCGCTCTTTCTCTTTCTCCAGCGCGATACCGAACGGAATGCTGTCCGTGGTGCCCGTGCTCATAGTGGCAGGACTCCAGAGTTGACGCTTGAAACAAATGCGTGCCACGCCGAGGATTCGAAGACGACCGCCCCGAACTCCCTGTGCTTCGTGTCGCGAATTGCCCGCCGGTCCGATGTGAGTTCGGCGTGCTCGACACATCCATTGGATGCGCCGCTGAACGTACTCTTTCGCCAGACCGCTGACCCGACTTCGACGTGCGAGGCGGTGGGGGCGGAGGTGGGGAGCATCACGGCCCACTTTCTTGCTTGATTCGGTCACTGATGTACAGGCGGGACTGCGCGGGGGACAGCGCGGCGGCCGTCAGGTCGTCCCAGGCCTTCGTGTACATCTCCACGTCGGGGCGCTGCTCGAGGAGCGTGCCGCCGGTCATGTGCTCCAGCCACGCCACCTGCACGGGCGGTTCGCCGCGCATCGTGAAGAGCGTGTACGGAGCGTACTGCGCGAGGGGCAGCGTGATGTCCAATGGCAGCACCTGAATGGTGACATTGGGCAATCCGCTTGCTTCCATCAGGTATTCGAACTGCTCACGGATCAATGCCCGCGGCCCCGGTATGCGGTGCAGTGCGGGCATGTCGATGACCACTCTCAGGCGGAATTCCGCAGGTCCGTCGAGTAGATCCTTGCGCCTCATTCGAGTATTCACAAGGGGTTCGACGCGATCCTCTTCGGCCCCCACGGTGAATATCTCTCGCATATATGCTTCTGTCTGCAAAAGCCCTGGCAGTACGGAAGGTTCAAAGGACCGTACGAGCGAGGAATCCGCTTCGAGGGTGAGGTAGTCGCGCAAGTCGTCGCTCAGCAGCGGCCCTTGGCCCGACCACCAGTCGACCTTGTGGATGTCCCGGGCGAGCCGCTTGAGGTTGGTGCGCTGCCTGTCGTCCTCGACTCCGTACAGATTGAGGAGTGTCGTCAGATCGAGCCGGCGGATGCCCCGTTTTCCGGTCTCGATCTGGCTGATCTTCGGCTGCCCGCATTCGAGTGCCAGTGCCGCGTCGCTGACCTTCAGGCCGGCTTCGGAGCGCAGTCGTCGCAGCTCGGCACCGAGGCGACGGCTCCGCATGGTGGGCATCTCGCTCTGGGGCATGGCCACATGATGTCCCGCGCCTTCAGGCCACACAACTGTCATATGCCTAACCGCTCCATCGGAATGGGGATTCTTACGTAATACTTGCCTAAGGCAGGGTTTCGGCACCAAGATGGCGTTCCAACGCCCGTTGTCCACAAGCGAGTTCACTCCCATGGGACCCCCGGAGGGGTAATGCCGGACCAGTCGACGGATGAGATCGATGTGATCGACATGCTCGATCAGCCGTGCTCGATCCGTATGGAGTACAGCCCGCACCGCCTGGAGCAGATTCGCCGGATCGTCGGTGCCCGCCTGCGCTGCTGGGGCCTGCACGGGCTGGTGTACGACACCTCGTTCGTGGTGACCGAGCTGTGCAGCAATGTGCGGCACTGCGGCGGCGGCACCTTCGAGTTGGCCATCATCCGAACCGTCGATGGTGTCCGGCTCGAGGTGGCCGACACGTCCACCGAGCTCGTGGTCATCCCCATGGAGCCACCGGACTTCCTCGAGCCCGGGGGCCGGGGCCTGTTCCTGGTCTCGGCCTACGCCTCCGCCGTCGGTGTGCGGCCGACGCCCACCGGAAAGGTGGTGTGGGCCGAACTGGCCCTCAAGGACAGAGGCGCGGGCGGATCCGGCTGACGGAGCCGGCGCTCCGCAGGGCGGCACCCTGGTGCGTCTGTGGGGGGTCAACTCAATCCTCTGGTCGCGCCGTCCGCGGGACTGCCGGGGTCGATCCGCTGTCGCGGGGGTCCAGGGGTCGACCGCGCCGGGGTCCGGGGCGCTGCTTCCGTTTGGGGCGGAAGTCGGGAGAGCGTGGGGAAGATCTGTGATCCAGCCCTCGTGCGGAGCGTACGAGCGGCTGCGAAAACTTCACAGTGGCAGCCATGTGGATTCGGTCAGATGTGTGAGGGTGTGCATCGGCCGAAGTCAAGCCATGGCCAACGGTGTTACTGCTGGTATCGGCCGCTGTGATGGCGGCGCATGCCGAGGGCGGGCCTCCTGCTCAGCGCTGAAAACGGCCGCACAGCATGGCCGAGAGTGAATGCACGATTCCGTCGGGAGTTCCGTCAGGAGAGCCCTGGTCGGTGGGCCGAGATCCCGCGCACCACGAGGGACACCAATGTGTCGAAGGCGTGCTGCGCGTCCGGGTGCGACCACTCCGGCGCGTACACCGGGTCGTGGAAGTGGGCCGTCGCCTCGAAGACCGCCCGGGCCGTCGCGGGAAGATCCTCGATCTCGAACTCGCCCGCGGTCACGCCCTGTTGGAGGATCGCGGTCAACTGGCCCGCCAGTTCGTCGATATGGGCGTGGACCACGCCGCCCTGCTCGTCCGTCAGGACGGAGTACGTGGCGAACAGCTCCGGGTCGTCGCCCGCCTTGTGGCGCTTCGCCTCGAAGAGCGTCGCCAGCCAGTGGCGCAGCTTCGTGGCGGCGGGCTCGTCGGCCGCGACGACCTCGGCGAGCCGCGCCGTCGTGCGGTCCAGCCAGCGCTTGGTGACCGCGCCGCGCAGCTCCGCCTTCGTACGGAAGTGGCGGTACACCGAGCCGTGACTGACCCCCAGCGCGCGGGCCACGTCGACGACGGTCGCCTTCGCGGGACCGTGCCTGCGCAGCACGTCCTCGGTCGCGGCGAGGATGCGCTCGGGGGTCAGGGTCTCGGGGGCCATGGCTACGAAGTTACCCGGCGCCGATCAGCGCTCGCTGTCGAGGTGTGCCATCTGGGCCGCCGGGTAGCGCTCGCCGGCCGCGGCGTCGGCGGGCACGGCGGCCTCGATGGCGGCGAGGTCGGCGGCGTCCAGGCGCACGTCGAGCGCGCCGAGGGCCTCCGAGAGCCGCTCGCGGGTGCGGGCGCCGATCAGCGGCACGATGTTCTCGCTGCGGGCGGCCACCCACGCGATCGCGATCTGCGCGACGCTCGCGCCCTTCTGCTCGGCGATCTTGCGGAGCTGGTCGACGAGGTCCAGGTTGTGCTGGAGGTTCTCGCCCTGGAAACGCGGGCTGAAGGCGCGGAAGTCGCCGGCGCCGAGCTGTCGGTCGCGCGTGAAGTGGCCGGAGATCAGACCGCGGGACAGCACGCCGTACGCGGTGATGCCGATGCCCAGCTCGCGGGTGGCGGGCAGGATCGACTCCTCGATGCCGCGCGAGATGAGCGAGTACTCGATCTGGAGATCCGAGATCGGGGCCGTGGCGGCGGCCCGGCGGATGGTGTCCGCGCCGACCTCGCTGAGGCCGATGTGGCGTACGTAGCCCTGCCCGACGAGCTCGGCGATGGCGCCGACCGTCTCCTCGATCGGCACCTCGGGGTCGAGGCGGGCGGGCCGGTAGATGTCGATGTGGTCGACGCCGAGGCGCTGGAGCGAGTACGCGGCGAAGTTCTTCACCGCCTCGGGGCGGGCGTCGTAGCTGTTCCACGAGCCGTCCGGGCCGCGCAGGGCGCCGAACTTCACGCTGGTCAGCGCGTTCTCCCGGGCTGCCGCGGGGGCCGTGCGCAGGGCCTCGCCGATCAGCATCTCGTTGTGACCCATCGCGTAGAAGTCACCGGTGTCGAGAAGCGTGACGCCCGCGTCGAGCGCAGCATGGATCGTGGCGACGGACTCGGCGCGGTCGGCCTCCCCGTACAGCGCGGACATGCCCATGCAGCCGAGGCCGAGGGCGGAGACGTCGGGGCCGGTGGTGCCCAGAGGGCGGGTGTGGAGGTTCATGTCCTCCACCATGACATGACAGGTGACAGATTTCAATATCTGTCACCTGTCACTCGCTCGGGCAGGCAGGCCCGGGCGGGTCAGGTAATTACTCGCGGCAGCCGCAGACTCATGACCACCGTCACCGTCACCGCCGCGAGCTGCACGAGCAGCGTCGTGATCAGGGCGTCGCGCATGCCCTGGGAAGGGGCCAGGGAAAGGAACAGCGAACCCAGCGTGGCCACGCCCAGGGCCAGGGAGGCCTGTTGGGTCGTCGTCATGACGCCGCCGCCCACGCCCGCCCGCGCCGAGGGGACCTCGGAGAGGATGATCCGGAAGAGGATGGGCAGTTGGAGCGCCTGGCCCGCCCCGGCGAGCACCGCGCCCGGCAGCATCTCCAGGACCCCGAGGTCCGGCCAGGCGCGCCACGCGGCGAGCGCGAGCAGCGCCACCCCGGCCGCCTGCAGCAGCCCGCCCACCGTGACGACCCGCGCGCCCCAACGGGACACCAGGCGCGGCCCCGCGAGCGAGGTCACGAAGAAGACCCCCGCCATCGGCGCGATCGTCAGCCCGGCCTCCGTCGCGCCGAGGCCCTCGCCGCGCTGCAACGCCACCGCGATCACGAACATGAAGCCGCTGAAGCCGATGGAGAACGGCACCACCATCATCAACCCCCGGCGCAGCGACACCAGTTGGAGGAGCGACGGCGGGATGAGCGGCGTGTGTCCCGCCCGGTCGGCCCGGCGCTCCACCGCGTAGAACGCGTACGCCAGGCCCGGGAACGCCGCGAGCGACAGCCACGTCCACAGCGGCCAGCCCGCCGCCCGGCCCTCGGTCAGCGGGGCCAGCAGTGCCATCAGGGCGAGGGCGAGCAGCACCGTTCCGGGCACGTCCACCGGCTCGGGGCGGTCGGAGCGGGTCTCGGGGACCGTACGGGCGGTGAGCACCAGGGCCAGGACGACCACCGGCACGTTCACCAGGAACACCGAGCGCCAGCCCGTGCCGAACAGGTCGGCCGAGACGAGCAGGCCGCCCAGCACCTGGCCCGCCACCATCGAAAGGCCCGCCGTGGCGCCGTACTTGCTCATGGCGCGCGCCCGGTGCGGTCCGCTCGTCGTGGCCTGGATGGTGGCGAGGACCTGCGGCAGCATCAGGGCGGACGCGGCGCCCTGCGCGATCCGGGCGGCGACCAGGGTCCATGCGGTGGGGGCAAGACCGCAGGCCAGCGAGGTGAGGCCGAAGGCGGCCGTGCCGAGGACGAACAGGCGGCGGCGTCCGAGGAGGTCGCCGAGCCTGCCGCCGAGCACGAGCAGCACCGCGTACGTGATGCCGTAGCCCGCCACGACGAGTTCGAGGACGGGTTCGCTCGCGTGCAGATCGCGGCCGATGGTGGGCAGGGCGACGTTGACGATGAAGAAGTCGATCAGAGGAAGGGCCGCGCCGAGCAGCACGGTGAGCAGGCCGAGGCCGCCGAGTGCCGGCGGCGTCAGGTCACCGGTGTGCGCCGGGCGGGCCTGGGTGTGGGTCGTCATGCCACTGAGCGTCGGCCGGATCCGAGACGGGTACCAGAGTGTTCTTATCCTGGTAGAAGCGCTACCTGGAAACAGGCTCCGGCCGGGTCCATCCTGGGTGAATGGCCACGATGACACGGGACGTACCGGATGTGCGGGACAGTGGTTCGGCCGACATCCGGCGGCACGAGCTGGGGGACTTCCTGCGCAGCCGCCGCGAGCGGATCGCGCCCGAGGACGTGGGCCTGCCGCGCGGTCGGCGCCGCCGCACCCCAGGGCTGCGCCGCGAGGAGGTCGCGCACCTCTCGGCGGTCGGCGTCACCTGGTACACGTGGCTGGAGCAGGCCCGCGACATCCAGGTCTCCGCGCAGGTCCTCGACGCGCTCGCCCGCACGCTGCGGCTCGACGGGAGCGAGCGGGCCCATCTGTTCGGCCTCGCGGGCGCCATCGACCCGACACCTGCGGCGAGCTGCGCGACGCTCACCCCTGAACTGCTCGACCTGATGGACCGGTTGGAGCCCGTCCCGGCCTGCGTACAGAACAGCCGCTACGACATCCTCGCCTACAACCGCACGTACGGGATGCTGCTCTGCGACCTCGACGAGATCCCGCCGGAGGACCGCAACTGGATGCTGCTGGCGTTCACGCACGAGGGCTGGCGCTCCGCGATCTCGGACCTCGACAGCGTGCTGCGGATCATGGCGGCCAAGTTCCGCTCCGGCATGGCCGAGCACCTCGGCGAGCCCGCCTGGAAGCTGGTCCTCAAGCGGCTCACCGAGGAGTCCGCCGAGTTCCGCGAGCTGTGGGAGCGGCACGAGGTGGTGCAGTCCGTGCCCAGCAAGGTGAAGCACTTCCACAACCCGTACGTGGGTCCGCTCTCCGTCGTCCACACCGATCTGTGGCTCGGCCGGGACTGCGGCGCCCGCATGGTCACGTACACACCGGCGGATGCCGTGACCGGTGAACGCCTCGAAGCGCTCAGGGAGTTGGCGGCCGCCCGGTCATGAGCCGGTGGACGCCTTCGTGACGGCCGCGTCCTCCGCGTCCTCAAGGCGCTCCGCCGTCCGCCGCGCCGTCTCCCGCGCCCAGTGCCCGCTGGTCAGCGCGCCGAGCACCAGGACCGCGAGGCCGCAGCCCGCGATGATCCACCAGCAGGAGCGGCTGGCTTCGACGAAGGCCTTCGCGTACGAGGATCCGGCGACGCCCGACGCGAGCACCGCGCCGATCACCGCGACGCCGAGGGTCTGGCCGATCTGGCGGCTGGTGGAGGCGACCGCCGCCGCGACGCCCGCCTGGGCGCGCGGCATTCCGGAGACCGCGGTGTTGGTGATCGGGGCGTTCACGAAGCCGAAGCCGATGCCGAACAGGACGTAGCCGATGAACAGCGTGACGTTCGAGGTCTCCGCGTCGAACGCCGCGAAGAGGGTCCCGCTCGCCGTCATCATCACGCCCGCGACGAGGAGGGGCAGGCGCGGTCCGTGGCTGCCGACCAGACGGCCGGAGAGCGGGGCGCACACCAGCGTCATCGCCGCCATCGGCAGCATCCACAGGCCCGCGTGCAGCGCGTCCAGGCCGCGTACGTCCTGGAGGTAGAGCGTCGAGAGGAACAGGAAGCCGCCGAGCGCCGCGAAGCCGCAGATCGCGATCACGGTGGCGCCGCTGAACGGCGCCGAGTGGAAGAACCGCAGGTCGATGAGGGGTTCCTCGCGCCGGGGCTCGTACAGCAGGATGCCGATGAGCGCGGCGACGGCGATCGCGGCGAAGACGATGATCCGCACGGAGGTCCAGCCCGCCGAGGGCGCCTCGATGATCGCGTACGTCAGCGAACCGAGCAGCGCGATGATCAGGAGCTGGCCGACCGGGTCGGGGCGGCGGGCCTTCGGGGCGCGGGACTCGGGGACGTAGCGGATGGTGAGCAGGAGCGCGGCGAGGCCGACCGGCAGGTTGATCCAGAAGATCGAGCGCCAGCCGACCGAGTCCACGAGCAGCCCGCCGACCAGCGGCCCGGCCGCCATGGAGATGCCGACGACGCCGCCCCACACACCGATGGCGCGGGCCCGCTCGCGCGGGTCCGTGAAGGTGTTCGTGATGATCGACATCGCGACCGGGTTGAGCATCGAGCCGCCGACGGCCTGGAGCATCCGGAACGCGACCAGGGACTCCAGGTTCGGCGCGAGGGAACAGGCCACCGAGGCGGCCGTGAACACGATGAGGCCGATCTTGAAGACCTTGCGCCGCCCGATCCGGTCGGCGGTCGAACCGGCCAGCATCAGCAGGGCCGCGAGGACCAGCGTGTAGGCGTCGATCGTCCACTGCATGCCCGAGAGCGTGGCGTCGAAGTCCTTCGCCATGGACGGGAGGGCGACGTTCAGGACGGTGTTGTCGAGGCTGACGATCAGCAGGCTCATGCAGCAGATCGCCAGGACGAGCATGCGCCTGCGGTGGGGGAGGGGGGTGGGTGCATCGGGCATGTGTTTGACGTTAGCCGGAGGTGCTGTGTGCGGGCATGTGCGGTGGGCGTGGGCGGATACGTGCGGCGCGCGGAGGGTGGTCTCAGTCCAGGCTTCGCGGCAGGCGCAGCGCCAGGGCCGCGAGGCCGAGCAGTCCGGCCGCCTGCACCGCGAGGACGACGGCCAGCGCCGTCCGCATCCCCGCGCCCGGCACCAGCGCCAGGAACAGCGAGCCGAGCGTGGCCACGCCCACCGCGAGGCACGCCTGCTGCACGGTGGCGGCGAGGCCGCTGCCCGCCCCGGCCCGCGCGGCCGGAACGGCGGCGAGCACGATCCGGTAGTAGAGCGGCAGCTGGAGGCCGCCGCCGACGCCGATCAGGGCGAGCCCGGGCGCCAGGACCAGCGGAGTGATCCGGTCCCAGGGCACCCACAGCGCGGTCAGCGCCACCGTCGCGAGGCCCGCGATGTGCACGGCGGCGCTCAGCGCCAGCGTCCGCGCGCCGAACCGGGCCGCGAGCCGCGGCGCGAGGACCGAGGCCGCGAACTGGGCCACGCCCATCGGCACCAGCGTCAGGCCCGCCTTCAACGCGCCGTAGTGCAGGCCCTGTTGGAGGGTGACCGCGCTCACGAACATCCAGCTGGCGAACCCGACGAAGACCGGAAGGCCGAGGATCAGCCCGCGCCGCACCGCCGGGGCGGCCACCAGCGAAGGCGGCAGCAGCGGGCTCCCGCCACCGCGCTCGGCCTGCCGCTCGACGGAGACGAAGGCCCAGGTCAGGAACGGCGCGGCCAGCAGCGTGAGCACCGACCACAGCGGCCAGCCCGCCGCCCGGCCCTCGGTCAGCGGCAGCAGCAGCGCGGTCAGCGACGCCGCGAGGAGCACCGTCCCGGCGAGATCCCCGCGCGCGGGCCGCTCGGCCCGGCTGTCCGGCACGGTGCGGACGGCGAGGAGCAGGGCGGCTGCGGCGACCGGCACGTTCACCAGGAAGACGGCCCGCCACCCGGTCCCGGCGAGATCGGCGGCGACGAGCACCCCGCCGAGGACCTGCCCGAGCACGACGGAGACGCCGCCCACGGACCCGTACAGGGACACGGCCCTCGCCCTGCGCTCCCCGCTCGTCGTGGCGTGGATGGTGGCGAGGACCTGCGGCAGCATCAGCGCGGACGCGGCGCCTTGCGCGACGCGGGCGGCGACCAGGGTCCATGCGGTGGGGGCGAGGCCGCAGGCCAGCGAGGTGAGGCCGAAGGCGACGACGCCGAGCAGGAACAGCCGGCGCCGCCCGAAGGTGTCGCCGAGCCGGCCGCCGAGGACGAGCAGCACGGCGTACGCGACGGCGTACCCGGCGACCACCATCTCCAGGCCGGCGGGGGAGGCGTGGAGATCGCGGGCGATGCTGGGGAGGGCGACGTTCACGATGAAGAAGTCGATCATCGGGAGGGCGGCGCCGATGAGGACGGTGAAGAGGCCGACGGGGCCGAGAAGCGGTGGCGCGGCGGGGGTCGGCCGCGTGGGGGCGGTGGTGGTGACGGTGGTCATGACGTCGACGATCGTCGCCCGCGCAGCCTGGTACCAGAGTCTCCTCATCCTGTTACAGGCAGTACCTGGCAACCGGATGAGGGGCGGGGCATCCTGGTGGCATGAGTGGCACGACCGATCGCATCAGTGGCACGACCGACGTGAGGCCCGTGAAGCGCGTGAGCACCCGCCCCGTTTCCGAGGACCCCCGCAGGCTGGAACTCGCCGCGTTCCTGCGCAGCCGCCGCGAGCGGATCACGCCGGAGCGGGCCGGACTGCCGCGCACCGCGCGCCGCCGCACCCCGGGCCTGCGCCGCGAGGAGGTCGCGCACCTCGCCGCCGTCGGCGTCACCTGGTACACGTGGCTGGAACAGGGCCGCGCGATCAACGTCTCGCCCGCCGTCCTCGACGCGATCGCCCGCGCCCTCCAGATGGACCCGACCGAGCGCTCCCACGCCTTCGCGCTCGCGGGCACCACCGACCCGCACGCGGAGACCGTCTGCCCGGCCGTCACGCCGACGATGCTGCGCCTCATGGAAACCCTGGCGCCCTACCCGGCGTCCCTCCAGAACGCCCGCTACGACGTGCTCGCCTCCAACCCCGCCTACGCCGCCGTCTTCGGCGACCCCACCGAACTCGCCCCCGACGAGCGCAACTGCATGTGGCTGCTCGCCATGAGCGACCGGTGGCGCGAGGAGTTCCTCGACCGCGACGAGATGCTGAGTGACCTGGCCGCGAAGTACCGCACGTCGATGGCCGAGCACGTCGCCGAACCGGCCTGGAAGGCGCGGGTGGCGCGGCTCCTGGAGGCGTCGGCGGAGTTCCGCGCGATCTGGGAGCGGCACGAGGTCGCGCCGATGGCGCCGCACGTGAAGCGGTACCGGCACCCCGAGGTGGGGCTGCTGCGCCTGGAGCACCGCAACCTGTGGCTGTCGCCGGAGAACAGCGCGTACCGGCTGGTCGCGTACGTTCCCGCGGACGAGGAGACCGGCGGGCGCCTGGAGAAACTGGCGGCGCTCACGGCGGTGACGGGCTGAGTCGGCGGCCGTGACGGGCTGGGCGGGGGCCGGGCGGAGAGTGAGGGACAATGGATGCTTGCCCCCTCCCGTCGTCCGTCCCGGAGAGCCCTGAGATGTCCGCTCTGACCATCGGCCCCCACCTGGTGCAGCCCCCCGTGGTGCTCGCACCCATGGCGGGGATCACGAACGCGCCGTTCCGCACCCTGTGCAGGGAGTTCTCGGGCGGCAAGGGCCTGTTCGTGAGCGAGATGATCACGACGCGGGCGCTGGTCGAGCGCAACGAGAAGACGATGCAGCTCATCCACTTCGACGAGACCGAGAAGCCTCGTTCGATCCAGCTGTACGGGGTGGACCCGGCGACCGTCGGCAAGGCCGTCCGCATGATCGCGGAAGAGGATCTGGCCGACCACATCGACCTGAACTTCGGCTGCCCGGTCCCGAAGGTGACGCGCAAGGGCGGCGGGTCCGCGCTCCCGTACAAGCGCCCGCTGCTGCGCGCGATCCTGCGGGAGGCGGTCTCGGGCGCCGGTGACCTGCCGGTCACGATGAAGATGCGCAAGGGCATCGACGACGACCACATCACGTTCCTCGACGCGGGCCGGATCGCGGTCGAGGAGGGCGTCACGGCGATCGCGCTGCACGGGCGTACGGCGGCGGAGCACTACGGCGGCACGGCGGACTGGGACGCGATCGCTCGGTTGAAGGAGCACGTTCCGGAGATCCCGGTGCTCGGCAACGGCGACATCTGGTCGGCGGACGACGCGCTGCGCATGGTCCGCGAGACCGGGGTCGACGGGGTGGTCGTGGGACGTGGCTGCCTGGGGCGGCCGTGGCTGTTCGCGGACTTGGTGGCGGCGTTCGAGGGACGCGAGGAGCGGGTCCGGCCTACGTTGCGGGTGGTGGCGGACGCGATGGTGCGCCACGCGACGCTGCTCGGCGAGTGGATCGGCGACGAATCCCGCGGTGTCATCGACTTCCGCAAGCACGTGGCCTGGTACCTGAAGGGTTTCGCGGTCGGCGGCGAGCTCCGCAAGCGTCTGGCGACGACGTCGTCCCTGGCCGAACTCCGTTCCGGGCTGGACGAGTTGGACCTCGACCAGGGGTGGCCGGCGGGTGCGGATGGCCCGCGCGGCCGTACGTCGGGCAACGGTCGGGTGGTCCTGCCGGACGGCTGGCTGAACGACCCCAACGACTGTGCGGGGGTCTCGGCCGACGCGGAACTGGACACGTCCGGGGGCTGACCGGGTCCTCTTGACCGGCACCGCGCCTACGCCACGGGGCTCCGCCCCGGACCCCGCGCCTCAAACGCCGGCGGGGCTGGAAAGATCGGGGCTCCGCCCCGGACCCCGCGCCTCAAACGCCGGCGGGGCTTGATTTACCCGCCCACCGCACTGAGCAGTGCCAACGGTGCCGCCGCCGAGCGCGATTCACGCTGGCACGCGTGGGGGTAAGGGACCGGCGCCGGGTAGGCCGAGCTTGCGTAGCCCGCCATCACCTCCGGCAACCGGCCGCCGCACGCGGTCGACGCCGCGATCAGGCCGCCCGCCACCGTCCGCGCCTCGTCATGCAGCCCGTACCGCGCCAGGCCCAGCGCGATCAGGGCGTTGTCGTGCGGCCACACCGAACCCCGGTGGTACGAGAGCGGGTGGTACGCGGCCTGGCCGGAGGCCACCGTGCGGACGCCCCAGCCGGAGAAGAAGTCCGGTTCGAGGAGGCGACGGCCGACCGCCTCCCCGTACTCCTTGTCCAGCAGGCCCGACCACAGCAAGTGGCCCGCGTCGGAGGCGAGCGCGTCCAACTGGTGGCCCTCGCCGTCGAGTGCCAGCGCGGGGAATCCCGCCTCCTCCATCCAGAAGTCCCGTACGAAGCGGTCCCGCAGGTCCGACGCCGCCTGCGTCAGCAGATCCGCGTACACCGTGTCGTCCCAGATCGTCCGGGCGAGCAGCGCCGTACGGCGTAGCGCGTCGTACGCGTAGCCCTGCGCGCCCGCCGCCATCACCGGGCCCGTCGCCCTACCGCCGTCCGCCGAGCAGATCGCGCCGGGGGAGTCCTTCCAGTTCTGGTTGGCGAGGCCGCCCCGGTCGGCGCGGTAGACCAGGTAGCCGCGGGACGTGAGGCCGCCGTGGTCCAACATCCAGCCCACCGCCGCCCGCGCGTGGGACTCCAGACGCCGGGCGAGCGTCACGTCCGCCGTCTGTTCCACGTACGCCCCGAGCAGGATCAGGAACAGTGGCGTCGCGTCCACCGAACCGTAGTAGCGCCCGTACGGCACCTGCCCGAAGTGCGCCAACTCCCCGTGCCGCACCTCGTGCACGATCTTCCCGGGCTGCGCCACCGCCCCCTCCACCTGCTCGGTCGCCTGCGTCGCGGCCAGCACGGGCAGCGTCGCCGCGGCCAGTTCAGGCCGGTACGGCAGCGCGAAGAGCGAGGTCAGCGCCGCGTCCCGGCCGAGCAGCGTCAGGAACCACGGCACCCCGGCCGCCGGCACCAGATGCCGCTCCCCGTCGGGCCCCGCCGCCGGCACCCGCAGCACCGCCAGATCGGCGAGGCCCCGCGTACAGGCGTCCGCGAGCTCCGGCCACGCACCCGGCAACTCGACGCCCTCCGTGAACTCCCTTACCGTCGCAGCCAGTTCGGCCGCCACCGATGCCGGGCTCGTCGCCCCCGGGCTCGCCACCGCCTCGGCCGGCTCCGCCCCCGACGGCCGCGCCACCACCCGCAGCGCCAGCTCCGCACCGCCCTGCCCCGCGAGGTCCAGCGTCCACACGAGGCGGCGCGCCCCGGTCCCCGTCTCCTCCACCGCGTCCGGCGCGGGCTCGCTCGTCACCGTCGACGACGAGCGCCAGTCGCCCCGCGTGTACGTGAACTCCACGCCGTCGTCCAGGACTTCACGCGTGCGCACCGCCCCGGGCTTCTGGTACGTACGGTGGTCGGAGCGCAGCTCGAACTGGTCGGTGAAGTCCGCGTCCACCGTGAGCGCGACACGTACCGTCGTCGGCACCGGGCGGTTCGAGACGACCTTCAGGAGCTCCACGAACGAGCCCTCCGTCACCGCCTGTTCGCGGAACAGGGCGTACGCCGGCGGCTCCTGGCGCCCGCCGCGCGGCACGAGGACGCAGCGGCCGACGCCCTCCTCCTCGTACGACATCGGCGTCAGCACCTCGGGCGCCGCCCCGTCGACCGTGAGCTGCCAGCGGCACAGGTGGCGCGCGTCCCGCACGAACAGGCCGTCCGGCGAGGAGCCGCCGCGCACCGCGGTCAGCGCCCCCGACGGGTCCGTCGCCACGAACGTCCCTCCGTGCACCAGGAGTTGACGCCCCTGCCCGTGTCCGTACCCGTCCGTCATCGTGTCGTCCTCTCGGCCAGCAGATCCAGCGTCAGCGCGGCCGTCCAGCCGAAGCCGCGGGCGCCGCAGCCCGCCCCCGTTCGGGGATCCACGTACTCGGCGAAGTCCGAAGCCCCCGCGACGTCGAGCATGGCGGTGCGCAGGCGCCCGGCCCGCGCGTGCTCGCCGTGCAGCCGCAGCCCGTGCTCCAGAAGCCAGTTGGTGTTGAACCAGGCCGGGCCGCGCCAGTAGCGGTGCGGGTCGAAGGCCGGCCCGAGCAGGTCGTAGCTGGGCGCCATCCGCACCAGGCCCCCGACGCCGAAGTGCGGTCCGCACGCCGTGTCGACGAGCGCCCGCACCACCTCGCGCGGCAGCGTCGGCAGGATCAACGGCAGCAGCCCGGAGATGCCGTACTCACGGACGAGGCCGCCCCCGCCCCGTAGATCCCGGCAGAAGAACATCCCGGCCCGCGGATCCCACAGCCGCCGCACCAGCGCCGCCGTCAGCCGCTCCGCGCGCGCATGCCGCGCCGTCCCCGCGGCCCCCAACTCGCAGGCGATCCGGGCCAACGCGTGCTCGGAGGCCGCGAGCAGCGCATTGAACGAAGGGTCCTCGACCGCGAACTCCCCGCCCCCGTCCGCGTATTCGGCGTCCCGGTAGTCGGCCGCAAGCCGTACGTACCGTCCGTAGTCGAGGTCCGTCGGGCGGTCGTCCGCCGCGCCGTGCTCCAGATCCGCGCGGCGGAACGAGCGTGCCGGGGCGGGGGAGATCCGGTTCAACGGGGCGTCCCAGCAAGGGCTGTTGTCCATGCCCTGCTCCCAGGGGTGGACCACGGAGACGAGGCCCGCGCCGCCGTGGTCGCGGCGGTGGAGGAGATAGCGGTGCCAGGCGGCGAGGCCGGGGTACACGCGCGCCAGGAAGCCGCGGGAGCGGGACAGACCCGGGTCCGCGCGGTGCACCAGCCAGGCGGCCAGCGCGTGCACGGGCGGCTGCACGATGCCGGAGGTCTGCACGGCGGCCGGGGCGCCCGCGGCGCGGCCCGCGGTGGAGGAGCGCCAGAAGTCGGGGCTCGGGAAGTAGGCGTCGAGCGCGACGGCGGGGTTGAAGACGATGTGCGGGATCCGGCCGTCGCCCCACTGCGCGGCCAGAAGCGTCTCCAACTCGCCCTGGGCGCGCAGCGGAGAGACATGACGCAGGCCGATCGCGATGAACGCCGAGTCCCACGACCACTGGTGGGGGTAGAGCGTGCGCGAGGGGACGGTCGAGGTCCCCGTCCAGTTCGCGTCGAGCACGCGCGCGGCGCGGTCCCGTAAGGAGGAGCGTGGCCGCGCAGGCCGCAGCGCTGCTCCTCGCCGCTCGGTCGTGTGCTCCACAGGCTTTCCCACACCCCTTCCAACGGGTGTCGGTTACGCGGTTCGCCGCATAGGGTTACGTCTATTTAACACGCAAAACCTAGAATGTAACGCACAGTTGATGAACGCAAGGGGGCCGGACGGCCCGTGAGGGGGTCGGAACGGGATGGCGGGGAATCAGGCGAGCGCCGGAGAGCTGCTGCACCTGGTGCGCAGCGGCAGAGCGACCACGCGAGGTGCCCTCCAGGAGGTCACGGGCCTGTCCAGGGCCACGGTCGGCCAGCGGCTCGAACGGCTCTTCCGCGCGGGCTGGCTGCGCGAGGGTGCGGCAGGCCCCGTCAACTCCCGGCTCGGCGGCCGCCCTTCGATCCACCTGGAGTTCGACGACGCGCACGCCGTGGTGCTCGCCGCCGACCTCGACACCCGGCACGCCCGCGCCGCGGTCCTGTCCCTGACCGGCGAGGTGCTCGCGGAGCACATGGACACCCTCACCGTCGACGACGGCCCCGAGCGGGTTCTGTCCCAACTGGGCGGCTGGTTCGGTGACTTGCTGCGGAAGGCCGACCGATCGCCGGACCTGGTGTGCGGGATCGGCCTCGCGGTGCCGGGCCCCGTCGACTTCGCGTCCGGCCGGGTCGTCCAGCCGCCGATGATGCCCGGCTGGGACGGCTACGACATCGTGGGCCGGCTCGCCCGCGCGGCGGCCGAGGGCGCGGGCACCGCGGCGGACGTCCCGGTCCTCGTCGACAACGACGCCAACCTCATGGCGTACGGGGAGCAGCGCACCGCCCACCCCGACTGCCGCGCCTTCGCCCTCGTCAAGGTCTCCACCGGCATCGGGGCGGGCGTCGTCGTGGACGGCGCGATCTACCGGGGCATCGACGGCGGCGCGGGCGACATCGGGCACATCCGCGTGCCGGACGGCGCGGACGCGCTGTGCAAGTGCGGCTCGTACGGCTGCCTGGCCGCCGTCGCCAGCGGCCGGGCCGTGGCGCGCCGGCTGACGGAGGCGGGCGTGCCCGCGACGTCCGGCTCCGATGTGCGCGAGCTGCTGGCCGCCGGGCACCCGGAGGCGCTGCGGCTCGCGCGGGAGGCGGGGCACTCCGTCGGCGAGGTCCTCGCCACCGTCGTGACGCTCCTCAACCCCGGCGTTCTCATGATCGCCGGAGATCTGGCCGGAACCGCCTTCCTCACGGGCGTCCGTGAACTCCTGTATCAACGGGCCCTGCCGCGCTCGACCGCGCACCTGGACGTGGTCACGTCCCGGCTCGGCGAGCGCTCGGCGCTCATCGGAGCGGGAGCGCTGGTGGTGGAGGAGCTGTACGGCCCCGCGCGGGCCGAGCGGCGGCTGGCGGCCCTGGGCCTGTGACGCGCCCGTTTCGTCCCCGAGGCGCGTCCGCATGCTGGAACGGGAGCGTCCGGGAGCCGCTTCAAACGGCGTGATTCTCGCCACCCCTGATCGGGGTTGCGCTCAGATGAGCGCTTAAAACCCGTCTGCACTTCTCCAAGCCCTGGCACTCAGTGCCACCGTTCGATCATTTACGACCTGAACGCACAAACGAGCAGGGCGCGCTCAAGTGAGCGTTGAGCCGGGTCTACGGGGGTAGTACCTTCAAGTAATGAACAAATGGCCGAGAGGGGCACCTGCCGTCCGCCACTTTCGATCTCCTGGCGGACGGGTGGTTACGCCCGTGTGACAGCTGAGTGGACGTACCCACAGGCCTTGGATCTGGGTATGTTCCTCGCCGTCAGGGCAGCCACCGAGCCTCGAGGAGTCGAGACACGTGTCGGAGAACAAGGATCCTCAGGTAGCGAAGTTCGTTTACGACTTCACCGAGGGCAACAAGGACCTCAAGGACCTGCTGGGCGGCAAGGGTGCCAACCTCGCCGAGATGACCAACCTGGGACTTCCCGTCCCGCCCGGCTTCACCGTCACCACCGAGGCCTGCAAGGTCTACCTCGACAGCGGCGAGGAGCCGGTGGCACTCCGTGACGAGGTCTCCGCGCACCTCGACGCGCTCGAGAAGAAGATGGGCAAGAAGCTCGGCCAGGCCGACAACCCCCTTCTGGTGTCGGTCCGTTCGGGCGCGAAGTTCTCCATGCCCGGCATGATGGACACCGTCCTCAACATCGGTCTCTCCGACAAGTCGGTGCAGGGCCTCGCCAAGCAGGCCGGCGACGACCGCTTCGCCTGGGACTCGTACCGCCGCCTCATCCAGATGTTCGGCAAGACCGTCCTCGACATCGACGGCGAGCTCTTCGAGGACGCCCTGGAGAAGGCCAAGGAGGCGAAGAAGGTCGCGGTCGACACCGACCTGGACGCCGCCGACCTCAAGAAGCTCGTCACGCGCTTCAAGAAGATCGTCAAGACCGAGGCCGGGCGGGACTTCCCGCAGGACCCGCGCGAGCAGATGGACCTGGCCATAAAGGCCGTCTTCGAGTCGTGGAACACCGACCGCGCCAAGCTGTACCGCCGCCAGGAGCGCATCCCCGGCGACCTGGGCACGGCCGTCAACGTCTGCTCGATGGTCTTCGGCAACCTCGGCGCGGACTCCGGCACGGGCGTCGCGTTCACCCGCGACCCGGCCTCGGGCCACCAGGGCGTGTACGGCGACTACCTGCAGAACGCGCAGGGCGAGGACGTCGTCGCGGGCATCCGCAACACCGTGCCGCTCGCCGAGCTGGAGCAGATCGACAAGAAGTCGTACGACCAGCTCATGCAGATCATGGAGACCCTTGAGAACCACTACAAGGATCTCTGCGACATCGAATTCACCATCGAGCGCGGCCAGTTGTGGATGCTCCAGACCCGCGTCGGCAAGCGCACCGCCGGTGCCGCCTTCCGCATCGCGACGCAGCTCGTCGACCAGGGCCTGATCGACGAGGCCGAGGCGCTCCAGCGCGTCTCCGGCGCCCAGCTCGCGCAGCTGATGTTCCCGCGCTTCGACGACGAGGCGAAGGTCGAGCTGCTCGGCCGCGGCATCGCCGCCTCGCCGGGCGCGGCGGTCGGCAAGGCGGTCTTCGACTCGTACACGGCCATCAAGTGGTCTCGGTCCGGCGAGAAGGTCATCCTGATCCGCCGTGAGACCAACCCCGACGACCTCGACGGCATGATCGCCTGCGAGGGCATCCTGACCTCGCGCGGCGGCAAGACCTCGCACGCGGCCGTCGTCGCCCGCGGCATGGGCAAGACCTGTGTCTGCGGCGCCGAGGAGCTGGAGGTCGACACCAAGCGCCGCCGGATGACCATCGGCGAGACCGTGGTCGAGGAGGGCGACGTCGTCTCCATCGACGGCTCCACCGGCAAGGTCTACCTCGGCGAGGTGCCCGTCGTGCCCTCCCCGGTCGTCGAGTACTTCGAGGGCCGGATGCACGCCGGCGCCGACGACGCCGACGAACTCGTGGGCGCCGTGCACCGGATCATGGCCTACGCGGACCGAGTACGCCGCCTGCGAGTACGCGCCAACGCCGACAACGCGGAAGACGCGCTGCGCGCCCGCCGCTTCGGCGCGCAGGGCATCGGCCTGTGCCGCACCGAGCACATGTTCCTCGGTGACCGGCGCGAGCTGGTCGAGAGGCTGATCCTCGCGGACACCGACGCCGAGCGCGAGGAGTCCCTCAAGCAGCTCCTCCCGCTCCAGAAGCAGGACTTCGTCGAGCTGTTCGAGGCGATGGACGGCCTCCCCGTCACCGTCCGCCTGCTCGACCCGCCGCTGCACGAGTTCCTGCCGGACATCACCGAGCTGTCGGTCCGTGTCGCGCTCGCCGAGTCCCGCAAGGACAACAACGAGAACGACCTGCGCCTCCTCCAGGCCGTGCACCGGCTGCACGAGCAGAACCCGATGCTGGGCCTGCGCGGTGTCCGTCTCGGCCTCGTCATCCCCGGCCTGTTCACCATGCAGGTCCGCGCCATCGCCGAGGCCGCGGCCGAGCGCAAGGCCGCCAAGGGCGACCCGCGCGCCGAGATCATGATCCCGCTCGTCGGCACCGTCCAGGAGCTGGAGATCGTCCGCGAGGAGGCCGACCAGGTCATCGCGGAGGTCGAGGAGAGCCACGGCGTCAAGCTGAAGCTCGCCATCGGCACCATGATCGAGCTGCCCCGCGCCGCCCTCACGGCCGGGCAGATCGCCGAGGCGGCCCAGTTCTTCTCCTTCGGCACGAACGACCTCACGCAGACGGTCTGGGGCTTCTCCCGCGACGACGTGGAGGCCTCGTTCTTCACCGCGTACCTGGAGAAGGGCATCTTCGGGGTGTCGCCGTTCGAGACGATCGACAAGGACGGCGTGGGCTCGCTCGTGAAGTCCGCCGTCGAGGCGGGACGCGCCACGCGCCCCGACCTCAAGCTCGGCGTCTGCGGCGAGCACGGCGGCGACCCGGAGTCGGTCCACTTCTTCCACGAGGTGGGTCTGGACTACGTCTCCTGCTCCCCGTTCCGCATCCCGGTCGCCCGTCTGGAGGCGGGCCGCGCGGCCTCCACCTCCGTGGGCAGCGACCACCGCTGACCGGCGGCTGAACTCCGGGGCCGTCGCGAGTCCCCGACCCTCACCGATTCGCGACGGCCCCGGTTTCCACGAAGGGCGGCACCCCGTGCGGGGGGTGCCGCCCTTTTCCGTGCGTGCGTACCCTTCGGTAACCCCCACTGATGACGTCCCCCCGAAGGAGAGCCGACCCATGAGCGGCTGGAGCGCGACCGACATCCCCGACCAGCAGGGCCGTACGGCGGTGGTCACCGGAGCCAACACCGGCATCGGCTACGTCACCGCACGCGAACTGGCCCGCGCGGGCGCCCACGTGGTCCTGGCCTGCCGCAGCGAACGGCGGGGCGTCGCGGCCCTGGAGCGTCTGACGTCCGAAGTGCGCGGCGCGCAGGCCGAGTTCGCGCGGCTCGACCTCGGCGACCTCGCCTCGGTACGGGGCTTCGCCGAGGCCCGTGAGGACCGCCCGCTCGACCTCCTGGTCAACAACGCGGGCGTGATGGCCCTCCCGTACGGCCGCACGGCCGACGGCTTCGAGACCCAGTTCGGCGTGAACCACCTGGGGCACTTCGCGCTGACCGGGCTGCTGCTGCCGGGACTGCTCGCGGCGCCCGCGCCCCGCGTCGTCTCCGTCTCCAGCGGGCTGCACGCTCTCGCCAACATCGACATCGCCGACCTCAACAGCGAGCGTAAGTACGGGCGTTGGGTGGCCTACGGGCGGTCCAAGACGGCCAACCTGCTGTTCGTGCACGAACTGGCGCGCCGCGTGGAGGCGGCGGGTGCGGGGCTCGTGGCGGCCGCGGCGCACCCCGGCTACGCGGCCACGGAGCTGCAGGCGCGCAGCGCCCGGATGGAGGGCCGCAGGGGCATGGAGCGGTTCTTCGAGGTCGGGAACCGGTTCTTCGGCCAGCCCGCCGCGGACGGTGCGCTGCCGACGCTGCGCGCGGCCACCGCCCCCGACGTACGGCCCGACGACTTCTACGGCCCGCGCGTGGCGATGTGGCGCGGTGCCCCCATCAAGTCCTGGCGGGCGTCGTGGACGGTCAACGACGCGGCGGGGGAGCGGCTGTGGGCCGCGTCGGAGCAGCTGACGGGAGTGAACTTCAAGGCGCTGGGCTGAACAAGGCGCTGGGCCGAACAAGACGTTGGACCGGCACCCCCTCCAGCAGGGGTGCCGGTCCAACGTCGGCTATCGGTGTGGGCCTCAGTTGTTGGCGTCGGCCTTGCGGCGGCGCATCACGTACACCGCACCGGCGCCGAGCACGACGGCGGCGCCGCCCGCCAGGCCGATCGTCGGCAGGGCGGAGGAGGAACCGGTGGAGGCGAGGGAGCCGTCCGTGGTGCCGGAGCCGTTGCCCGAGCCGGGAGTGGCGACGGGGGAGGCGCTGCCCTGCGGCTTGGGCTTGTTGCCCTCACCGGCGGGGGTGTCGGAGTTGCCGGCGCCGACCGGGTTGATCGTGAACTCGTACACGGCGACGTCGCCGACGCCGCAGCTCATGTCCTCGTTGAGGTACTGACCCAGCGCGAGGCTGGCGCCGTAGCCGGCCGGGGCCGAGCGGTCGATCGACAGGCGCAGCGGCAGGTCGACGTGCGCGCCCGCCTTCACGTTGGTGAACTCGCCCGCGTAGTCCTCCGCCGTGACGGACTTCCACTGGCCGCCCTGCTTGGACTTGAGGTGCAGCTTGCTGCTGATGTCCTTGTCGGACTTGTCGATCGCACCCACGACCACGAACGGCAGCACCTCGTCGAGGGTCTGCTTGGTGTTGTTGGTCAGGCGCATCCGGAAGTCGACCGTGGAACCGGCGGCGATCTTGGAGGGCAGGCCGGAGAGCGTGGTGTTCAGCGCGGCGTCCTCCGAGCACTCGGCGGGGTCCGTCGGCTCCTCCGGCTCGCCGGGCTCGCCCGCCTCGTCCTTCGCGTCGGCGAGGGCCTTCTCGGCGGCTTCCTTCGCGGCGAGCGCGGACTTGACGTCCTTCTGGGCCTGGTCGAGCTTCCGGAGGATCTCGACCCGGTTGTCGTCGACGGCCGTCTGGGCCGCAGTGGCCTTGGCGTCGGCGGCGGTCTTGGCGGCGGCGGCGTCGGTCGCTGCGGTCTTGGCGTCGGTGAGCGCCTTCTCGGCGGCCTCCTTGGCGGCAGCGTCCTCGCCGGCGTTGGCCTCGGCCAGCTTCTGCTCCGCGGCGACGACGGCCGCGTCGGCGTCGTCCTTCGCCTTCGCGGCGGCCGCGGCCTCCTTCTTCGCGTCGGCGAGGGCGACCATGAGCGGGTGCTCCGGAGCCGTCGTGGCGTCGATCTCCTTCTCCAGGGCCTGCTCGGCGGCGACGGCCGCGCGGTACGCCGCTCTCGCCTCCTTCACAGCCTTCCGCAGCTTGGCTATGGAGGACTTCTCCTGGGTCTGCACGGTGGACTGGGTCCCGGCGTACGCCGGAGAGACGGACAGCAGCGCCACCGGAGCGGTCACGGCGGCGACTGCGGCTGTCGCGAGAATCTGACGGATCTGCACGGAACGCCCTCTGTTCGAAGTCGGAGTAAGGCGCGTGTAAGCGCTGAGGTCCGAGATCCTAGGACGGTTCGAGGGCGCCCGTGCGGGGCTTTCTGTCCGGGTGTAAGCGGTGTTCTGTGCTTACTGGAGTTGAAATATGGACAGATTGTGAAAGTTGCTCTCTATCCCTGTGTTTTCTCTGTGACTGATGTCACGGCGCCGTGCGGGCGGTGTCAACGCACCGCGTACGTCCGGACGGTGACCTCGTCGTCGTCCAGGCACCGCCCCGTCTCCAGGTCGAACCGCTGCTTCAGCAAGGGTGAGGCCACGAACGGCCGCCCCTCCGCCGAGCCGAGCAGTCCTCGCGAGAGTACGGACGCCCCGGTGAACGGGTCGGTGTTGTCGATCGCGTAGATGCGGCCCGCGCGGTCCATGAAGACCGCGGCCTGCCGGCCGTCGGGCAGCAGGACGGCGACCCCGCGCCCCGCGTCCAGGCGGGACGGTTCGCACACGGCCAACAGCTCGCCGTCCACGTCGAGTTGCACGAGAGTGGTCGTCAGTTCAGGAGCGATGGTCATCGGACAGCCAGTCCTTCCAGGGGAATCAGCGGCAGCTCGGGCTTGATCTGGTCGCGCTCGGGCATGAAGCGGACCGTCGGGTCCGGGGTGTCGGGGGCGTTGACGAAGGAGACGAAGCGGGAGAGGCGCTCGGGGTCCTCGATGGTCTCGGCCCACTCGTCGCGGTAGTGCGCGACGTGCGCCCGCATCAGGGCTTCCAGCTCGTCGCAGATGCCGAGCGAGTCGTGCACGACGACGTCCCGTACGTGGTCGAGCCCGCCCTCGATCCGCTCCAGCCAGGCCGCGGTGCGCTCCAGGCGGTCGGCGGTGCGGATGTAGAACATCAGGAACCGGTCGATGAGCCGGATCAGCTCGGCGTCGCTCAAGTCCTGGGCCAGTAGGTCGGCATGACGCGGCGTCATGCCGCCGTTGCCGCCCACGTACAGGTTCCAGCCGTTCGCGGTCGCGATGACGCCGAAGTCCTTCGACTGGGCCTCCGCGCACTCGCGGGCGCACCCGGAGACCGCCGACTTCAGCTTGTGCGGCGCCCGCAGGCCCCGGTAGCGCAGCTCCAGGTCGATCGCCATCCGGACCGAGTCCTGCACCCCGTAACGGCACCAGGTCTGCCCCACGCACGACTTCACGGTCCGCAGCGCCTTGCCGTACGCGTGCCCGGACTCGAAGCCGGCGTCCACCAACCTCGCCCAGATCATGGGCAGTTGATCGACCCGCGCGCCGAACAGGTCGATGCGCTGACCGCCCGTGATCTTCGTGTAGAGACCGAAGTCCTTCGCGACCTCCCCGATCACGATCAGCTTCTCGGGTGTGATCTCGCCGCCGGGGATCCGGGGCACGACCGAGTACGAGCCGTTCTTCTGCAGGTTGGCGAGGAAGTGGTCGTTGGTGTCCTGGAGGGCGGCCTGCTCGCCGTCGAGGACGTAGCCGTCCGCACCGATCGAGGGGGCGAGCGAGGCGATGATCGAGCCGACGGTCGGCTTGCAGATCTCGCAGCCCTCGCCGCCGCGCGCACCCTCCCTGCCGTGCTCGTCGAGGAGCTGCGCGTACGTCGTGATCCGCTTGACGCGCACGATCTCGTACAGCTGCTCGCGGGTGTGCTTGAAGCAGCCGCACAGTCCGTCGTCACCGCTCTTCGGCAGCAGCTGGCCGATGAGCTTGACGCAACTCCCGCAGCCGGTACCGGCCTTGGTGCACTTCTTCACCTCGGGCAGCGAGGTGTGCTCGCAGATCGCGCCCTTCGTGACGTTGTGGCAGGAGCAGATGACGGCGTCGTCGGGCAGCGCCTCCGGGCCGAGCTGGGCGGGTGCGCCGGCGCCCGCCGGGAGGACCAGCTGCTCGGGGGCGATCGGCGGCACGGTCCCGGTGAGCGCGCGCAGCGTCCCGTAGGCCTCCGCGTCGCCGACGAGGATGCCGCCGAGCAGCTCGCCCTCGCCGCCGATCACGAGCTTCTTGTACGTGCCCGAGCGCGAGTCCGAGTAGACGACGTCGAGGCAGCCCTCGGTGGCGCCGTGCGCGTCGCCGAACGAGGCGACGTCGACGCCGAGCAGCTTGAGCTTGGTGGAGAGGTCGGCGCCGGTGAACGACGCGTCCTCGTCGGCGATGGTGTCGGCGACCGCGAGCGCCATCTCGTAGCCGGGGGCGACGAGTCCGTACACCCGGCCGTCCGAGGCCAGCGCGCACTCGCCGATCGCGAAGATGTCGGGGTCGCTGGTGCGGCACCGCTCGTCGACGGTGATGCCGCCGCGCTCGCCCACCGACAGGCCCATGTCGCGGGCGAGTTGGTCGCGGGGACGGACACCCGCGGAGAAGACGACGAGGTCGGTGGCGAGTTCACTGCCGTCCGACAGCTTCATGCCACGCACCGCGTCCCCGTCGTCCGTGACGATCTCCTGGGTGCCGACGCCCGTGTGCACGTCGAGCCCCATGTCCGAGATGGTCCGCAGCAGGGCCGCGCCGCCGCCCTCGTCGACCTGCACCGGCATCAGGCGCGGCGCGAACTCGACGATGTGCGTGGCGAGTCCGAGCCCCTGGAGCGCGCCCGCGGCCTCGAGCCCGAGCAGGCCGCCGCCGACCACGGCGCCGACCGTCGCGTTGTTCTTCGCGTACTCCTCGATCGCGTACAGGTCCTCGATCGTCCGGTACACGAAGCAGCCGGTCGCGTCCTTGCCGGGCACCGGCGGGACGAACGGGTACGAGCCGGTGGCAAGCACCAGCGTGTCGTAGGGCACCTTGAGGCCGGAGCGTGCGTGCACGACGCGGGACTCGCGGTCGACGACCACGGCGGGGTCGCCGACGTACAGCTCGATGCCGTGCTTCTCGATGAACTCCGGGTCCGTCATGGAGAGTTCCTCGGGCGTGGTGCCCGAGAAGTACGAGGTGAGGTGCACGCGGTCGTAGGCGGGACGCGGCTCCTCGCACAGGACGACCACGCGGTGCGAGTCCGTGAGCCCGCGCTCGGCGGCGGCCTCGAGGAAACGCTGGCCGACCATGCCGTGGCCGATGAGGACGATCGTGGGCAGTGCCTTGTCGGTCGGCATGTCAGAGGCCTCCGTCGTGGGTGAGCAGGTGCAGCAGAGGCGCGCCGACAGCGTCGTCGGCGGGCAGCGATTCGTTGGACTCCCAGGCGTGTGCGAGCGCGCCGACCGTGGCCAGTTCCCCGATCAGCACCCCGCCGACGAGCCGGTCGCCGCGCACGACGACCTTCCGGTACGTGCCGCGGGTGGCGTCGGCGAGCTGCACGACGTCGTCGCCGGGCAGCGCCTCGGTCTCGCCGAACGCGGCGAGGTCCAGCGGACCTGCCTCGTGAGGGAGCGTGAGCCGGGTCAGGGTGCGGGTGCCGGTGTACCCGGGGTGCGCCGCGTCGGACCCGGTCAGCAGGTCGGCGAGCGCGTCGGCCTGTTCCAGGGCCGGGGTCGCGAGGCCGTAGACGGTGTCGGCGTGCTGGGCGCAGTCGCCGACCGCCCGGATGCGGGGATCGCTGGTGCGCAGCTCGTCGTCGACGACGATCCCCTTGCGGACGTCGAGCCCCGCGGCCTGCGCGAGACCGGCGCGCGGTCGGACGCCGCAGGCGAGGACGGTGACATCGGTGCCGAGCACGTAGCCGTCGTGCAGCTCGACGCGGCGTACGTGTCCGTCGACGACGCCGACGCCGCGCACCCGGCACTCGGTGTGGATCTCCACGCCGAGCGCGGTGAGATGGCGGCGGACGAGTTCGGAGGAGCCCGGGTCGAGCTGGCGCTCCATCAGCCGCTCGGACTGCTGGGTGAGGACCACCTGCGCGCCGCGTCGGGCGAGCGCGCGGGCCGCCGAGACCCCGAGGAGGCCGCCGCCGATGACGACGGCGCGGGTGCCATCGGTGACGGCCTCGGTCAGCGCCAGGCAGTCGTCCATCGTGCGGAACGCGTGGACGCCGCCCGGCAGTTCGGTGGCATCGGGCGCGAACAGGCCGCGCAGCGGAGGCAGTACCGGGTTCGAGCCGGTGGCGAGGACGAGGGTGTCGTAGCCGACCTCGTCCCCGTTCTCGCACTGCACGAGCCGCCGCTCGCGGTCGATGCGGACGGCGCGGGTGCGCAGGTGCGGCCCGGTGGCGCGGGGCAGCTCGATGACCTCCGGCGCGTACGTCCCGGCCAGCACCTCCGCGAGCAGCACGCGGTTGTACGGGGCGTGCGTCTCCTCGCCGATCAGCATGGCCCGCTCGCCCAGGCGGTGGGCGATACGGGTCCCGGCGAGGCCGGTGCCGATGACGACGACGCGGCCGGGGCCGGTCGTGGCGTCGTCGTGCTCGTACGGTGCGGTCATGCTTCGCAGCGTGCGGGGCGGGTGTTTCTCGGTGGCGTCTCCTTCGTTTCCCACGAGGAACGCTGCGCTCAGCGGGGGGCGGGTGACGGTGTGAGGGTTCCGTACGGGCGCGGCGGCGGGCCTGTGAGGGGCGGTTCGCCGCCGATGGCTTAACCCGTGTTCAGTCCGCCCTCAAGAGCGCCTTAAGGATCGGCCGTACGGCGCTGACCAGCCGAAATCCGGTCCCCTCGGAACCTAGTGTGCCGGTCGTGACCACCAAGGCCGTCGATCCCGAACTCGCCCGCTACCCCGCTCTGGCGTCCTACCGCAGGCAGACCGAGCCGCGCCGCAAGGCCCCGCCGATCCCGCCGCGCCCCCGCAGGGCACCCCGCGTGCGGCCCGCCGCGCCCGCCCGGCTCACCGCGTACCAGCTGCGGGCCGGGATCCGCGCGGGCGCGCTGCTCGTGACCGCCCTGTGGATGGCGCAGGTCCGCCCCTCGGCACGGATCGACGCGCTGTTCACGACCGGCGCCCATCTGACCGGACTGCTCGCCGGGTACGGAATCCTGGTCATGCTCTTCCTCATGGCCCGGGTGCCCGCCGTCGAACACGGCATCGGCGCCGACCGGCTCGCCCGCCACCACGCGCGCGGCGGCCGCCACGTCCTCACCCTCTGCGCCGCCCACGTCCTGCTCGCCCTGTGCGGGTACGCGGCGCACACCGGAACCGACCTGGTCGGCACGGTCACCGAACTGCTCGGCTACCCGGGGCTCGCCGCCGCCGCGGCCGGCACCGCGCTGTTCGCCGCGGTCGGCGTGAGCAGCGCCCGCGCCGTCCGCCGCCGCGTCGGGCACGGCGCGTGGCGTGGGCTGCACCTGCTGACGTACATCGCCGCCGCGCTGGCCTTCGCCCACCAGCTGTCCGGACCCGACATCGCGTCCAATGCGCTCAGCCTCGGACTGTGGTCGCTGCTGCACGCAGTCGTCGCGGTGCTGCTCGTCTGGTACCGGCTGGTCGTGCCGGTGCGGCAGGCGCTGCGGCACCGGCTGCGGATCGTCGACGTACGGCAGGAGGGCCCCGGCGTCGCCTCGGTCCTGATGCGCGGCACCGACCTGGGCCGACTGCGTGCGGAACCGGGCCAGTTCCTGCGCTGGCGGTTCCTGACGCGGCGGCTGTGGCACACGGCGCTGCCGTTCTCCCTGTCCGCGCCGGTCGACGGAGACCACATCCGGATCACCGTGAAGGCCGTCGGAGACCACACCCGGCGGGTACGGAGGCTGCGGCCCGGGGTGCGGGTGGTCGCGACCGGACCGTTCGGCGCGCTCACGGCGCACCGCCGCACCCGGCGCAAGGTGCTGCTGCTCGCCGGGGGAGTGGGCATCACGCCGCTGCGGGCGCTGTTCGAGACGCTCCCCGGCGAACCCGGGGACATCACACTCCTCTACCGCGCGAGCAACGCCGAACAGCTGGTCCTGCGCGAGGAGTTGGAGGCCATCGCCCGCACCCGCAAGGCGGCCCTGCACTACCTCCTCGGCCCCTCGGGCGCGGCCTTCGACTCCCTGGCCCCGGGGGCCCTGCGCGACCTCGTGCCCGAACTCGCCGACCACGACGTCTACTTGTGCGGCCCGCCCGGAATGACGCAGACGGCGACGGCGGCACTGACCCGGGCCGGCGTCCCCGAGAACCGCATCCACGCGGAGTCCTTCACGTACTGACGCGCCCCACCCGCCCCGTCTACCGGAGAAGAGAAGACACACCGCCATGGGCCGCCACACCAGACCCACCCGCACCGCACACGCCCCCACGATCCAGGCCCGCCGCAGGCTCACCGCCGGGCTCGCCTCGGCCAGCGCCGTGGTCGCGGCGTGCCTCGCGCTCACCGTCGAACCGGCGGCGCCCCCGGCCCCCGACCGGGCCGTCCCACATACCGGTACGGAACCCTCAGATCAACCTCAGCCTTCCAGGGGGCCGTGGGCCGTGCAGGCGGCGGATCCGTAGAGTCCCGATCATGCCTGACATATCCCTGACCACCGTCGTCGTGCTGTGCATCGCCGCGCTCGCGGCGGGCTGGGTCGACGCGGTGGTGGGCGGCGGCGGACTGCTCCTGCTCCCGGCCCTTCTCCTCGGTCTGCCGAACTCCGCCGCGGCGGGCCACGCCCTCGGCACCAACAAGGCCGTCGCCATCGTCGGCACCACCGGCGCCGCCGTCACCTACGCCCGCAAGGCCCCCGTCGACGTACGGCTCGCTGTACGCATCGGCGTCGCGGCCCTCGCCGGATCGACCTTCGGGGCGCTGCTCGCGACGGGCATGAGCACGGAGGTGCTGAAGCCCATCGTGATGGTGGTGCTCGTGGCGGTGGGCGCGTTCGTGATCTTCCGCCCGGCGTTCGGCACGGCGCCGACGGCGGTCCCCGCCTCGCCCCGCCGGATCTGGGCGGCCATCGGCTTCGCGGGCCTCGGCATCGGCTTCTACGACGGCCTGATCGGACCGGGCACCGGTACGTTCCTGGTCCTCGCCCTGACCGCGATCCTCCACCTCGACCTGGTCACCGCCTCCGCCACCGCGAAGATCGTCAACTGCTGCACCAACGCGGGCGCGTTGGCGATGTTCGCCTGGAAGGGCCAGGTGTACTGGCAGCTCGCGGGCCTGATGGCGGTGTTCAACCTGGCGGGCGGCATGGTGGGCGCGCACACCGCGCTGAAGCGGGGCGCCGGGTTCGTGCGGGTGGTGCTGCTGACGGTGGTGTGCGCGCTGGTGGTGAAGATGGCGTACGAGCAGTGGGTGGCGTGAGCCGCATTGTTGCGGTCGGTGGTCAGCGGCTGCCCGTCAGGTGCGCGAAGACGACGACGTTCCCCTGATAGCCCGTCTTGCGTGAGTACGGGCCGCCGCAGGTGATCACCCGGAGTTCGGGTCGGCGGGCCGCGCCGTACACCTTCGCGTCGGGGAAGTGCTTCGTGTCGTACACCTCGACCGCGTCCACCGTGAACACCGCCGCCGAACCGTCCCGCCGTTCCACCTCGATCGTGCGGCCGCGCTTCAGCGAGCCCAGGGCGTAGAAGACGGACGGGCCGCGCGCGTTGTCGACGTGGCCCGCGACCACCGCCGTACCCGTCTCTCCGGGCTTGGTGCCCGCCTCGTACCAGCCCGCGAGGTTCTTGTTGCCGGCCGGAGGCACGTCGAGGCTGCCGGAGCGGGTCAGGTCCAGGCCCATCAGAGGGGCGTCGACCTCGATCGACGGGATGCGGATGCGGTCCGGCGGGGACGGGGCCAGGGGAGCGGCGGCCGGTGGTTCGCGGCCGGTGTCGACGTGGGCCTGTGCGGCGGACGGCTGGGGCGGCGGCTGCCCCTCCGCCCCGCCGGCCAGGAGCCAGGCGCCGGCGGCGAGGGCCAGGGCGGTGGCTGCTCCTATGGTCGCGTTGACGCGGTTCGTGGCGCGCGGGCGCGGGCGCGTGTGCGTGCCGGTGCGCTTGGGGGTGCGCATGGGGGCTGGGGTTCCTCGCAGTTCTTCATGGGGCGGTTCTTCACCGGCTCGCGGGGCGGTTCTCCGGGAGCCGGGCGGGGAGAGAGGGGGCGCCCCGGGCTCAGATGCGGTCGCCGCGCGCCCTGCGGTGCAGCAGCCAGGTGCCGCCCGCGGCGGCAAGCGCCAGCGCCGCGACGCCGGCGGAGGTCCGCGTGGGTTCGGGGCCGAGCGCGCCGCCGACGCCCGTGTTCACGTGCCCCTTGGGGAGCTGGGCCACGGAGGTGCCGGTGCCGGTCACGGAGACGATGAGGTCGCCCGTCACCTCGGGGCCGCCCGCGCACTTCGCGACGATCTCGTACGTTCCCGGCTGCGCGGAGACCGGGATCCGGAAGCGGCCTGTGGCGTTCGAGGCGTTCGGGGCGGCCGGCGCCAGCGTGAAGGTGCCCGCGCCGACCGCGCTGGCGTCACCGGTCGCCGTGTCGCTCCCGCCGCACGCGGTGGTGCCCACCGTGACCCGGTCGCCCGGGGCGGCCGTCGCCGGGTAGATCTCCAGGCCGCCCTGCGCGGCGGTCGCGGGGGCGGCGACGGCGAGCAGCGCCGTCGTGGCCGCGGTGGTGAGGAACGCCGCCGCGGTCAGCGGTCGGCCCATGCCCCTGCGCACGCGCATCGTCCAAGCTCCTTCGCGGGCGTCGGGCGCGCCCTGCCAAGGTCGAGGTAAGTGCCAGTCGTGGCCGCCCGCCTCCTGATGCGTGCGACCGGGTGACGGAGGCGGGCGTGCGAGTGACGACCGGTCAGTTCACCGCCACCGCCGACCAGGTGGCCGCCACCGCCGCGTACTCCTTGCCGTCCGCCCCGTACAGGTCCTTGGCGGCCTTCAGCGTCGCCGTGCGCGCGCCCTTGTAGTCCGTCGAGGACGTCATGTAGACGGTCAGCGCGCGGTACCAGATCTTGCCGAGCTTCTCCTTGCCGATGCCGGTGAGCTTCGACTTGTCGCACGTAGGGCTGTCGTTGCGGACGCCGCCGATCGTCTTCGGGCCGCTGCCCTCCGCGAGCAGGTACGCGAAGTGGTTCGCGACGCCGGAGGAGTAGTGCACGTCCAGGCCGGCCACCTTGGAGTTCCAGCAGTCCGCCGACTTGCCGTCCCGGCTCGGCCTGTCCATGAAGCGCAGCGCCGCCGTCTTCGCGCCGGGCTTGACGATCTTCTCGCCGATGAGCCAGTCGCCGGGGTCGGAGTCGTTCTTCGCGTGGAACTCGACGAGCGTCCCGAAGATGTCGGAGGTGGCTTCATTCAGGCCGCCGGACTCGCCGGAGTAGGTGAGGGCCGCGGTGGACGAGGTGACGCCGTGGGACATCTCGTGGCCCGTGACGTCGAGGGCGACGAGCGGGCCGAACGTCTTGCCGTCGCCGTCCCCGTACGTCATGCAGAAGCAATTGTCGTCCCAGAAGGCGTTGTTGTAGCTCTTCCCGTAGTGGACGCGGTTGTACGAGCCCTTGCCGTCGTCGGCTATGCCGATCCGGCCGTGGACGTCCTTGTAGTAGTCCCACGTTTGGTCGGTGCCGTACTGGGCGTCGACGGCGGCGGTGCTCCGGTCCGCGGCCTTTCCGGTGCCCCAGTGGTTGTCGGCGTCCTTGTAGACCTTGGCGGGGGCGCGCTCCAGGCAGATGCCGAGGATGCAGGTGTCGGTCTTGTTGGCGGCGTCGCCGGTGTACGTGTTGCCGCGGGTGGAGTCGTCCAGCCGGTAGTCGCCGGAGGAGGCGCGGGTGGTGGTGAGGGGGACGGTGCCGGAGTAGAGGGAGCGGCCGTCGCCCGTGGCCGTGGTGGAGGTGGCGGTTTCGAGGCTGTCCCAGGAGTCGATCCCGGCGCCGGTGGTGGCGTCGGTGAGGACCGTGCGGGCCATGGGGTTGCCGAGCGAGTCCTTCGCGGCGGCGGTCGTCCGCCAGGCCAGTTTGGGGCTTCCGTGCAGGGCGTCCACGACGAGCTGCGGCTTGGCCATGAGGCTGTGCAGCACCCTGCCGGGGTTGGCCTCGCGCAGGAGCGTCGTGGCGAGGTCCGCGGCCTTGGGGGCGGAGAGGCGGGGCGTGGTGCTCGGCACGGAGACGCTGCCGGAGACGGCGCGGTCGGTGCCCTCGTACGTGCCGTCCGCGGCCTGGTGCACGACGAAGTCCCCGCCGAGTACGGGGAGTTGACCGTACGTACGGTCGTAACGGGTGTGCCGGGTCCCGTCGGGGTCGGTGATCACGTCCCGTACGGAGGTGGCCTCGGCGGTGGTGGGGGCCGCGGTCGCCGTGGGGGCGAGGGCGAGGGTGGCGGCGAGGAGGGTGGCCAGGGTGGTGGCCCGTATGTGTCTCATCAGGCGGCTCCGTGGGGATGGTGAGACGAGCGGCGGCGACGGCTTCCTGACGCTGGTTCAGTTTTAGGCGGTCATGACAAATGGAGTCCATGGATCCGCGGTGTCGGCCCTGTGAAGGACCGGGTCACCTTCGCCCACGCCACGGGGCTCCGCCCAAGGGGAGGGCTTGCCCACGCCACGGGTCTCCGCCCCCGGTAGTCGTCCCCCTACGCCACGGGGCTCCGCCCCGGCCCCCGCGCCTCAAACGCCGGCGGGGCTGGATGTGCCGAACCGGCGTTACGGCCTCGGGGCTCCGCCCCGGCCCCGCTGCTCAATTGCCGCAGGGGCTTGATTGGCCCACCCGCCGTACGCCTCGAATTACCCACCTGCCGAAGCGGCTTGATTTGCCCCGCCCATCTCCCACCCACCCGCCCCCTCCGGGGGCGTCGGCCCGACGGGGCGCCCGCCCCGCCCGGGGCAACTTGCCGCCTGGGCCTACGGGTGGCCGCCGTCCGACCGGGGCAACTTGCCGCGCAGGTCCACGTGTGGCCGCCCCCGCCTTGGGCAATCTGCCGCCTTGGGCGGCAGGGTGGGCAAGGCGGCGCCCGGTGCGGCGCACCAGTTACGAGGGGTTCGGCCCCGGCCGACGTGGCGAGTCCCCGGTGCGGCGCACCAGTTGTGAGGGGCCCGGCCCCGGACAAGGCGGCGGCCGGTGCCGCGCGCCAGTTACGAGAGGCCCGGCCCCGGCCGACCTGGCGAGACCCCGGTGCCGCGCACCAGTTACGAGAGGCCCGGCCCCGGCCGACCTGGCGAGACCCCGGTGCCGCGCACCACGCACGACGGCCCCCGCCCCGCCGCAGGTGACACGGAACCGGTGCTGCGCAGCACCGTCACCCCACCCGCTCCACCCGCACCGCACACACCTTGAACTCCGGCATCCGGGACGTGGGGTCGAGCGCCGGATTGGTCAACGTGTTGGCCCGCCCCGCCCCCGGCCAGTGGAACGGCATGAAGAGGGTGTCCGGGCGAATCGTGGAGGTGAGGCGCGCCGGCGCCTCGACCCGGCCACGGCGCGACGTCACCGCGACCACGTCCCCCTGCCCGACCCCGAGCCGCCCCGCGAGCCGCGGATGCAGCTCCACGAACGCCCCGGGCGCCGCCTTGTTGAGCTCCGGCACCCGCCGCGTCTGGGCCCCGGACTGGTACTGGGCCACGACCCGCCCCGTCGTCAGATACAGCGGATACTCCGCGTCCGGCTCCTCCGCCGCGGGCCGATGCGCCACCGGCACGAACCGCGCCCGCCCGTCCTCCGTGGCGAACCGTTCGAGGAAGAGCCGCGGCGTCCCGGACCCACCGGGCTCGGCGACCGCGTCGTCCGAGGAGTACGGCCAGAAGATCCCGTCCCCCTCGGCCAGCCTGTCGTAGCTGATCCCGGAGTAGTCCGCGGGACCGCCCGCCGACGCCCGCCGCAACTCGTCGAACACCTCCCGCGCATCCGTCGGGAAGCCCTTCTCCAGGTCGGGCGCGAGACGGGCCGCGAGTTCCTGGAGGACATAAAGGTCCGTACGCACCCCCGGAGGGGGTGTAAGGGCGCGCTGCCGCAGCAGCACCCGCCCCTCCAGGTTCGTCACCGTGCCCGTCTCCTCGGCCCACTGCGTCACCGGCAGGACCACGTCGGCCAGTTCGGCGGTCTCGGAGAGGACGACATCGGCGACGGCCAGGAAGTCCAGCGAACGGATCCGGGACTCGACGTGCGCCGCGCGCGGCGCCGAGACCACCGGGTTCGAGCCCATCAGCAGCAGCGCCCGGATGTCACCGCCCAGCGCGTCGAGCAGCTCGTACGCCGACCGGCCAGGGCCCGGCAGCGTGTCCGGGTCCACGCCCCAGACCTCCGCCACATGCGCCCGCGCCGCCGGATCCGTGAGCTTGCGGTAGCCGGGCAGCTGGTCCGCCTTCTGGCCGTGCTCGCGGCCGCCCTGACCGTTGCCCTGACCCGTCAGGCACCCGTAACCGGAGTACGGCGTGCCCGGCCGCCCCGTCGCGAGCGCCAGGTTGATCCACGCGCCGACCGTGTCCGTGCCCTTGGACTGCTGCTCGGGCCCGCGCGCGGTGAGGACCATCGCCCGCTCGGCCGCCGTGAACATGCCGACCGCCTCGCGCAGTTGGGGCACCGGCACGCCCGTGACCCGCTCCACGTACTCCGGCCAGTGCGCCATCGCCGCCGACCGGGCCTCCTCCCACCCCTGCGTACGGCCGCGTACGTACTCCTCGTCGACCCGGCCCTCCGCCACCACCAGGTGCAGCATCCCGAGCGCGAGCGCCAGGTCCGTGCCGGGGCGGGGCGCCAGGTGCAGGTCCGCCTGGTCCGCGGTGCGGGTGCGGCGGGGGTCGATCACGATCAACGTGCCGCCGTTGGCCTTGAGTTCGCTGAGGTAGCGCAGGGCCGGGGGCATGGTCTCGGCGAGGTTCGAGCCGACCAGGATCACGCAGCCCGTACGCGGAATGTCCTCCAGCGGGAACGGCAGACCCCGGTCCAGGCCGAACGCCTTCTGCCCGGCGGCCGCCGCCGACGACATGCAGAACCGGCCGTTGTAGTCGATCTGCGACGTGCCGAGCACGATGCGGGCGAACTTGCCCAGCGCGTACGCCTTCTCGTTCGTCAGGCCACCACCACCGAACACGCCGCACGCGTCCGGACCGTGCCCGGTACGCGCGCGTGCCAGACCGTCCGCGACCTTGTCCAGGGCCTCCTCCCAGGTGGCGGGTGTGAGCCGACCGGTGGCGGGGCTGCGGACCAGTGGCTCCGTGAGCCGCACCTGGGAGGAGAGCACGGAGGCGGCGCTCTGCCCCTTGCCGCACAGCGCGCCCTGGTTGACCGGGAACTCCGCGCGGCCCTCGACCGTGGGGGCTTCGGTACCGGGCAGCACGTTCATGCCGCACTGCAGGGCGCAGTACGGGCAGTGGGTGGGCGTCGCCGTGGTGTTGAGCATGCCCCTGAGGGTGCGCCGGGTGTGTTGCCGGTCGGCGCGCCTGGAGGTTACGTAGCCGGAACGAGCATCTCCCGGCCGTCCTACGGACGGCGTGAGGTCGCGCCCAGGGCCTCGCGCACGCCCCGCTCCTCGCGCCCCAGGAAGTGCGGATCAGGCCGCACCACCACATCGAGCGCCGCCTTCGCCGCCGCGAGCGTCTCCCGCGCCCCGCCCGCGTACCAGGTCACGTCGTGCGGTTCGGCGACCCCGATCCCGTACGAGGAGACGCCCGCGGCCTCGCACAGCGCCACCGCGCGCCGCGCGTGGAAGTCCTGGGTGACCAGGACGGCGCGGTCGACGCCGAAGATCTTCTTCGCGCGGACGCAGGAGTCCCAGGTGTCGAAACCCGCGTAGTCGCTGACGACGGCCCGGGACGGCACCCCGTGGCGGGTCAGGTACGCGCGCATGGCGTCGGGTTCGTCGTACTCCTCGCGGCTGTTGTCGCCCGTGACCAGGAGCACACGGACCTTTCCCGTGCGGTACAGCTCGGCCGCCGCGTCGAGCCGGTGCGCCAGGTACGGCGAGGGCTCCCCGTTCCACAGGCCCGCCCCGAACACCACCGCCACCTCGCCGCGCGGCGCGTCCGCCACCGTCCGCAGCCGGTCCCCGGTCGACACGAACAGCCAGGTCGCCGGCAGCAGCGCCAGCACACAGGCCGCCATCACCGCCTGCACCGTCCTGCGCTGCGCCCTCCTGGTACGTGGCAGGCGTGGACGTGGCAGACGCATTCGGGACCCCCGGGGCAGGCGTGGCTCGGTGCTGACAGGAGACGCGCGGCGCGGCCGCGTGGTTGCTCACCGCCGCGCGACCCGCCCCGTGAAGGACCGGCAACCACCCGTCACCGCGCGGCAACAGCCCGGCAACCGGGGACCGGCACGATCTGTTCATGACGGACGAGTCGTACGGCCCCAAGGACCACGGCACGACCTACCTGGATCACACAGTCGGCACGGCGGGACTCCTCACCATGATCAGCGACCAGCTCGGCAGCAGACTCAGTCACGTGTCCCCGCTGCGCGGGCACCGGCAGCCGCCCGCCCTCGTGCTCGTGGCGCACGGCAGCCGCGACCCACGGGCCCTCGCCACCGTCTCCGCGCTCGTCGAGCGGATACGCGAGCGACGCCCCGGCCTCACCGTCCGCCTCGGCCACATCGAGCTCAACGAGCCGCTGCTGAGCGACACCCTCGCCGACCTGCCCGCCGGCCGGGCCGTCCTCGTGCCGCTGCTCCTCTCCCGCGGCCACCACGTCAAGCACGATCTGCCGCGGGCCGCCGACGCCGCCGGGCACCTGCGCACCCGCGTCGCGGACCCGCTCGGCCCGCACCCGCTGCTCGTCGACGCCCTCCACGACCGGCTCGTCGAGGCCGGCTGGCCCGAGCGGTCCACCGACCGTGACCGCCGCCGCTCCGGAGTCGTCCTCGCCGCCGCCGGATCCCGCGACCCGCATGCTGCCGACGACGTCCGCCGCACGGCCGCGCTCCTCGCCGACCGCCTCGGCGTCCCCGTCGTAGCCGGATACGCCTCCGCCACCGCCCCCGACGTCGCCACGGCCGCGCGCTCCCTCGCCGCACGCGGCCGCGACCGGATCGCCGTCGCCTCCTACTTCACCGCCCCCGGCCGCTTCGCCACGGAGACCGCCGCGGCCGCACCCGGCATCGCCGCGGCCCCGCTCGGCACCCACCCGTCCCTGGCCCGCCTCGTCCTGCACCGCTACGACCGGGCCCCGGCCACCACCGCGTACGCCCCTGTGGCGCAGACCGCATCCGTCTGAGCCATCACAAGCCCCGGTTGTCGGTGGCTGCCCTTACTGTCAGGACATGGAAGGCAGCGACACATACGACGAGGTGGCGGTCGAGCGCTGGGCCCCCGAGCCCGACAAGCGCCCGGGGCGCACGGCGTTCCAGCGCGACCGGGCCAGGGTGCTGCACTCGTCGGCGCTGCGCCGCCTCGCGGGCAAGACCCAGGTCGTCACGCCCGGCACCCTCGGCCACCACTGGGACGCGAGCCCGCGCACACGGCTCACGCACTCCCTCGAATGCGCGCAGGTGGGGCGGGAGTTGGGCGCCGCGCTCGGCTGCGACCCCGACCTCGTCGAGACGGCCTGCCTCTCGCACGACCTGGGCCACCCGCCCTTCGGGCACAACGGCGAGCAGGCGCTCAACGAGGTGGCGGAGGACTGCGGCGGCTTCGAGGGGAACGCGCAGTCGCTGCGCCTGCTGACCCGCATCGAGCCCAAGCGCTTCGCGCGCAGCGACAGTTCCGGCGAGCTGACCAGCGTAGGCCTGAACCTGACGCGGGCCGCCCTGGACGCCGCGACGAAGTACCCGTGGCCGCGCGGCGAGCACCCCAGTGACCCCGAGTCGCTGAAATTCGGGGTCTACGAGGACGACCGCCCGGTCTTCGACTGGATCAGGAAGACGTCTCCCGGCCGCCGCACCTGCTTCGAGGCGCAGGTCATGGACTGGTCGGACGACGTGGCGTACTCCGTGCACGACCTCGAAGACGGCCTGCACGCGGGACACTTGGATCCGAACGTGCTGCACGCCGAGCCCGAGCGCGCCGACATCTTCGCCGTCGCCATCGGCCGCTACGTTCCCGAGGACACGGATCCCGCCGAGCTCTCCGCCGCCCTCGACCGCCTCCTCGACCAGGAGTGGTGGCCGCACGGCTACGACGGCACGGCGGTCGCCCAGGCCGGGCTGAAGGACGCGACCAGCCAGCTGATCGGGCGTTTCTGCCTCGCCGCCGAGGCCGCGACACGCGCGAGACACGGCACGGGCCGTTTGACACGGTACGGGGCCGAGCTGGTGGTCCCGCGCGCCGCCCGGTACGAGTGCGCGGTGCTCAAGGCGGTCGCCGACCGGTATGTGATGCAGCGCCCCCAGCAGGAGCGGCTCCGGGCCGATCAGCGCATCGTGGTCGCCGAGTTGGCGCAGGCGCTCGTCGCCCGCGCGCCCGACGGCCTCGACCCGCAGTTCCGCGCCCTCTTCGACGCGGCGCCCGACGACCGCGCGAAGAAGCGGGTGATCGTCGATCAGATCGCCTCCCTGACCGACGCCTCGGCCCGTTCCCTTCACGCGCGGCTTACCGTCGCCGGGCATCATCGAGAGGGAGACGCGACCACTGGGCGTGACGAAAAGATGCCCTGATCGGGCCACGCCCCCTTCCCGCATTACGCTGCGTGCGGGACGCTCGCATATGACGGCATGGCAATGAGGAGGCATCAAGTGGTCGACGCGGACCAGACGTTCGTCATCGTCGGGGGAGGGCTCGCCGGAGCCAAGACCGCCGAGACACTTCGCTCGGAGGGGTTCACCGGCCGGGTGATCCTCATCGGTGACGAACGGGACCACCCGTACGAACGGCCGCCCTTGTCGAAGGGCTACCTCCAGGGCAAGGAGGACCGCGACAGCGTCTTCGTCCACGAACCGGCCTGGTACGCGAGCAACGACATCGAGCTGCACCTCGGCCAGACGGTCACCACGATCGACCGCACGGAGAAGACCGTGCTGCTCGGCGAGGGCACCGTCGTCCGCTACGACAAGCTGCTCCTCGCCACCGGAGCCGAGCCGCGCCGCCTCGACATCCCCGGCACCCACCTCGCGGGCGTCCACCACCTGCGCCGCCTCGCCCACGCCGAGCGCCTCAAGGGCGTACTCGCCTCGCTCGGCAGGGACAACGGCCACCTGGTGATCGCCGGCGCCGGCTGGATCGGCCTGGAGGTCGCCGCGGCCGCCCGTGAGTACGGCGCGGAGGTCACCATCGTCGAGCCCGAGGCCACGCCGCTGCACTCCGTGCTCGGCCCCGAGGTCGGCCAGATCTTCGCCGAGCTGCACGGCGACCACGGCGTCCGCTTCCACTTCGGCGCCAGGCTCACCGAGATCACCGGCCAGGACGGCATGGTCCTCGCCGCCCTCACCGACGACGGCGAGGAGCACCCCGCCCACGACGTGCTGGCCGCGATCGGCGCCGCCCCGCGCACCGGGCTCGCCGAGGCCGCGGGCCTGGAGCTCGCCGACCGGGCGCACGGCGGCGGCATCGCCGTGGACGCGACGCTGCGCACCTCCGACCCCGACATCTACGCCGCGGGCGACGTGGCGGCGGTCCGGCACCCGCTCTTCGACGACCGGCTGCGCGTCGAGCACTGGGCGAACGCGCTGAACGGCGGCCCTGCCGCGGCCCGCGCCATGCTCGGCAAGGACGTCAGCTACGACCGCGTGCCGTACTTCTTCTCCGACCAGTACGACCTGGGCCTGGAGTACTCGGGCTGGGCGCCCCCGGGCTCGTACGACCAGGTGGTGCTGCGCGGGGACGCGGGCAAGCGCGAGTTCATCGCGTTCTGGCTGAAGGACGGCCAGGTCCTCGCGGGGATGAACGTGAATGTGTGGGACGTCACGGAGCAGATCCAGCGGCTGATCAGGTCCGGGGCCAGGCCCGGGGTCGAACGCCTCTCGGACCCGTCGGTTCCGCTCGGTGATCTTCTGGAGCAGTGAGTTGATCTTCTGGTGCCGGGACGGAAGTGTCAGTCCGCACCCGTAGAATTGCCGCGTGGCAGGCAGGATCAATGACGAGGACGTGAAGGCTGTTCGGGACGCGGTCCCGATCGACGCCGTGGTGTCCGAGTACCTGCAGCTGCGCAACGCGGGCGGCGGAAACCTCAAGGGTCTGTGCCCGTTCCACGACGAGAAGTCCCCGTCCTTCCAGGTCAGCCCCAGTAAGGGCCTGTTCCACTGCTTCGGCTGCCAGGAGGGCGGCGACACCATCACATTCGTGATGAAGGTCGACCACCTCTCCTTCTCCGAAGTGGTGGAGCGCCTCGCCGCCCAGGCGGGCATCACGCTGCGCTACGAGGAGGGCGGGTACAACCCCACCCACCAGCGCGGCGAGCGCATCCGCCTCGTCGAGGCGCACAAGGTCGCCGCGCAGTTCTACGTCGACCAGCTGGAGTCACCCGAGGCCGAGATCGGCCGCAAGTTCCTCGCGGAGCGCGGCTTCGACCAGGCCGCGGCCCAGCACTTCGGCGTCGGATACAGCCCGGCGGGCTGGGACCACCTCACCCGCTTCCTGCGCGGCAAGGGCTTCAGCGACAAGGAGATCCTGCTCTCCGGGCTCTCCCAGGAGGGCCGCCGCGGCCCCATCGACCGGTTCCGCGGCCGCCTGATGTGGCCGATCCGCGACATCGGCGGCGAGGTCGTCGGCTTCGGCGCCCGCCGCCTGCGCGAGGACGACAACGGACCGAAGTACCTGAACACGCCCGAGACGCCGATCTACCGCAAGTCGCAGGTCCTGTACGGCATCGACCTCGCGAAGAAGGACATCGCCAAGTCCTCCCGCGCGGTCGTCGTCGAGGGGTACACGGACGTGATGGCCTGCCACCTGGCCGGCGTCACCACCGCCATCGCCACCTGCGGCACGGCGTTCGGCGGCGACCACATCAAGATCCTCCGCCGGCTCCTGATGGACAACGGCTCGGCGCGCGTGATCTTCACCTTCGACGGCGACGCGGCGGGCCAGAAGGCCGCCCTGCGCGCCTTCGAGGACGACCAGAAGTTCGCCGCCGAGACGTACATCGCGATCGCGCCGGACAACATGGACCCGTGCGACCTGCGCCTCGCCAAGGGCGACGACGCGGTCGCCGAACTGGTCGAACCCCGCACGCCGCTCTTCGAGTTCGCGCTCCGCCAGATCGTCGGCCGGTACGACCTGGAGACCCCGGCGGGCCGCGCCGCCGCGCTCGACGAGGCGGCGCCCGTCGTCGCCCGCATCAAGAACAGCGCCTCGCAGCACGAGGTCGCGGTCCAGCTCGCCGGGATGCTCGGCATCCTCGACACCCAGTTCGTGGTCAAGCGGGTCGGGCAGCTCGCCCGCTGGGCCCGCGAGCGCGGTGGCCGCGGACCCGCGCCGGCCGCCGGGCGCGGCGGTCAGGGGGCCGACCCCGCCGCCACCACGGCCCGTCCCTTCGGCGGACCGGCACTCACCCTGCGCAACCCGGTGTTCACGACCGAACGCGAACTGCTCAAACTCGCGTTGCAGTACCCGCAGTTGGTGTCCCCGGCCTTCGACGCGTACGGCGTCGACGAGTTCACGGCCGACCCGTACGCCGCCGTCCGCCAGGCCATCATGGACGCGGGCGGCGCCGAGCAGGGCGTCCACGACCCGCAGGAGTACCTGATCGCGGTGCGCGAGGCGGCGCCCGACGACGCGGTGCGGGCGATGGTGACCGAGCTCGCCGTCGAGGCCATCCGCCGCAAGACCGTCGACGAGGCGTACGCGGGGGAGCAGCTGGTGACCGTGCGCAAGCGGGCCGTCGACCGCCGCATCCGTGACGTCCAGGGCACGCTCACCCGCCTCGGCGCGGGCGGCGACCCCCACCAACTGGCCGCGGTGCAGAACGAGTTGTGGGTGCTCCAGCAGTACGGCCAGGCGCTGCGCGAGCGGGGCGCGGACGCCCTGTAGGTGCCCGCACTCCGACGCGCCGTTTGCGGCCGTTCGGATCCGGGAAAGGCGGGTAACCGTCCAGCACGGTAACCACGCGGTCACGCACCGGACTCAAAAAGTCAACGCACGCCCCTCGTGGCGGCACTGTGTCGTACTCCACACTGGGTTGCGGTGCCTGAGTCCTCGGAGCGCGGCCGGAGCCCGGACAACGGGTCCGACACCCCCGCGGTTCCGCTCATCGCGTACGGGACGGACAGCGGCGAGGCCGTCGTTCCCGCCCCCCTGCCGCACGCCTCAGATGCGATCACTTTGGAGGTCGCCCCCGTGCAGACCCAGACCCTCGCCCAGAGCGACAGCACAGCGCAGGCCCTCGCCGAACCCGAAGCCGCGCCCAAGGGTGCCGTGCCGCAGGGCGACGTACTGGCCTCTGTGCCCTCGCAGAGCCGCGTCGAGCACCATCCCGAGGCCGAGCCGGAGGAACCGGCCGGCCCCCAGGAGTCCGTGGACCCGCCCGAGCCGGTGCGCGGCGCCCGCACCGAGAGCGCCAGTCCGTCCTCCGACCTGTTCCGGCAGTATCTGCGCGAGATCGGCCGGATCCCGCTGCTCACCGCGGCCGACGAAGTGGACCTCGCGCGGCGCGTCGAGGCGGGCCTGTTCGCCGAGGAGAAGCTCGCCCACGCCCCGGATCTCGACTCCCAACTCGCCCTGGACCTCGACAAATTGGTGGTCATGGGCCGGATGGCCAAGCGCCGCCTCATCGAGGCGAACCTGCGCCTGGTCGTCTCCGTCGCCAAGCGGTACGTGGGCCGCGGTCTGACCATGCTCGACCTGGTTCAGGAGGGCAATCTCGGCCTGATCCGCGCGGTCGAGAAGTTCGACTACGCCCGCGGCTACAAGTTCTCGACGTACGCGACCTGGTGGATCCGCCAGGCGATGAGTCGCGCCCTCGCCGACCAGGCGCGCACCATCCGGGTCCCGGTCCACGTCGTCGAGTTGATCAACCGGGTCGTCCGCGTGCAGCGCCGCATGCTTCAGGAGCGCGGGTACGAGCCGACCCCCCAGGAGGTCGCCGTCCACCTCGACCTGACGCACGAGCGGGTCAGCGAAGTGCTGCGCCTCGCTCAGGAGCCGGTGTCGCTCCACGCCCCCGTCGGCGAGGAGGACGACGTGGCGCTCGGCGACCTCATCGAGGACGGCGACGCCACGAGCCCCGTGGAATCGGCGGCGTTCCTGCTCCTGCGCGAACACCTGGAGGCCGTGCTCTCCACGCTCGGCGAGCGCGAACGCAAGGTCGTCCAGCTCCGCTACGGCCTCGCCGACGGCCGCCCCCGGACGCTGGAGGAGATCGGCCGCATCTTCGGCGTCACACGCGAGCGCATCCGCCAGATCGAGTCAAAAACCCTCAACAAACTCCGCGACCACGCCTTCGCGGACCAACTGCGGGGCTACTTGGACTAGTTCCACATCAAGCCCCGTCGGCGGTTCGGCCACATCAAGCCCCGCCGGCGATTGAGGCGCGGGGCCCGGGGCAGAGCCCCGCGACCGCAACCCCGACGGGGCAAGAGATCAGGCGGACCTGGGAATCAGTCCACCTCGGCCACCGCCTGAGCGAACTGCGCCTCGTACAACCGCTGATACGCCCCGTCCGCAGCGACCAGCGCCTCGTGCGAGCCCTGCTCCACGATCGCCCCGTTCTCCATCACGAGAATCGTGTCGGCGTCCCGGATCGTCGACAACCGGTGCGCGATCACGAACGACGTCCGGCCGGAGGCCAACCGCGCCATCGCCTTCTGGATCAGCACCTCGGTCCGGGTGTCGACGGAGGAGGTCGCCTCGTCGAGCACGAGGATCACCGGGTCGGACAGGAACGCCCGCGCGATGGTGATCAGCTGCTTCTCACCGGCGCTGACCCCGGTGCCCTCGTCGTCGAGCACCGTGTCGTACCCGTCGGGCAGCGTCCGGATGAACCGGTCGGCGTGCGCGGCCTTCGCCGCCTCCTCGACCTCCTCGCGGGTGACGTCCTTCGGGGCCCCGTACGCGATGTTCTCCGCGATGGTCCCGCCGAACAGCCAGGTGTCCTGGAGCACCATGCCGATCCCGGCGCGCAGCTCCTCCCGCGACATCTTCGCGATGTCGACGCCGTCGAGCGTGATGCGCCCGCCCGTGACCTCGTAGAACCGCAGCAGCAGATTGACGAGGGTCGTCTTGCCCGCGCCCGTAGGACCGACGATCGCCACCGTGTGACCGGGGTCCGCCGTCAGCGACAGGTCCTCGATGAGCGGCTTGTCCTTCTCGTAGCGGAAGGCCACGTGCTCGAACTCGACGTGCCCGCGCAAATGATCCGGCTTCTCGCCCTGCTCGGGGTCGGCGGACTGTTCCTCCGCGTCGAGGAGTTCGAAGATCCGCTCGGCCGATGCCACACCCGACTGCACCAGGTTCGCCATCGACGCGACCTGCGTCAGCGGCATCGAGAACTGCCGCGAGTACTGGATGAACGCCTGCACGTCACCGATGGAGAGCGAGCCGCTGGCCACCCTCAACCCGCCCACGACGGCGACCAGCACATAGTTCAGGTTCGAGATGAAGAACATCAGCGGCTGCATGATCCCGCTGTTGTACTGCGCCTTGAACGAGGCCTGGTACAGCTCCTCGTTCTGCTCGGCGAACTGCTCCGCCGACTCCTTCTGCCGGCCGAACACCTTCACCAGGTTGTGCCCGGTGTACATCTCCTCGATGTGGGCGTTGAGCTTGCCGGTGGTCCGCCACTGCTGGACGAACTGGGGCTGCGCCCGCTTGCCGACCTTCGCCGCGACGATCACCGACAGCGGCACCGTGATCAGCGCGACCAGTGCGAGCAGCCACGAGATCCAGAACATCATGGCGAGCACGCCGATGATCGTGAGCAGCGAGTTGAGCATCTGCCCGGTCGTCTGCTGCAGCGTCTGGCCGAGGTTGTCGATGTCGTTGGTCGCCCGGCTCAGCACCTCGCCGCGCTTCTGCTTGTCGTAGTACGACAGCGGAAGCCGGGAGAGCTTCTCCTGGAGGTCGCCGCGCAGCCGCGCCACGGCCAGGTTGATCAGCCGGTTCGCTATCCGCGTGCCGATCATCATCGCGAGGCCCGCGCACGCGAACACGGCGAGCCCGAGCAGCAGCACCTCGCCGATCGCGCCGAAGTCGACGCCCTGGCCCGGGGTGAAGTCGACGCCGCCGAGCATGTCGGCCATGCCGCCTTCACCCTTGGCACGCAGGCCCTCGATGACCTGCTCCTTGGTCTGCCCGGCCGGCAGCTGCCCGCCGATGACCCCGCCGAACAGCAGGTCGGTGGCGCGGCCGAGGATCTTCGGCCCGACCACCGAGAGGGCGACGCCGATCACGATCGCGGCCAGCACCCCGGTCACCGCCGCGCGGTGCACGGTGAGCCGCTTCAGCAGCCGTTTGCCGGACCCCTTGAAATCCATCGAGCGGGCGCCCGGCGCGCCCATCGCTCCCGGTCCGGCCATCAGGCGGCCTCCGCTTCCGTCAGCTGGGAGAGAACGATCTCCCGGTACGTCTCGTTGTCCGCCATCAGTTCGTGGTGGCGGCCGGTGCCGACGACCCGGCCCTCGTCGAGCACGATGATCCGGTCGGCGTCGCGGATGGTGGCCACGCGCTGGGCGACGATCACCACCGTCGACTCGGCCGTCTCGTTGCCGAGCGCGCGGCGCAGGGCGGCGTCGGTGGCGTAGTCGAGCGCGGAGAACGAGTCGTCGAAGAGGTAGATCTCCGGCTGCTGCACGAGCGTGCGCGCGATGGCGAGCCGCTGGCGCTGACCGCCGGAGACATTCGTGCCGCCCTGGGTGATGGGCGCTTCGAGCCCGCCCTCCAGCTTGCCGACGAAGTCCTTGGCCTGCGCCACTTCCAGCGCGTGCCACAGCTCCTCGTCGGTGGCGTCCGGACGCCCGTAGCGCAGATTGCTCGCCACGGTCCCGGAGAAGAGGTACGGCCGCTGGGGCACGAGCCCGACCGTCCTCGCCATCAGCTGCGGGTCGATCCCGCGCACGTCCTCGCCGTCGACGTACACCGTGCCTGCCGTGGTGTCGTACAGGCGCGGTACGAGGCCGAGCAGCGTCGACTTTCCGCTGCCGGTGGAGCCGATGATCGCGGTGGTCTCGCCGGGCAGCGCGACCAGGTCGATGCCGTGCAGGATGGGCTCCTCGGCGCCCGGGTAACCGAAGTCGGCGCCCCGGATCTCCAGGTGCCCGTGGCGGCGCAGCTCGCGCACGGCGGCCTTCTCCGAAGGCGGCACGACGCTGGTGTCGGTCGTCAGGACTTCCTGGATGCGCTCGGCGCAGACCTCGGCGCGCGGCACCATCATGAACATGAACGTGGCCATCATCACGCTCATCACGATCTGCATCAGATACGCGAGGAACGCGGTCAGGTCACCGATCTGCATGCCGCCGCTGTCGATGCGGTGGGCGCCGAACCAGACGACGGCGATGGACGCGACGTTCACGATCGTCATCACGAACGGGAACATCAGTGCCATGATTCGCCCGGTCGCGAGCGAGGTCTCGGTCAGATCCCGGTTCGCCTCGCCGAAGCGGCCCTTCTCGAAGTCGTCCCGGACGAAGGCACGGATCACGCGGTTGCCGGTGATCTGCTCGCGCAGCACCCGGTTCACGGTGTCCAGCTTGACCTGCATGGACCGGAACAGCGGCCGCATCTTACGGATGATCAGCGACAGCACGATCGCCATCACGGGCAGCACGGCGAGCAACACGCCCGACAGCGGCACGTCCAGGCCGAGCGCCATCACGACACCGCCGACGCACATGATCGGCGCCGACACCATCAGCGTGAACGTCATCAGGGCCAGCATTTGGACCTGCTGCACGTCGTTCGTGGTCCGGGTGATCAGCGAGGGCGCCCCGAACTGGTTGACCTCGCGCGCGGAGAAGGACTGCACCCGGTCGAAGATCCCGGCCCGGACATCGCGCCCGAACGCGGCGGCGGTACGGGCGCCGTAGAACACGGCGCCCATGTTGCACACCACCTGGGCGACGGTGACGCCCAGCATCAGGGCGCCGTACTCGAGGATGTAGCCGGTGTCGCCGTTCACGACACCGTTGTCAATGATGTCGGCGTTCAGAGTGGGCAGATACAGCGAGGCACAGGTCTGCAGGAACTGCAGCAGCACCAGCAGCCCGATGGGTTTCTTGTACGGACTGAGATGGGTCCGCAGAAGTCTTATGAGCACGCTCGGTCTCTCGGTGGTCGGCGGGTGTGGGAGGAGCGGTGTTCGGGGAGGGGGATCGATCCGCGCCGACGCCGAAACGGCGACGCATGGACCCCTATCGTCGAACACTCCACCCGCGTTACCTCAACCGAATTAACCAAGAGCGCCCAAAGGTTCGGCGGACGCGGGGTTTGTGGAACGGCCGGGAGCCGGGAGCGTCAGGCGAACGCGCCGGGGTGGATCTGGTCCCGCACGGCCCGGTACTGCTGCCGCACCGCCTGGCCCACCGGCAGCTCGTCGCCCGCCTCGAAGACCTGCGCCGCAGCCCCCTGCCACTGCGGCAACTGCCCGTTCAGCGCCCACGCGGCCTGCCGCGCCGCGCCGATCGCCGCGTAGTCCGCGGGCTGCGGCACCACGACCTGCGCCCCGAACACGGCCGGCGCCACGCTCTGCACGGCGTGCAGCTCGGAGGCGGCGCCCAGCAGGAACACCCGCCGGATCTCCACGCCACGCCCGCGCAGCACGTCCATCGCGTCGGCGAGCCCGCACAGCATGCCCTCGAAGGCGGCCCGCGCCAGGTGCTCGGGCTTCATGGACTCTCTTCGCAGCCCGCTCAGCGTCCCCGCGGTGTGCGGCAGGTTCGGCGTCTTCTCACCCTCCAGATAGGGCAGGAGTACGAGTCCGTGGGCGCCCGGCGTCGACTTCATGGCCAGCTCGGACAGCTCCTCCAGGCCTCCGTCGAGCCCCAGCATCTCGACCGTGCCCCGCAGCGCCCGTACGGCGTTCGACGTATGCACGACGGGCAGGTGCATCCCGGTCGCGTCGGCGAGCGCGGTGATGGAGCCGCTGGAGTCCACGAGCGCCTCGTGGTGCACGGCCATCACGGAGCCCGAGGCCCCGAGCGAGACCACGGCGTCGCCGGACTGCACGCCGAGCCCGAACGCGGCGGCCATCGTCTCCCCGGTCCCGGCCGAGATGACCAGCCCCTCCGGGGTCCGCCCGGCCGCCTCGCCGGGGCCGATCACCTCCGGCAGCGCCACCTGGTGCCCGAGCGCCAGCTCCACCAGATCGGGCCGCCACGTGGCGCTCGCCGCCGACCAGTACCCGGTGCTGGAGGCCCCGCCGCGGTCGGTGGTCCGGCGCGCGGGCCGGCCGAGCAACTGCCACACCAGCCAGTCGTGCGCCTGCATCAGGGCGGCCACCTGCTCCGCGTTCTCCGGCTCGCTGCGCGCCAGCCAGCGCAGCTTGGTCACCGGCAGCGCCGCCTGCGGCACGCTTCCGACGGCCTCGGCCCACGCCTCGCGCGAGCCGAGCCGGTCGACCAGGTCCGCGGCCGCGACCTGCGCGCGCTTGTCCCCGCCGACCAGGGCCGGGCGCACGGTGTTGCCCTGCGCGTCCAGCGGCACCACGGTGTTCTGCTGCGCGGAGACCCCGATGGCCTGCACGCCTTCCAGCAGCCCCCCGCCGGCGGCCTCGCCGAGCGAGAGAAGCCACGCCTGGGGATCCACGTCGGACGGCCGTCCGCCGCCTTCCGGTGCCTCCAGCGGGTGCGGGGCGTACCCCTGCCGCAGCACGGCCCCGGTGTCGGCGTCACAAACGACTATGCGCGTAAATTCGGGCGAACTGTCCAGCCCGGCGACTATCCCCATGACTGAAATTCTGCCGTACCGCCGGATGATCCTGTGCCGTCGGTCTCGTGCCGTGGGGTCCGGGGCGTCAGGTGTTGCTGGTGCCCCAGTCGTCGGTCGCCCCTTCGTCGGCGGGGCCGCCGCGCTCGCGCAGGGTGCGCACCCGGTCGGCGACCGAGTCGGGCACCTTGCTCTCGACCTTCTCGCTCACCGAGTGGAAGGCCTTGCCCGCGACGTTCCGCGTCTGCTGCGCCGCCGTCTCCGCCGTATTGCGCACGGCCGGGTTCTGGGCGATCTCGCGCGCGGACTTCTTCAGCTTCTCGTAGCGCTCGCGACCTGCCCTCGTGCCCAGCACGTAGCCCAGGGCCAGACCTGCGATGAATGTGAGCCGATAGCGCATGGTCGGCCACCCTTTCCGTAGTGAGGCGTCGTGGTCAGTGCGGTCCTCGTGGAGCTTGTTGATCACCTGAGGGATACCGATTGGCGGAGCACCCCCCACCTTGCGCTAATGTATGTGTCGCAGCGAGCGCACGCCGCCTGGCAAGTACCCAGGTGGGTTCGTTCGAAGCAACGAGGTCATTCCCCTGTAGCTCAATTGGCAGAGCAGTCGGCTGTTAACCGGCAGGTTACTGGTTCGAGTCCAGTCGGGGGAGCTCGATCTCCTGTAGCTCAATTGGCAGAGCAGCCGGCTGTTAACCGGCAGGTTACTGGTTCGAGTCCAGTCGGGAGAGCTGTGAACAAGTCCCTCCGGAGTCCACTCCGGAGGGCTTTTTCTTGCCTGGTGGAACCGTCCGCGCGCGCGGGGAGTCCTCATGGTCGTGCAGAGCCGGACCATCCGAGGCAGGAGATCGTATGAGCGGCTATGCTGCGGCAGACGGCGCGCACACTTGTACGCGCCACGCCGAGACGGGGCGGTAGCTCAGCCGGTTAGAGCAGCGGACTCATAATCCGTCGGCCGTGGGTTCGAGTCCCACCCGCCCCACCGCAAGTACGCGGCGCAGAAACGATGCGACCAGCTCGTACGTAACCTGATGGCCCGTCACGGAAACCGTGACGGGCCATCTGTCATCCGATGGGCGGGCGCGGCGCCCGGGGGCGCGCGCCGCGCCGGGTCAGTCGGTCAGCGGGCTCAGGGCCATCGGCTGGATCCTGCCCTCCAGCATCTCGCCGAGCCCGCGCACCGCGCACACGTCGGGGCGCTCGGCGATGTGCACCGGGACGCCCGTCGCGGACCGCAGCATCTGGTCGAGGCCGGGCAGCAGGGCGGAGCCGCCGACCATCATGATGCCGCGCTCCGTGAGATCGGCGACCAGGTCGGGCGGGCAGTCGCGCAGCACCCTGCCGATGCCGTCGAGGACGGCGGTCAGCGGGGTGTGGATCGCGCTGCGCACGGCGGCGGTGTCCACGTGCACGGAGCGGGCCAGGCCCGTCGCCACGTCGCGGCCGTGGATCTCGGTCTGCTCCGGGCCCTGCGGGGTGAGGCCGTTGCCGCTCAGGGCGACCTGGAGGGGGCGTACGGACTGGGACGGCAGCATCAGCGCGTGGTGCTGGCGCAGGTGCTGGACGACCGCGTGGTCGATGGCGTCGCCGCCGACGGGGATACGGGCCGCCGTCACGATCGAGCCGAGCGAGAGGACCGCGATCTGGGTGGTGGCCGCGCCGCAAACGATGATCATCGTGGCTTCGGGCTGCTCCACCGGGAGGCCGCAGCCGACCGCGGCCGCGATCAGGGTGTCGACCAGTTCCACGCGGCGGGCGCCGAGGCCGATGAGGGTCTCCATGGCCGCGCGCTGGGCCAGCGGGTCCGCGTCGTGCGGGATGGCGGCCGCCGCGCGGAGGCGGGGCTTGCGGCGAAGGGTGCGGCGGAGCTTGTCGCCGAGCAGGTGGCGCAGCATCCGCTGGGCCATCTCGATGTCGACGACCGTGCCGCCGGAGACCGGGCGTACGACGCGGATGTAGTGCGGGGTGCGGCCTGTCATCTTCTCGGCGAACTCGCCGACCGCGATGAGCGCGCCGGTGCGGGTGTTGACCGCCGCCGCGCTGGGCTCATCGACGACGAGGCCCGCGCCCTTCACGTACACGCGGGTGCGCGCGGCACCCAGATCGACGGCGAAGTGGCAGCGGCGCAACTGCTCCAGACTGGCGGTCATGGCAGATCCTCCCGAGAGCGCGGACCGTGGTGGGCTCGCCGGATGGCGACCCTTCTGGCATCCTGCGGTCGCGCGCGGGAGGGCGCTCGTTGGAGTAGGCCGGGCGGGTCCACGAACGCCGGGGCGCCGCCTCCCGTGGGACGTGGGAGACGGCGCCGCTTCGGTGTCCGACGGTGTTACACCAGCCAGCCGAGGAAGTGGGCGAGGCCGGCGACGATGTCGGTGATGACGTTCATGTGACGCGTTCTCCTAGCGATGATGCAAAGTGCATTGGTGATGCAAAGTGCATATGGGACTTGGGACTTGAGATGTGCATCGCGATGCGGTCGCTACGGTCTGCAGCCCGTTGCTTGCGCACCGTAAGCATCGTTGTTCACGTACGTCCCATGCAAACTCTTCGGCTACGACCACCTGTTCAAGGGAACAACTGCGCCCCTGTTCGTTTCTTGTGTTCGTATTCCGGTTGGGCTCCGCGGGTGAATCTCAGGCCTCGTACCAGCGCTGGAGCAGCCCCCAGGTGAACTCCGCCCGCACCTCGCGGGGTGTTCCCGCCTCGTCCGGGGCGCGGAACGCCAGGCCCCAGCGGGTGGGCGCCGAGCCTTCGAGGGGGCGGGCCGGGGCGAAGGCGCGGGCCGCCTCGTCCACCGTGCAGGACCAGGGCGTCAGATCGGCGAGGGTGCGCAGGGCCGGGCCCGGGGTGCCGGGGGTGCGGATCAGCCACTCGTTCCAGATCCCGCCCGTGGGGGCGAGCAGCACCTCGAAGCGCAGGTCGGGCCAGAGCGGCACCGGCCACAGCAGCGCCTCGCACTCCAGGTCGCCGACCTTGCGCAGCAGGGTGCGCTCCGGGGCGCCGAGCACGGACCGGTAGCGGGAGACCGCCGCCTGCGGGTGGCGGGAGTGCAGCTTCGCCTGCCAGCGGCGGTTCGCCTCCCGCATCTCGGCGACGGAGACCCCGAGGTCGGCGCGGGCGGTCTCCACCAGCTCCGGGTTGTGGTCGGCCATGCGGCGCAGCAGGACCAGTTGGAAGTCCAGCGGGGTGAAGGGCTCAGCGGGGCGTCCGGACATGCGCTCCATGGTGGCTTACGTCGCCGGGGGCCCGCCCGTCCGGCAGGAACAGCACCGAGTTCACGTACCGCGGGCGGCGCCCGGCCGGGGTGAGGGCGCGGCGCAGCAGGCCCTGCGAGGCGATGTGGGAGGTGCCGCGCTGATGGGCCGCCAGATCGTAGGAGGGCAGGGGCAGCCAGTCGGTCTCCGGCAGTACCCAGCCCTCGTAGCCCTGGGCGCGCAGATGGTCGACGACCGGGGCGATCGGCTGGATGCGGGTCTCCAGCTCGATGAAGAGGGCGGGCCGGTCGTGGGCGAGCAGGGCCCGGGCGCCGCGCAGCACCCGCAGCTCCGCCCCGTCCACGTCGATCTTGATGAAGTCGACGTCGCGCAGGGCGAGTTCGTCCAGGGTCACGCAGGTCACCTCGCGGCCGGTCGTCGCGTGCAGGTCGTCGCGGCGGACCAGCGAGGAGACCCCGCGTTCGCCGCGCTCGTCGTGCGGCGGCTGCCACAGCGGGGCCGTGCCGGGGCGGTCGCTGGCGGCCGCCCTGACGACCCGCACGTTCGCCGGCGCGGACGCGGCGAGCACCCGGGCCAGGTGCGGGACCGGTTCGAGGGTGATCACGCGGCGGGCCAGGACCGCGAGGCGGTGGGTCCACGGGCCGTACCAGCCGCCGACGTCGACCGCCGTGCCGCAGGCCCCGGCGGCGGGCAGCATGTCGGCGAGCCGGGTCAGCTCGGGCTCGAAGCGCGGGTACAGGGCGCGGGCCGTCGCCGCGGTCAGCCGGGCGGGCAGCCAGGGGGCGATCCGGGCGGCGAGTGTCGTCATGGCAGCGTCCGTTTCGCCTGCTCGGCCCGTTGCAGGAGCTGCTCGTGCTCGCCTTCCGGGACCTGTTCGCCGGACGACGGGAGGAGCTGCGGGATGCCGTCGACGATGGGGTAGCGGCGGTGCAGCCGGGGGTTGTAGAGGCTGTCGCCCGTGTTCCCTTCCGGCGCGGGCAGCAGGAGCAGGGGCCCCTTGTCGAGCGGGCAGGCGAGGATCTTGAGCAGCGGGTCGTCAGGGTTCATGCGGGAGCAACTCCCTTGGTTCTTGGTCCGGTTGTGTGGGGGCGTCGTGCTTCGGCATCAGGAGGAGCACGGTGACCGCGAGGGCCGTGCCCGTCAGGCGCAGCGTCAGGCGCACCGGCTCGTGGGGGAGCGACTCGCCGAACGCGAGCGTGCCGAGGACCGCCGTGAACAGGCAGGTCACCGTGGTGCACACCGGGACGATCAGCGAGGCGCGGCAGCGTTGCAGGGCCGCCTGCGACATGACGAGCCCGAACGCGCCCGTGCACATCAGCAGATACGGGTACGGGGAGGCGAACAGGGCCGGGATGTCCGGGAGCACGCCCGACACGCCCTTGATGGCGAGCGAGCTGACCCCGTAGAGCAGGCCCACCGCGACCCCGTACTCGACACCCGTGGTCGGGAGCCGGTGGCGGTGCCGCGCGCGGCGTTCCGCGGCGGCGTACAGGGACAGGCCCGCCGCGAGCGAGGGCACGCACACCAGGAGGATGAGGGGCGCGGGGGAGCGGTGCCCCACGGCGTCCGCGTCCTGCTCCAGCGAGAGCACCACCATGAGCAGCGCCGCCAGGATCGCGGCGATGGCGTAGCGCTCGCGGCCCGAGGTGCGTTCGCCGAGGAGCCGGGCCGACAGGAGCAGGAGGATGACCAGGCCGGAGACGAAGATCCCCTGGGCCGCCGCGATGGGAAGCGTCCGGTAGACGGCGAGCTGGGCGCCGAAGCCGGAGGCCAGGGCGATGGATCCGGCCAGCCAGAGCGGGCTCGTGACCACCTGCCGCAGGAGGTGGGCGGGGCGGCGCACGCTCACTTCGGGCAGCCGGGTGAGGGCCCGCTTCTCCAGGACGAAGCCCACGCTGTAGAGCGCGTTGGCGAGCAGTGCCGCGCCGACTCCCCATGCCACGGCGGGCATCGCCGCTCACGTCCTTCGTGCGTGCAGGAGAAGGATCGAGGCGAGGGACGGGGCCGCGCAGGCGAGCCGGTCGAGGGGGCGCAGCGGGCGGGGCACCCCGTGGAACGGAGCCCCCGCGAGGCGTACGACCTCGAAGCCCGACGCGGCGACGAACTCCCGCAGGGCGCGGGCGGTGTAGAGGCGCAGGTGGCCGACCACTTCGGTGCCCGGCCTGCCGTGGATCGCGCGCAGGCTCACCTCCGAGAAGACGGGCTGTACGCCGGCGAGCAGCAGGGCCCGGTTGTACCAGGCGGCCAGGTTCGGGGTGGACAGCATCAGATGGCCGCCCGGGCGCAGGACGCGGCGGATCTCGTCGAGCGCGGCGTCGGGGTCGACGAGGTGCTCGACGACCTCGGAGAGGAGGACCGCGTCGGCGGACGCGTCCGCGAACGGAAGGCCGTGGCCCGTGAGTTCGCCGCGTACGACGCGGGGGACGCGGCGGGCCGCGCGGCGCAGCGCGTCCTGCGACCAGTCGATGCCGATGAGGCGGTGCTCGTCGGGTCCCGGCAGGAGGCGGGCGGTGGTGGCGGCGGCCGTGCCGTCGCCGCAGCCGATGTCCAGGACGGTGGCGCGGCGGGTGCCGGACAGGGCGGTGGCGAGGATGCGGGCCTGGCGGCGGGTGCGGGGGGTGCCGGAGGCCACCGGGACGGTCGGGTTCTCGTAGAAGTCCCTCAAGTCCTTTGGTGGGGCTTCGAGTTCGGTGTGCGTGGTCATGGTGCCTCCTCCTGCGTCGCGTGGAGGTGCTGCTCGAAGAGGTCGCGCAGGCGGGCGCCGTCGCCGGGCCCGAGCAGGGTGCGCGACCAGCGCAGGGCCAGGTGGAGCCGGCCCGCCGTGGACGCCGTCGTGAAGGTGAGGCCGCGCGGCATCCGGGCCGGGGCCGAGAACCAGACGGCGCGGGCCTTGCCGCCGTCGCCGAAGTCCAGCGGGTAGGGGACGCGGCCGATGTTGCTGAGCAGGGTGGTCGACGTCCATGGCGCCGCCGCCGTGCGCAGGGCGCGGGTGGCGGCGGCGCGCCAGGCCACCGGGGCGTAGGGGCTGGTCAACAGCGCTGCCCCGTGGCCGAGTTGGGGTCTGGGCTGGGACTTGAGGGTCGCGGTGCGGGTGGCCGTGAGGCGCAGGAGCGTGGGGGTGTCCTTCTCCAACTCGGCTGGCGTGAGGGCCAGTTCCACCAGGCGGGTGCCGTTGCCGATGGGCATCGTCGTGTCGCGCGGGCGGTCGTCCACCGGCATGGTGACGCGCAGGGGGCGGCGGGTGTGGTGGGTGCCGTGCTCCTCGTTCCAGTCGGCGATCGTGCGGGCCGTGGCCACCATCAGCTGGTCGTTGACCGTGTACGGGGCGCCCTTCGGGCGGCGCGGCACCGACAGTTCGGTGACCACGAGGCCGTTGCCGGGGCGGGGGTCGGGGGTGCCTGCGGAGACGCGGGCCGGGCGCGACCAGGGGGAGGGCGGGGGTTGCGGAGGGCGTGGGCTCAGGAGCGGGGGAGTGGTGGGCGGTGGGGAGTTGTCGCGGCCGGAGTAGAGCTCCGCCGCGGTGGCGATGACGCGGAGGCAGGCGGGGCCGTCGAGGGCCGTGTGGTTGATGGTGACGAACAGGACGGTGTTCCGCGTCTGTGGGTCCTCCACCGCTTCCAGGCGGATGGGTGGGGAGGCGGTGAGGGGTGGGGCGTCGGCGAGGGAGCGGGTGCGGGCCTCGTGCAGGGCGTTCGGGGTGGGGGCCGGGAAGGAGACGGGGGGTACGTCCGGGGTCTTGGTCAGTTCCCACTCGTAGCGGCTGCTGTACCAGTGGCGGGGGGCCTCGCGCATGAGGATGCGGGGGTGGTGGTGGAGGGCGTTCGTGAAGGCGTGGGTGAGGCGGGTGGGGTCGAGGCGGGCAGTGAGGTGGATCTCGATGTGGACGGTTTCCGGTTCGCGGTCCTGGAGGCAGTGGCGGGAGACCTCGTCCACGGTGGGGAAGGGGATGCGGGTGGGCGGGTTGCCGTTGCCCCGGGCGGGGCGGTCCAGGGTGGTCATGGGGCGCTCCCCGGGGGTGTGGGTTTCTGCGGGGGTGTGGGGGTGCGGTTCGGGGGAGTCGCCCCTTCCGCCCCTTCCCGTCCCGTCGTTGGGGCTGCGCCCCCGGGGGTTGCGGACGCGGGGCTCTGCCCCGGACCCCGCGCCTCAAACGCCGGCGGGGCTTGATTTGGCGGCGTGAACGTCGCCAGCGCTGCGAACAGGGCGATCAGCGCCAGGAGTTGGGCCGCCGTGCTGTATGCGCCCGCGCCCTCGCGGACCGGTTCTCCCGCGCCTGTTGCGGCCACCGCGCCCGCCGCCGTCATCGCGACGAACGCGATCGGGATCAGGAGCGTGTGGCGTTTCCAGGAGAGGAGGGCGAGGGCCGGGACCAGGGCTGCCCAAGGGCCCGCGATCACGATGCCGATGGCCGTGAGCAGGGCCGTGCCGATGATCCAGCCGGGGGGTGGCGGGGGCTCGGGGAGTGACTGTTCCGTGTCCCGCCTGCGCCACAGGCACAGCGCGCCGAGGATCAGGATCGCCGCGCCGGACGCGAACAGGCCGATCTCGTAGGTGCGGGCCGGGGCGTAGGAGAGCTCGACCGTGCCGCTCGCTCCGCCGGGGATCAGCCACGCCTGCTGCCAGCCGTCGAGGCGCAGCGAGCTCAGCTTCTTGCCGTCGAGGGTGGCCTCCCAGCCGTCGTTGGCGTTCTCGTACATGGTCAGGTACGTCGACTCGCCCGCGTCGACCCGTACTTCGCGGCGGTCGCCGAGCCAGTCGCGGACCGTGAGGCCGCGGACGGTGGGCGCCGCCTCAGTGGTGGCCGTCGTGTTCGTGAGGGTGATGTCCGTGAGGGAGAGGGGGCCCAAGGGTGAGGTCTTCAGGGTGTGGCGGCCCGCGGGGAGGTCCGGCGCGTCGCCGCACGGTTTCACCGTGACCGGGCGGCGTTCCGTCAGGGCGCGCAGGGTGCCGCTCGCCGAGGTGCGGTGGCGGGTGCCGTCGATCGTGATCGTCGGGCCCTTGCCGCAGGGGAGGCTGAACCGGCGGTCGGGCGTGGGCTGTTCGACGCGGTAGGCGTCGAGGGTCGGGATGTAGGCCTCGGTCAGGCCCACCGGGAGTTGCAGGTCCTTGTCGGCGACCGGGTTGTGGACCTTGAGCGGGGCCGACTTGGTGATGGTGATGTCCAGGCGGTCCGTGGTGATGGGTTCGAAGCGGGCCACGCCGTTCTTGTCGACGCCGGCCACCGCCGCGCCGTCCGGACTGCTGATCTCGATCTCCTCGGGGCGCGTGGTGAGGCCGCCGGCCCCGGCGAGGACGAGCGTGGAGACGGGCTGCTTGTCCGGCCAGCGCAGGTGGATCGTGGGGTCGTCGCCCGCGATCCAGGCCGTCGTCAGATCACCGTCGGTGAGATTGCGGGGCGTGGTGTTGAGGCCCAGCTCGGCCGTGGAGTCCGCGGTCGCCGTCATCTTGCGGCGCTGGTCGGGGGCCAGGTCGTAGAGGAGCTTGTCGAGCGCGGGTCCGGGGGTGGGGGCGGCCTTCGCCTCGATGTCGTACGTGGACTCGCCCGTCGTCGTGAAGACGCGGTTCAGGGAGCGCTCGGTGTCGGTGAGGGTGAGGGCGCCGTCGCTCGTGGCGCGGTAAAAGGAGTACTGGTCGGCCTGCTCGGAGTCGGACGGGAGGCGCAGCGCGCGGGTCGCCCTGACGCCGGGGATGTCGATGGACGTGAATCCGGCGCCGGTGAGCCCGGGGCGGGCGCGCTGGGTGTCGAGGATTGTCACACGCAGCCAATTGGCGGTGCCCGCAGGCGACTTGATCGCCTGGCGTTTGCCGTTCGGCTGGATGTTGGCCGTCGTGGAGCCCTTGTCCGTCTCGATCCGAACGCGGGTCGGGGCCGCCCGCACGTTGTCCTGCGGCAGCGGTGTCAGATGGATGGTGGCCGGGATCCGTGTCGGGCCGGAGAAGTCGATGCGCGCCCATTCGCCCTTGGCGGAGTCGGGGGCACCCTCGACCCACGCCGTGTCGGGGTCCTTGTCGAAGGCGTTCACCGGGTCGAACTGGGGAAGGTGCAGCAGCCAGTTGCCGCTGGAGGAAGCCGTGACCGAGCGGGCGCCCTGGATGTCCGCCGTCGTCTGATGGGTCAGGCCCTCGGTCGGCAGGATCTGCTTCGGCGGCTCGTCCGGGTTCTCGGAGGAGTTCGGGCTGTTGCGTTCCTTCGGCGTGTACGGGTACGAGGTGTTGGTGTTGACCAGGCCGAAGCGGGTGTCCGCGCGGCGCAGGCCGTCGGCGGCGATCCGCAGGGCGGGGTTGCCGATGCCGGGGTGGTTGTCGCCGGTCAGGACGGCGGGGCGGTTCAGGAAGGACGGGTCGGCGGAGAGCTGGAGCAGGGCCTCGGGGCCGCCGCTGACCTCCGCGGTGTTCCCGACCGGGAGCAGGCCCGCCTGGCCCGGCCGGTCGGCGTCGTCCCGCGGCGCGTAGATCTCGACGGCGCGGCTGCGCGGGTAGAGGCCCTCGATCTGGATCGGCGTCTTCTCGGCGATGCGGCCGCCCGTGGTGAGCGGGCCGAAGCCGGTGACGCGCTCATAGCCGGACTCGGACAGTGTCCGCTTGACCGTGGCCGTGGGGACGTAGCCGAGCTGGTCGGGGTCGAGGTCGCCGCGGACCACCACGTAGTGCAGGCCCGCCCGGCTCAAGTAGTCCTGGAGGCCCGGTACTTGGGTTCCGCTCATCAGGGCCTGCTCGACGGCGTCCATGGCGCGCCGGTTGCCGCGCGTGCCGAACGGGACGTAGTCGCGCTGCGCCCAGCGGGACTCGGCGAGCACGTCGAGCGGCTGGTCGATGGGGGAGCCCCAGGTGTAGATGCCGTGGGCGGTCGCGGGGACGACCAGGGCGCGGGAGTCGGGCGAGTACTTCTCCAGCCAGTCCGCCGTCGTCTGCCAGTACGTGGGGAGCTTCTGGAACGCGCCCGGTTGCAGGATCGAGCCGTTGAGGTACGGCCAGGCGAGGCCCGGCACGATGAGGATCGCGGCGATCAGCGTGGCGTAGCGGCGGGCGCGCACCGGGCGGGCGCCGCGCGGATTGGCGGCGACGCCCACGAGGTGGGCGATGCCGAGGGCGAGGGCGAGCGCGATCCCCGTCTGGAACTTGTAGATGTTGCGGAACGGGGCGAGGCCCCCGTCCAGCCACGACTGCACCGTGTCGTGGAAGGGCGCGCCGAGCGAACCCCCGTATCCCGCAAGGAGGATGAGGGCCGCCGTCATGACCGTAAGGAGCAGCCAGCGGCGCTCCGGGATGTCGCGGCGCGCCAGGCCCGCGAGCCCGATCGCGGCGGCGAGCGCCGAGCAGACGATGACGACCACCGACGTCGCCACGGCCCAGCCCGCGGGCAGCCAGGCGTCGCCCAGATGCAGATACGCCACCCAGTTCCCGGCCCCGCGCAGCGCCTCCGTCGCGGACATCGCCTCGGTCGTGGTCTGCGAACTCTCCACGTACGGAAGGAAGTTCTCGCCGTGGATGCCGAGCAGGACGAGCGGGATCGTCCACCAGGCCGTCGCCAGGACCACCGAGGGGAGCCACCAGATGATCTGGCGGCGTTTGCGGGCGGACGGTGGCCGCGAGAGCAGATACAGGCCCACGGGGAGCAGGGATGCCAGCGTCGAGGACGCGTTCACGCCACCCATGAACGGGATCAGGAGGGCCGACCGTGTGGCCGAAATGCGGGCCGTCGTACGGGGGTTGGTGAGCGGGAGCAGCACCCACGGCAGGAACGCGCCGGGCAGCGCCGCCGCCGACGTCGAGCCGATGACGATCGTGAACGTCGGCCACAGCGCGTACGCCACCGCTCCGAGCAGCCTGCTGCCCGGCGCGCCGACGCCGAGACGTTCGGCCAGGCGCAGGGCGCCCCAGAAGGCGACGGTCACGATGATCGACATCCACAGCCGCTCGGCCAGCCACACCGGGATCTGCAGCAGATCGGTCAGGCCGTAGTACGGCAGCATCGGGAACGCGTAGCCGATGTACTGGTCGGCGATCCCGCCGAAGCCGGCTCTGTCGTGCCACAGCTCCCCGAGGTCACCGAGGAACTTCCAGGGGTCCTGCGAGACGCCGAGCTTCGTCTCGAACGTGGCACGCCCCGGCTGCACCGCGCAGAACGCGACGAACAACACGGCCCAGAACGCGAACAGCCAGCGGCGCGCACGCGGACCCGGTTCGGGATCCGGGTGCGTCGCCGCGGCGGGTGGGGCCTGGACCACGGTCGTCATGGACACCGCCTGAGGATGAGGAGAAGGTTCCAGGTGGCGAACTCGCGCACGCCGGGGACCCGCGTGACCGCCTCCGCGAGGAACGGCCAGTAGCGGGAGCGCGCCGCGACGACCGACACGTCGTCGCGGGCGCGCACATGGCGCAGGGTGGGGCCGATGTGATGGGCGAAGAGGTTCTCGCCGAGGGTGTGCTTGGGTGCCCGGCCGGTACGCCGCAGATAGCGGGCCCGCGCGCGGTCGGCGCCCAGGTAGTGCCAGGGCGCCCACTCGTGACCGCCCCACGGGGACAGCCAGTTGGTGAACGCGACGTAGATCAGGCCGCCGGGCCGGGTGACCCGGATCAGCTCGCTCATGAACGTGTCGCGGTCGGCGACGTGCTCCAGGACGTTCGAGGAGAACGTGACGTCGGCCGACGCGTCGTGCAGCGGCAGCAGATAGCCGTCCGCGACCACCGTGCCGGCCGGCGGATCGGTGCCGAGCTCCGCGGTGTCCGGCTCGAAGAGGAGGGCCTGCGCGCCGCGCGAGCGGAACTCGCGTGTGAAGTGCCCGCTGCCGCCGCCCACGTCCACGACGACCTTCCCGGCCACCTTCCCGTACGCCTCGACCTGGTCGGCGGCGTCCCGGGCGAGCAGCGCGTAGCACGTCTCGGGATCGCGCTGCTCGCGCAGGAACGCCCGGAAGAGCGCGAGCGAGCGGGCCGGCGACGGATCTCTGAAGCCGGCGCGCCCCTTGACCCCCGTGGCCGCCGTCATGGCGTCCAGCCCCGCACCGCTTCCGCCGCCACCGCGCCGAACTGCCGCACGGTGTGGGCCCATCGGTAGCCGGAGGCCCGCTCCTGGGCCGCCTTGCCCATCAGCTCGCGGCGGTGCCCGGACAGGGCGAGCGTGCACCAGGCCGCCGCGAAGGACGACTCGCCGTGCGCGAGCAGTCCGGTGGCGCCGTCCTCGACGGAGTCGCGCACGCCCGGCACGTCGAAGCCGACCGCGGGAGTGCCGCGCGCCGCCGCCTCGGTGATGACCAGGCCCCAGCCCTCGACGGCCGAGGGGTGCAGCAGCAGCCAGGCCTCGCAGAGCAGACGGTGCTTCTCGGCTTCGGAGACATGGCCCGTGAACTCGACTCCCTCGCCCGCCAGTTGGCGCAGGCGTGGCGCCTCGGGGCCGTCCCCGACGATCGCGAGCCGGCCGCCCGTCACCGGACGCACCCGTTCCCACAGGCGCAGCAGCAGGTCGATCCGCTTGTACTCGACGAGCCGGCCCATCGCCAGGAACAGCGGGTCCGGGGAGCGGTCCGCGGCCGGGCCCGGCTCCTCGACGCCGTTCGGCACGAGGCGGATCCGGTCCTGGTCCACGCCGATGGCGTGCAGCGCGTGCGCCGTCGACGGCGAGACGGCCACGAGCAGATTGCGGCGCTGGGCACCGGAGAGCGCCCAGTGCTCAAGTCTTCGGCCGAGGTGGGCCGCGGGCGCGAGCGGTCCGCGCAGCCGCATCTTCCACAGGTCCGTATGGACGTGGTTGACGAGGCAGATCGTGGGGCCGCGGTGCCACAGCGGGGCCAGGTACGGCATCCCGTTGCAGACCTCGACGAGCAGATCGCAGTCGCCCACCTGGCGGGCGAAGGCCGAGCGCGCCCGCAGGTAGTGGGTGTGCTCCCCGCCGGCGGAGACGACCCGGTAGTCGCGGAAGGCCGCCGGGCCGCCGCACAGCAGCGTCACCTGGTGGCCCTGGCGGGTCAGTCCGTCGGCGAGCCGGTCGACCAGGAGCTCGGAGCCGCCCGCGGCCGGATTGCCGAGGTCGCGGTGGGCGAGGAACACGATGCGGCGCGGGTGTGGGGGGTCGGCCTGCGGATGCCGCGCGCCGGGTGGGGCCGACGTGGCGCGCAGCGGGAGGGGCACGTGCTGGGGCATTGGTGCTCCAACTCGTCGGGCGTACGCGGGTGTTCGGGCGTACTTGGGTGTACTGGCAGGTACGGTGCCGAGGCTGTGCGGAGCCTGTGCACGGGGTGGGGAGGGACAGTTTTCGCCCCGCTGTTCGATGCGGCTACTCACCCGCGTGACAAGTTTCGGTCCGTATTTGACTGACGTACCGTCACATCGTGGAGGTTTCCAGGGTCGTCGGGGACGTATCGGGATCCGGACGCTGTGACCCTTCCGGCTCCGACCTGCCACCCCTGCCCCGTACGACGAACACCAGACCGGCCGCCACGAGCAGCACACCCAGACCACCCGCCAGCAGCGGCAACGTCGTGCCGATCAGCGTGAGCCGGTCGTTGTCGTCCTGCGCGAGCGCCACCTGGTCGCGCTGCGTGTCCGGGGTGAAGGCGATCTTCCGGCTGTCCAGGAGTACGGCCGCGTCCTTGTCCGTGCCGGGTGCGCGCAGCGTCTTGCGCGGGCCGATGGCGGCGTACAGGACCCGGCCCGTGCGCTGGTCGACGACGAGCTCGACGCCGTGGTTGGCGTACCACTCCTCGGCGAGGACCTGGCTCTTGCTGGGCTGTCCCACGATCCGGCCCGGTACGAGCCGGGAGCCGGTCCTGGCGGGGGCGACGGTGCCGGTGAACCGGTAGCCCTCGTAGCCCTGCACCTTGGTCACGCCGCTGAAGCGGAGCGGGACCGTCGCGCCGAGCGTGTTGTCCCACCAGGTGTAGGTGCGCTTCTCCACGTTGAAGGGGAACTTCAGGTAGGCCTCGCCGCTGAAGGCGGGCTGCTCGCCGCAGCAGTGCACGGCGGCGTTGGTCTTCCGGTCGGTGACCCAGCGCTCCAGGGTCCATTGCAGCGAGTCGTGCGGATCGGCCGCCGGGAGGGTCTTCGCGGTGTCGACGGACGTCGTCACGTCCCAGACCGCCCGGCCGCTGCGCTCGCTCGCGGCCACGTCGCCGCGGGCCTGCCGGGTGATGGTGAGCTTGCGATCGCGCACGGTCTTGATCTTCTCGGTGTCGAAGTAGCTCCCGGTTCCGGTGAACACGGTCGTCGCGTCGATGTCGATGCTGGTGCGCTCGGCGCGCGGCTCCACGTACCAGGCGAGCAGCCCCGCCAGGACGAGCAGGAACGTGCCGAGACCTGTTGCGACCAGCGAGAATGGTGAGGCTGTACGGCGCATCCGGCACTCCTGGTGGAAGGGCATCCGCGCTCTTTTCGCGGGCGGCCGGTTATGGGCCGGGAACCGTAGACGTACTCTTGACGAAGTGTCAACGTCGTGTGGAGACTGGGCACTTGAGACGGACGGCACGCCGTACGTCGCAATCGCACGGGTGGGGAACGACCTCGATACCCCGATCGGAGAACTCCGGATCGGGCACGGACGAGAGGCTGACCCTGCGATGAACCGACTGCTCGCCGCCGTGCTGTCCGCGGCCACGGGAGCCGCGCTCGCCTTCGCGGCCGCCTTCGGCGTGCTCGCGCTGATCAACGCGACGCCGGACCAGCCCAATACGCCCCTGGTGACCTACGAGACGCCCGGCCAGGGCGGCTGAGCCGGTGCCGGCCACCGCTCGCTCCGCATGGTGCGACGTGCCGCGCCTCCAGGCCAAGCAGTTCGTGGCGCTCGCCCTCGACGAGGCACCGCGGCTCGCCCGGGACATCCTCGACGAGATCCATCGCGAGTTTCCCCAACTGCCCGTCGTACTCGACGAGTCGGGCGAGGCGGTCGCCCTCGTCGGCATCCGCCGCGCCGTCGAGGACTTCGTGCGCGGCTTCGCCGACGGGGCCTCGGACGGCCTCCCGGAGGGCCAGGCACCGGCCCTCTTCCAGGAGTTCGGACGCGGCCAGTCCCTGCACGGCCGCAGCCTCGACTCGCTCCAGGCGATGTACCGGCTCGGCGTGAAGATGGCCTGGCGCCGCCTCGCCGACATCGGACAGCGGCTGCACATCCCACCCCCGGCGATGTACGAACTCGCGGAGGCCGGCTACGAGTACCTCGACGGCCTCGTCGACCAGTCGGTCCGCGGCTACGCGGAGGCGGCCGCCCGGCAGGCCGGTGAGCGGCTGCGCCAGCAGCGCAAGCTGATGGACCTGCTGCTCGAAGGGCGGACCGCGGCCCCCCGCGACCCCGTGCAGGCGCTCACCGAACGGGCGGCGCGCATCGGATGGCCGGTGCCCGCACACGTCGCCGTCGGCGTACTGCTCCGGCCGGCCCGCGACGCGGTCGCCCCCGCCGTCGGGGCCGACGTCCTCCTCGACATGGAACCGGAGCGGCCCCGGCTCGTCCTGTCCGAACCCGACGCCGCGGGCCGCGCCGATCTGCTGCGCCGCGCCCTGTCCGGCTGGACCGGGGCGATCGGGCCGCCCGTCGCGCCCGCCGATGCGGCGAAGTCGCTGCGCTGGGCCGAGGCGGCGGTCGGCCTCATGGAGCGCGGACTGCTGCCCGACGCCGAAGTGGTGCAGTGCACCCAGCACACCCAGGCCCTCGTCCTGCTCCAGCCCGAGGAGCTCGTCGACGACCTCGCGCGGCGCGCCCTCGAACCCCTCACCCGCTGCGGCCCCGCGCACGCGCGGCGGCTCGCCGAGACCCTGCTCGCCTGGCTGGAGACCCGCGGCGGCGCCCCCGAGGTCGCGGCCCGGCTCGGCGTCCACCCGCAGACCGTCCGCTACCGCCTGCGCCAGATCCGGGAGCTGTGGGGCGACGAGGTCGACGATCCGGACCGCCGCTTCGAGCTGGAACTGGTGTTGCGGGCCCGGCGCCTTCGGGGGGAACTCGGGCCCGTGTAGCCGTTGAGGTAGCCGTAGGCGTCGGTGCCCCGTGCAGACCGTGTACAGGGCACCGGATCACCCATTGCCCGGCCAATGCCCATGTGCTTAGCCTATGTTCGCGATACCGACCGTCTGTTGAAATACCGAACATAGGGAGGGGTCGGTTGTGGGACGTCTCGTACCAGCCGTGACCCGCGCTCTGGACATCCTGGAGCTGTTCCTGGACGGGGACGGCACGCTGTCCGCCCCCGACATCGTCCGCAAGCTACAGCTACCGCGGACCACGGTCCACGAACTTGTCACCACGCTCGCCGCCCGCCAGTACATCGTGCAGGTCCCGGGGCAGCCGGGCCGCTACCGCCTCGGCGTGCGCCCCTACCAGCTCGGCAGCCGGTACGCCGAGCAGCTCGACCTCGCCGCCGAGGGGCAGCACGTCGCCCGCGACGTCGCGGAGACCTGCGACGAGACCGTCCACGTGGCGATCCTGGAGGGCACCGACGTCATCTACATCGCGAAGGTCGACTCCACGCACGCCGTGCGCATGGTGTCCGCCGCCGGCCGCCGCCTCCCCGCGCACTGCACGTCGGTCGGCAAGATGCTGCTCGCGTCGCTGCCCGAGGCCGAGCTGAGCGCGCGGGTCCCGGACGACGCGGACCTCGTCGCGATGACCGAGAACTCGATCACCGACCCGGCGGCCCTACGTGCCCACCTGGTCGGGGTGCGCGAGCGCGGCATCGCCGTGGAGAGCCGCGAGTCGAACACGGACGTGTCGTGCGTCGCCGCGCCCGTGCGCGACCGCACCAACCGGGTCGTCGCCGCGCTCTCCATCTCCGTACCGATGATCCGCTGGAGCGACGCGCGCGAGGACGAGCTGGCGGGGCTTGCCGCGAAGGGCGCCGCCGATCTCTCCGAGCGCCTCGGCCACCGGGGGGTGGCGCGATGAGGATCCGCGTCGAGGAGGCCGTGCGGGCCTCGGCGGAGCTGGGCGAGGGCCCGACCTGGGACCCGGCCACGGGCCGCGTGATCTGGGTGGACATCCTCAACTCCCGCGTGCACACCTACGATCCGGGCAGCGGCCGCCGCACCGTCCTCGCCACCGAACAGCACGTGGGCGCCGCCAAGCCGCGCGCGGGAGGCGGCCTGGTCGTCAACCTCCGTGACGGCGTGGGCAGTTACGGCCCCGACGGCGCCTTCGCATGGCTGCACCGCGAGCCCGTCCCCGGGCGCCGCGGCAACGACGCGGCGGTGGCCCCCGACGGCGCGCTGTGGGCGGGTTCCATGGCGTACGACGAGACGCCCGGCGGCGGCAACCTGATCCGCGTCGCCCCCGACGGGGCGGTGACCGAGGTCCTCGACGACGTCACGATCTCCAACGGCACCGGCTGGAGTCCTGACGCCGCGCGCATGTACTACGTCGACACACCGACGGGACGTATCGATGTCTTCGACGTGGACGGCGAACGGATCCGCAACAGGCGGGAGTTGGCGGCCGTCGAGGACGGCGCCGGCTCTCCCGACGGCCTCACCGTCGACGCGGACGGCTGCGTGTGGGTGGCCCTGTGGGACGGGGCGGCGATCCGCCGCTACACCCCCGAGGGAAAGCTCGACCGGGTGCTCCCGCTGCCGGTGAGCCGCCCCACGGCCTGCGCCTTCGGCGGCGCGGACCTCAAGGATCTGTACGTGTCGACGGCCCGGGTCGGCCTCGAGGCGCCGGAGCCGCTCGCGGGATCCCTGCTGGTGGTGCCGGGGGTCGGACAGGGGTTGGCCCAAGCCGCCTTCGGGGGCTGAGAGTTCGGCTCGCGGGTCATTGACCCCCTCCGGGGCGTACGGCGTTCGCGTCGTGCGCCCCGCACCTTTTTCCCACGATTCCCGCGCGACCCATTGACGCGCAAGCGCTTCGATTTTACGGTCCCGTTCGAAGTTACGAGCGGCATTCGAAATATCGGACGTAGGGAGGGGCCGGTTGTGGGACGACCTGGCCTGAACCGCAGACAACTCCTCGCAGGTGCGGGCGGGTTGGCGGTCGCGGGAAGCCTGGGATTCGCGGCCATGGGCACGGGCGCCGACGCGCTCACCTCTGGCGCGGACACCCGCGTGCGCTACTGGAACCTCTTCAGTGGCGGTGACGGGTACAACATGATCTCGATGCTGAACGACTTTCGTCGGGGGCATCCGGACATCGACGTGAAGGACTCCACGCTCCAGTGGGGCAATCCGTACTACTCCAAGCTCGCGATGACCGCGTCCGGGGACCGCGCCCCCGACCTCGCCGTGATGCACCTCGGCCGGATCCCCGGCTTCGCGCCCGGGACCCTCCTCGATGCCTGGGACGTCGGCCTGCTCGCCAAGTACGGCGTGCGGGAGGAGGACTTCAACCCGGTCCTGTGGAAGCGCGCGACGGTCGACGGCAAGCTGTACGGCCTGCCGCTCGACATCCACGTACAGCTCTGCTTCTACCGCAAGGACGTGCTGAAGAAGGCGGGGCTGCTCGACGGCGACGGACGGATGGTCAAGGTGACCTCCACCGACGAGTGGTTCGACGTGCTGAAGGAGGCCAAGAAGGCGTCCAGGGAGGGTGTGCAGACCGTCGGTCTGAACGTCCAGGACCTCAACATCCAGTGGTGGATGTTCGTCGCCTTCTACACCCAGCTCGGCGGCACCTGGTTCAGCGCCGACCGCACCGAGGTCACCTTCGACACCGACAAGGCGACCCAGGTCCTGGAGTTCCTGCGCAAGCACGTCACCGACGGCTACTCCGTCAAGGGGGCCAAGGGCGCCGAACAGATGGTCAACGGCGCCCCGTTCACCTGGGAGGGCAACTGGTCGGTGCCCGTCTTCGACACCGCGAAGGTGCCGTACGGGGCGACTCCGCTGCCACCGGTCTTCGGCAAGGAGGCCACCCACGCCGAGTCCCACGCCTTCGTCCTCCCGCACCAGGCGGAGCGCGGCGGCGCCGCCAACGAGGGCGCCCACCAACTGGCCGCGTACATCGTCAAGCACGCCAGGAAGTGGGCCCTCGGCGGCCACATCCCCGCGTACACGCCGACCCTGTCATCGGCCGCGTACCAAAAGATGGAGCCGCAGAGCGAGTACGTGTCCGCGATGAACCACATGGCGACCGAGCCGAAGGCGTGGTTCGCGGGCTCCACCGGACTGCTCGGCCAGCGCACCGGCCCGATCGTGATGTCCGCGTCGGCGGGCTCCGCGACCCCCGAGGCCGCCGCCCGGCGCCTCAAGGGCGCCCTCTCCCAGCTCCTCGCCTCGAAGAACCCGATGGACGGCAAGACCGCCGCCCAGGGAGGTGCGGTCTCATGACGACGACCACCCCGCAGACCGTCATCGCCCCGGCGCCCGCGCGCTCCGCCACCAAGGCCACCACCGTCCGCCGCCGCAAGCAGGGCTTCCAGCACGGCGGCTGGTTCGTGGCGCCGTTCCTGGCACTGTTCGGCCTCTTCGTGATCTGGCCGGTGGTGCGCGGCCTGTACCTCTCGTTCACCGACGCCAACATCTCCGGCGAGGGCGCGAGCTTCATCGGCCTCGACAACTACCGCGAGGCCCTCCAGGACGACATGCTGTGGGACTCGCTCGGCCACAGCGCGTACTTCACGCTCCTGGTCGTGCCCTGCATCACCGTCATGGCGTTCCTGCTCGCGATGCTGGCGCACCACATCGAGCGCGGGAAATGGCTGTGGCGGCTCTGCTTCTTCCTGCCGTTCCTGCTGCCCTCGACCGTCGCGGGCAACCTGTGGGAATGGCTGTTCAACCCCACCGCGGGCATGGTCAACCATGTCTTCGGCCTGGAGACGGCCTGGCTGGCCGACAAGTCCTACTCGATGCTCGCCGTCGTCATCTGCACCCTGTGGTGGACCGCCGGCTTCAGCTTCCTGCTCTACCTCGCCGCCCTCCAGGGCATCCCGGCCCATCTGTACGAGGCCGCCAAGCTGGACGGCGCGAACGCCTGGCACCGCATGGTCCACATCACGCTGCCGATGCTGCGCAACATCACCGGACTCGTCATCGCGCTCCAGATCCTGGCCTCGCTCCAGGTCTTCGACCAGGCGGTCGTGATGTTCGACTTCGGGCCAGGACCCGAGGACAGCACCCGCACCTTCGTGCAGTTCACCCTCGAAGAGGGCTTCACCGCCTACCGCGTGGGCTACGCCTCCGCCACCTCCATCATCTTCTTCGTGATCATCGCGTCCGTCGCCCTCGCGCGGATGTGGCTGCTGCGCAACCGTGAGGAGGGCGCCCGATGACCACCACCGCCCCGCAGATCCGCGTCAAGGCCCGCCGTGGCTGGACCCCGAGCCAGATCGTGCTCACCGCCCTCGGGGTGGCCGTGTCAGCCGTGTTCCTGTCGCCGCTGGTCTGGGCCCTGTTCACGTCGCTGAAGTCGGAGACGGAGGCCGTCGCCTCACCGACGCACTGGCTGCCCGAGGACTGGACCGGGCAGGCCTGGTCCGCCATCTTCGAGACCGGCAACATCACCAACTGGTTCGTCAACTCCGTGGTCGTGTCCGTGTGCGTCACGGCCGTCGTGGTGATGACCAGCGCGCTCGCCGGATACGGCTTCGCGCGCACCGAGTTCAGGGGCAAGGGTGCCCTGATGGGCCTGGTCATGGCGGGCCTCATGATTTCCCCGGCCGTCCTCGGCGTGCCGCTGTTCACCACGGTCCAGCAGATGGGGATGGTCGACACGTACTGGGGCATGATCCTGCCGCAGTGCGCGCACGCGTCGATGGTCTACATCCTCTACAAGTTCTTCCAGGGCATCCCGCGGGAGCTGGAGGAGGCCGCGGCCATCGACGGCGCGGGCCGCTGGCGGATCTTCTTCACCGTCATCCTGCCGCTGTCGCGCCCCTCGCTCGCCGCGGTCGGCATCTTCACCTTCATCAGCTCGTGGAACAACTTCCTGTGGCCGTACATGGTGACCCACAACCCCGACCTGATGACGATGCCCAACGGCATCGCGACCATCATGAACTCCTACGGCATCCAGTGGGCCCAGCTGATGGCCGGCGGCCTCATGGCGGGCCTGCCCCTGATCATCGTCTTCATCTTCTTCCAGCGGCAGATCGTGGCGGGCGTGGCCCATACGGGATTGGCGGGACAGTGACGGCAAGAAGAGCGCTGATCGCGGCCGTCGCTCTGGTGGCACTGTTGCCCAACACGGCTCACGCATCGGCGAGTTACCCCGACCCGCAACCCATCACCGGCCAGCAGATCATCCACGACCCGACCGTCATCAAGCTCAAGGACGGCCGCTACGTCGCGTACTCCACGGGCGGGGTGATCGGCGCGCGCCTGTCGAAGGACAGGGTGAACTGGACGGACGAGGGCAACGCCTTTGCCGCGCCCCCGAGTTGGTGGCTCGACTACAACGACACGGGCGACCCGTGGGCCCCCGACATCTCGTACCGGGACGGCACGTACTGGCTGTACTACGCCGTTTCCTCCTGGGGCACGAACCACTCGGCGATCGGCGTCGCGACGTCGACGTCCGGTCTCCCGGGCACCTGGACGGACCACGGCAAGGCGTTCTCGTCCGAGACCACGGACACCTGGAACGCCATCGACCCGGCCGTGATCAGGGCGAACGGCAAACTCTGGATGAGCTTCGGCTCGTACTGGTCCGGCATCCGCATGGTCGAGCTGAACCCGAGGACGGGCAAGGCGGTGCCGGACGCGAAGGTCCACCACCTGGCCACCCGCCCCGATGCCCCGTACGCGGTCGAGGGCCCGGCGATCGTCCAACACGGCCGGTACTTCTACCTGTTCGCCTCGTACGACTCCTGCTGCCAAGGCGTGAACTCCACGTACAAGATCCGGGTGGGGAGGGCCACCTCGGTCACCGGCCCCTACGTCGACAAGGACGGCAAGCCGCTCCTGGAGGGCGGCGGCACCCTGCTCCTGGCCGGACACGGACGGTTCGTCGGGACGGGAGGCGAGTCGGTCTTCCGCGACAAGGGGAAGGACGTGCTCGCCTACCACTACTACGACGCCGAGGACAACGGCACACCCAAGCTGGGCCTGAACGAGCTCAGTTGGACCAAGACCGGCTGGCCGGGCCTCTGACGACGCCCCGCGCCGACCAACCACAAACGAAAGGACCCCCTTGCGCACCGCACGCTTCACCCTGGACCCCGCCTTCACCGTCGCCCAGGTCAACCCCCGGCTCTTCGGCTCGTTCGTGGAGCACCTCGGCCGCTGCGTCTACACCGGCATCTACGAGCCGGGCCACGAGCACGCGGACGAGGCGGGCCTGCGCACCGATGTCCTGGAACTGGTACGGGAGTTGGGGGTGACGACCATCCGTTACCCCGGCGGCAACTTCGTCTCCGGCTACAAGTGGGAGGACTCGGTCGGCCCCGTCGAGGACCGCCCGGCCCGCCTCGACCTGGCCTGGCGCACCACGGAGCCGAACCGCTTCGGCCTGTCCGAGTACATCGGTTTCCTCCGCAAGCTCGGCCCGCAGGCCGAGCCGATGATGGCACTCAACCTGGGCACGCGCGGCGTCGCCGAGGCCATCGAGCTCCAGGAGTACGCCAACCACCCCGCCGGCACCGCCCTCTCCGACCTCCGCGTCGAGCACGGCGACAAGGACCCCTTCGGCATCCGCCTGTGGTGCCTCGGCAACGAGATGGACGGCCCCTGGCAGACCGGCCACAAGACGGCCGAGGAGTACGGGCGGATCGCGGCGGAGACGGCGCGCGCGATGCGCCAGATCGACCCGGACGTGGAGCTGGTCGCGTGCGGCAGCTCGGGCCAGTCGATGCCGACGTTCGCCGAATGGGAGGCGAAGGTCCTGGCCGAGACGTACGACCTCGTCGACCACATATCGCTCCACGCCTACTACCAGGAGCACGACGGCGACCGGGACTCCTTCCTCGCCTCGGCGGTCGACATGGAGTCGTTCATCGAGAACGTCGTCGCGACCTGCGACCACGTGGGCGCGCGCCTCAAGTCGTCGAAGAAGATCAACCTCTCCTTCGACGAGTGGAACGTCTGGTACCAGTCCCGCACCCAGTCCGAGGTCGCCGCCCTCGACTGGCCGGAGTCCCCGCGCCTCCTGGAGGACGTCTACACGGTGACGGACGCGGTCGTCTTCGGCTCGCTCCTCATCGCGCTCCTGCGCCACGCGGACCGCGTCACGGTGGCGTGCCTCGCCCAGCTGGTCAACGTGATCGCCCCGATCATGACCGAGCCGGGCGGCCCGGCCTGGCGGCAGACGACGTTCTACCCGTTCGCGGCGGCCTCGAAGTACGGCCGCGGCGAGGTCCTCGACGTCCGCGTCTCGGGCCCCACCTACGACACGCAGCGCCACGGCACGGCCGACCTCCTGCACGCCACGGCGGTCCGCGCCGAGGACGGCACGCTCACCGTCTTCGCGGTGAACCGCAGCCAGACGGAGACGCTCCCCCTGGAGGTCGCCCTGAACGGCCTTGACCTCACCCGCATCGCCGAGCACACCGTCCTCTCCGACACCGACCCGGACGCCCGCAACACCCTCACGGAACCGGACCGTGTGGCGCCGCACGCGGCGACGGGAACGGTCCTGGAGAACGCCACGCTCAAGGCGAACCTGGAACCGCTGTCGTGGAATGTGATCCGGTTGGCGTGACAGCGGATTTGTGAAATAGCGGAGTTGTGAAACAGCTGCACGGAACGTGGGTGAATTCCGGAACTGGGTTCCGATGAAAAAGCTGAGGGGACAGGGTTGTCGTCGGCCGGTTCAGCCGACAACAACCCCGCCCCCTCGGTGGTGTGTCCAGAAGCCAGGGGAGTCACCGGAGAGCTCGGCTAGCTCAACTGGTCGTACACCATGCTCCACCAGCTCTTCGGGTCCGCGAAGGCTTGCGGGTCGCGGCTCTTCAGGTAGTCAATCAGTTCCTGGGTGTACTTGGTCTTCTGGTTCGGGTCGGCGGACTTTATGTGAACCAGGCGCAGGGCGAACCTGTACAAGAACTCGATGAACAGATCGAGCGTGCTGTTCACGATCTCCGCGCGAGGCCGGTCCCCCTGGGACAGCAGGATGACCAGGCCCTGGTCGAGATCGAGGCAATAGCTCATGTGGGGACTGTCGGTCGGGCCGCCCAGGCAGAAGATCTCGATGCTCTCGCCGCCGGTCTCGACGGGGAGGATGCTGAACGAGGCGGGGTCGCCGTCCGGCCGGAGGGTGAAGATGACGTCGAGGAATGCGGGGAGGCCGGTGGCCGACAGGGTTTCGGCGTCCTCTTCCGAAATTCCGTTGTCGAGGGCGTCGCCCTTGTTGAGCGTGATGACTCCGTCGGACCCGAACAGGGAGATCAGCTCTGCGTGGTTTGTCATTTTCTACTCCCCAGGGTGGTCGACGTCGATGCCGACTTCTTTCAGAAGTGTCACCCACTCGTCCTGGTCGAAATCCTCGTGTGTGAGCTCGGCAAGGCTAGCATATCGGGTTGAGATGATCCACTCGTTCAAGAAGTCGAATACACCGTCACTCAACTTTTTAATACCCTCGTTCATCCACCACAATGTCGTGGTGTCCGGCGGGTACCAGATACCTCCGTCTCTCCTGTCCAGGAAGATCGGATTTTCGTTGATGAGGCCGATGCAGAAGTGTCGTTCCGCTGTAATGGGAAGTGGACAGTCCTCGATCGGCTCGGTGTAGAACTGCTGACTGGTGGAGCGTGCGGCGTCGAAGAGTGTGACCGCAGTTCCGCAGTACATCCCGTCGGCCAGCTGCAGGAATTTCATGTAACTCGGCGGAATGTTGGAGGGTAGGGGTGATGAGCGAAACCCTTCGCGGATCTCGGACATCACCATCTCTGGACGAGTGTCGAGTTCCTGGCGGAGTTGCTCAATGACGGCTTCTGTCGCGGTCATGCGAGATCCAGTCGGTTTCTATCTGCAAGGGGGTCCCGGGAGAGAGTTTCGATATTTGAGGTCTTATTTGTTGTGTGCCGATGTCGAAGTTCACGTCGGAGTCGAGCATGCGGAGATTTTCCCAAGAATCGCGTCCCCCCGTCTGGAGCTCGGCTACGTGGTCGGGTTGCATGCTTTTCGCGAGGTCGCGTGCGGGACCGGCCAGGTCGGGGTCGATTCCGCTGTCCTTTCCGGTGATGATTCTCACGAGGGCACCTTTATAGTCGGCGGTGATGTTACTGTCCCGGTCGACTTTTCCGTCCAGCTTGAAGAGTTCCCCGGCATCCCCCAGCCTCTTCAATGCGTCCGACTTCTCTTCGAACTGGGTCTCGTCCAACCCTGGCTTCCACTTCAGCGTGACCGTCGTGGGCTCCTTGGTCGGATCAGGTCGCGAGATGCCGACGCCCTGCCGGCCCCGCTTCTCGACCTGGGCATCCGAACGGTCGACGATGCGCTTGAGCATTCCTTCCAGGGTCTTGTCGTTCCGTCGATGGTTCTCGCCCATCTCGTCGACGCCGTCGGCCACCCGCCGCAAGTGCTGGTGCAGCTGACGTTCGGCGGCGCGGACCGCCCCCAGGACCCCGTCCACCGCACCGCCGATGGACTCGGCCATCGCGCCCCGACCGCGTGTGCGGTCGCGTGCGCCCTGTGCCCGGTCCAAGGCCGGGCGCGTGCGGGCGTCATGGTCGTCGGCGTGGCTGCGGATGCGGGCGCTCAGGTTGCGCAGCTCGTCCAGGTCGGCACGTATCTGGTCGCTCATTCTGCACCGCCGGATGACGCCGACTCTCCGCCGGTGAGGGCCGAGACCTGGGCCTCGGCATCGTTGACGCCCGTGGCGAGGCCTTGCTTGCCCGCGTTCACGGTCTGCCCGAGGTCGTATCCGCCCTGGGCGCCGAGGGCGTTGGCGCCGACCTGGATCGCGAGGTCGCCGGCCATGCTGCCGAGTGCTGAGAACACCGGGCCCGATGCCAGGCCCATGATCTCGTCCACCACCATCTGCTCGGCCTCCCGAAGAAGCCGCCGCACAACGATGCGGGTGGCCTGAGTGGCACCGAGCGCGCCGAGTTCGGAGAGCCCGAACGTGAACGGAGCGGCCGCCTGTGCAGTGGCGATCTCCACGCCGAGTGCCACGAGTTGAGCGATCGCCATCGCCTTCGCCCCCGTGACGGCGATCGCCGCTCCGTCCAACGCCATGGCGCCCAGTCGGCCCGCTTCGGCCAAGTTGTGCAGGTGCTTGCCGTCGACCTTTCCCCAGTGCGCAGCGAACGCGTCAGTGGCAGGGCCTTCGTTGACGGACAGGAGACGCTGTACGGCTGCCGCGGTCGTGTTGCGGCTTCCGTCGATCGAGTTGGCGAACTCCCGGAGCGCATCGGCCATTTCCCGGTAGTCGTCCTCGTCGACGTTCGGCCACTCGATGCCGATCAGATCGAGCAGCCATGTCAGTTCGTCGGGTAGCACGACGCCCAACGTTGCCTCCCCCCGCGATGATCTTCGAAACAGTGTTCCGAACTGTAGTAGTAGGAGAGGAGAGAGGAATAGCGGAGCTTGAGGTGAGCGGTGGAGGTGGACACCGCACAGCACGACAGCCGACGGGCACCACCTCTGGGACGACACGCTCAAGGCGGGCCTGGAGCCGCTGTCGTGGAATGTGATCCGGTTGGGGTGACCGGAAGAACGGACTGTGACGCGGAACCACGATATTTCCGTGGTTCCGCGGCACAGTCTCCGCTTGCCCGGCTACGCCCTCGAGCCCGCCTCCGATGGGGTCTTTTCCGTGTCGGCGGGCGTGGGCGCGGACGAGCCCGCCACCACCACAGAGCGTCGCCGACCCCGCAGCGTGACCACCACGCCCGCCGTCGCGAACGCCGCGCACACCAGGAGCAGTGGCGTTCCCGACACACCCCACATCGCCAGGCCCGAGCCCGCGAGCAGGGTTACGAGTGCCCAGCGCAGGGCCGGGCCCGAGAGGCGGGTGGAGAGGAGGGCGCCGGCCACGACGCCCGGGATGGCGCCGATCAGCAGTGTGCCCGCCATGCCGAAGGCGACGTCGCCGAAGATCACGTGGCCGAGGGCCGCCGCCGCGACCACCGGGATGGCCTGCACGAGGTCCGTGCCGACCAGGTGGTTCGCCTTCAGGCGCGGGTGCGCCAGCATCAGCATGACGATGATGAGCGAGCCGGAGCCGACGGACGTCATGCCGACGATGAAGCCGCCGATCAGGCCGATGGTGAGGGTGGCGAGGGGGCGGACCGGTACGTGGGCGTCCTCGGCCTCGGAGGAGCCCGTGCCGCGCCGCGCGTCCAGCCACATGCGGGCCAGCATGCCGATGACCGCCAGGACGAGCGCGCCGCCGATGACGTACTTCACGCGTTCCTGGAGTTGCTCTCCGTCACCGAGCAACCCCAGGCAGAGCGCGCCGAGGACCGCCGCGGGCATCGCCGTCGGCAGCAGCCAGCGCACGATGTCCCAGCGCACGGTGCCAGCGCGCTGGTGCACTGCCGCCCCGAAGGGCTTCATGAAGACGGAGGTGGCCAGGTCGCTGCCGATCGCCGCCGTCGGATTGACGCCGAACAGCATCACCATGATCGGTGTCATCAGCGCGCCGCCGCCCATGCCGGTGAGGCCCACTGCCACACCGACGAGCGCACCCGCGACGACTATCGCCCATGAGAAATCCATGGTCGCGACTGTACGCACCATCCCTATGGGGATGGTAGGGAACGACTGGGTTTCCCAGATGCTGGAAGGTCCGCTGAGGACTCGAACAAGATCCACCGCACCGTGCGCCGCGAACGTCCACCACAATGTGCGCATGAGGATCTCCGCCCGCGCCGACTACGCCGTACGTGCCTGCCTGGAAATCACCGTTCATGCCGAGGGGGACGGTGTCCCGATCAAGGCCGAGGCCGTCGCCGCGGCGCAGGAGATTCCGCACAAGTTCCTGGAGGGGATCCTCAGCGATCTGCGGCGCGGCTGCATCGTCGTGAGCAAGCGGGGTGGGAACGGGGGGTATCTGCTGGCCCGGCCCGCCGCCGAGATCACCGTCGCCGATGTCGTACGCGCCGTGGAGGGGCCCATCGTCTCCGTGCGGGGTGAGCGGCCGAACGCGCTCAGCTACACCGGTCCCGCCGAACCGCTGCTCCCGCTGTGGGTGGCGCTGCGGGCCAACGTGCGCAAGATCCTGGAGGGCGTCACGCTCGCCGATCTCGCGCACGACCGGCTGCCGGACCCGGTGAAGGAACTGGCCGAGGATCCCGCCGCCTGGCGCAACCCCTAGGAACCCACCGATGTGATCAGGCGGTCGACCGCCGCCGTGCCCGAGCTGTAGGTGGTCCCTCCGCTCAGCTCGGGCACGGCGACTCCATTCCCGCTCCCCATGAGCGACTCCAGGCCGGCCACCAGGCGCAGGACGTCCGGTTGGGGTCGCACCACGAGGCGCAGGAAGCTGCTGGACGAGCCGATCTTGTTGCCGCACTCGCGGACCAGGACACTGTGCTCGGCGAGCAGCCGGTCGCGGACCGCCACGCCGTCGACGCCGTCCGGCAGGCGCACGTAGAGGAAGTTGCCCTGCGAGGGGTAGACGGTGAGCGGGCGCAGGCGCGCCAGGTGCCAGCGCATCTCCTGGCGGTCGCGGGTCACCTGGCGGAGGCTGTCGGCGTACTCCTGGCGGTGCTCGCGGAGCATGAAGACGACGGTCTCCGCGAAGGAGTTGAGGTTCCATTTGGGGAGCGCCGAGCGGACCCGGCCGGCCAGGCCCGGGTTCGCGACCAGGTAGCCGAAGCGGACCCCGTGCAGGCCGAAGTTCTTGCCGAGGCTGCGCAGCACGATCACGTTCGGGCGGAGTACCGCTTCCTGTACGAGGCTGGGGTCCTGCCCGCCGTCGGCGTCGGCGAAGTCGAGGAACGACTCGTCGATGACGATCAGGTCCAGGTGGCGCAGCTCGTCGACGAGGGAGAGCAGGGCCCGGCGGGTGAGCAGGCCGCCGTCCGGGTTGTTCGGGTTGCAGACGACGGCGACCCGTGAGCCGCGCGCGTGGATGAACTCCGCGTACGCGGCCGGGTCGAGCGCGAACCCGTCGCGCTCGGGCAGCGGGAACATGTCGACCCGCTTGCCCGTCTCCATCGGCTGGTCCGTCCACCGGCCGAACGTCGGCACCGGCACGGCGAGGGAGTCGCGGACCAGCAAGTGGTCGATCCAGGTGATGAGTTCGGTCGAGCCGTTGCCCATCGCCACGGTCTGCGGATTGAGGCCGAGGACCTGGCACAGCTCGGCGGTGATGTGCTCGGCGCTGCTCGGGTAGTACGTCAGGATCTCGTGCAGCCGGGCGCGGAGTGTCTCCAGCATCGCGGGGGTGGGGAAGTAGGGGTTGCAGGGGATGCAGAAGTCGACGACCCCGCCGCTGCCGCCGCCCGCTCCGGCCCGCGTCAGCTGGCCGTACGACGGGGAGTGGGCCGTCGAGCCCTGGAACAGCGAGACGACGCTTCCGCTCATCACATGCCTCCCATCGGCCGGGTGGGTGTCGGGCATCAGTACGGGGGTGTGCCGGCCGGTGTTCAGCGCGTGGGGCGAATGTGACGTGCGTGACGCCGCACCCCCCCCGCCCCAGCAACCTCAGCCCCGCCCACGGCAACCTCCACCCCCTCCGCGGCGACTCACCGGCATGAAGGATGAAACCCCCACACGAAGAGCGCGCGTCCGCCGCCACGCACTGCGCAAGCGCCGCCTGCTCCCGGTGCTCGCCACCGCCGTCGCCGCCGCGACCGCCTACGCCCTCGTCCCCGGCAGCGCCCACGCCGCCTACCCCGGTTCCGGCGTCCTCACCGGCGACGTATCGGTGCACGACCCGTCGATGATCAAGACGTCGAGCGGCTACGTCGTCTACTCCACGCACAACGGCGTCGAGGCCCGCACCTCCACCGACCGCACGGCGTTCAAGCGCGCGGGCGCCGCCTTCACGACGCTCCCGTCGTGGTGGTCGACGTACAACCCGGACAAGGACGTGTGGGCGCCCGACGTCTCGTACCACGGCGGCAAGTACCTGATGTACTACTCCGTCTCGACCTTCGGCTCGACGCATTCGGCGATCGGCTTCGCGACATCGCCGAGTGGGCAGCCCGGCACCTGGACCGACCACGGCGTTGTGCACGCCACGACCACGTCCTCCGGTTACAACGCCATCGACCCGAACCTCTTCGTGGACGGCGACGGCAAGTGGTGGCTGTCGTTCGGGAGTTGGTCCTCCGGCATCAAGATGATCAGGCTCGACCCGTCGACGGGCAAGCAGTACGCCGCCGACAAGGCCGTCCGCTCGCTGGCCGCCAGGCCGACGGGCACGAAGGCCGTCGAGGGCCCCGCGGTCGTCAAGCACGGCGCGTACTACTACCTCTTCGCCTCGTACGACACCTGCTGCGCCGGCACCTCGTCCACGTACAAGATCAAGGTGGGCAGGGCGAGTTCGCCGACCGGACCCTACGTCGACAAGAACGGCGTCCGGATGACGGAGAACGGCGGCACCGAGGTGCTTGCCACGCACGGCAAGTACATCGGGCCCGGCGGCCAGTCCGTCCTCTCCGACTCCGACGGCGATCTGCTCGTCTACCACTACTACGACGGGACGGACGGCGGGGCGCCCAAGATGGGCGTCAACCTGCTGAACTGGGGGAGCGGCTGGCCCGTCGCCTACTGAGGCCGGGCACGCGAACGGCCGGGACCCCGAAGGGCCCCGGCCGCCGCCGTGTTCAGAAACTGCTTACACGCCGAACGAGTGCACCGTCGTCGTCCGGTACGTCTCACCAGGACGCAGCACCGTCGAAGGGAACTTCGGCTGGTTCGGCGAGTCCGGGAAGTGCTGGGTCTCCAGGGCCAGTCCGTCGCCCTGCCGGTAGGTGCGCCCCGACTGGCCGACGAGCGTGCCGTCGAGGAAGTTGCCCGAGTAGAACTGCAGGCCCGGCTGGTCCGTGGCGATCTTCAGGCTGCGGCCGGAGCCCGGATCGCGCAGCGTCGCCACGAGGACCGGCTTCGCGGTGATGCCCTTGTCCATGACCCAGTTGTGGTCGAAGCCCTTGGCGGTGATCAGCTGCGGGTGGCTGGTGCGGATGTCGCGGCCGATCGCCTTCGCCTTGCGGAAGTCGAACGGGGTGCCCTGCACCTTCGCCAGCTCACCGGTCGGGATGAGCCCCGCGTCGGTGGGCGTGTAGCGGGAGGCGGCCAGCGTCAGCTCGTGATCGTAGATCGTGCCGCTGCCCTCGCCCGCGAGGTTGAAGTACGTGTGGTTGGTGAGGTTCACGACGGTCGCCTTGTCCGTCGTCGCCTCGTAGTCCACGCGCCAGTCGCCGCGCGCCGTCAGCGTGTACGTGACGGTCGTCTTCAGCGTGCCGGGGTAGCCCATCTCGCCGTCGACGGACGTGTAGTGCATGTGCAGGCCGACGTCGGAGCCGGAGGTGAAGGGCTCGATGTCCCACACCCGGGTGTTGAAGCCCTTGGCGCCGCCGTGCAGCGAGTTCTCGCCGTCGTTCACGGAGACCTGGTACGCCTTGCCGTCCAGGGTGAACTTCCCCTTGGCGATGCGGTTTCCGTAGCGGCCGATGGTGGCGCCGAAGAACGTGGTGCCCGCCACGTACTCCTCGACGGTGTCGTAGCCGAGGGAGACGTTCACGTACCGGCCGTGCCGGTCCGGGAGTTCGAGCGACTGGACGATGCCGCCGTAGTTCAGGACCTTCAGTCGAGTGCCGCCGTTCTCCAGCGACCAGCGGTAGATCTTCGTGCCGTCGGCGAGCTTGCCGAAGGACTCCTTCACGGGCTTCCTGCTTCCCGACGCGTTCGCGGAGGTGCTCCCCGACGCGTGTGCCGTGCCGCCGAGCGCGGTGGCTGCGACACCGGCCGCCGCGGCGGATGCCATGACCGTACGTCTGCTCAGTTCCATCTGTGCGGCTCCTGAAAGTGAGTAACGAAACTGACTTACGAACCGGACTTGCGCTTGTTCCACACGTCGAAGCCGACCGCGGCGAGCAGGGCCAGGCCCTTGATCACCGACTGCCAGTCGGAGCCGACGCCGAGCAGGTTCATGCCGTTGTTCAGCACGCCGAGGACGAGACCGCCGATGATCGCGCCGAGGATGGTGCCGACGCCGCCGCTCATCGACGCGCCGCCGATGAACGACGCGGCGATCGCCTCGAGTTCGAAGTTGAGGCCCGCCTTCGGCGAGGCCGCGTTCAGGCGGGCGGCGACGACCAGACCCGCCAGGGCCGCGAGCACGCCCATGTTCAGGAAGACGTAGAAGGTGACCTTCTTGTTCTTCACGCCGGAGAGCCTCGCCGCCGGCAGGTTGCCGCCGATCGCGTAGATGTGCCGCCCGAAGATCGAGTTGCGCATCACATAGCCGTAGCCGACCACCAGGACGCCGAGGACGATCAGGACGATCGGGGTGCCCTTGTAGCTGGCGAGCAGCAGCGTCACGACCGCGATCGCCGCGACGATCGCGACCAGCTTCAGCATGAACAGGTTGAACGGGACGACGTCCAGGGAGAATTCGCGCTGCCGGCGACGGTCGCGCAGCTCCTGCCACACCACGGCGGCGGCGAGCACGACGCCGAGCAGCAGGGTGAGGTTGTGGTAGTTGGTGTTCGGGCCGACCGCCGGCAGGAAGCCGTTGCCGAGACTCTGCAGGCCGTCCGGGAACGGGCCGAGCGTCTGCCCCTTGAGCAGGATCTCGGTGAGCCCGCGCCACACCAGCATGCCGGCCAGGGTCACGATGAACGACGGTATGCCGCCGTACGCGATGAGCCAGCCCTGGATCGAACCGGCGATGCCGCCCATCACCAGGCAGAGGATCATGGCGACGGGCCAGGACACGTCGTGGCTGACCGTGAGGACCGCCGCCATCGAGCCGACGAACGCCGTCAACGAGCCGACGGACAGGTCGATATGGCCCGCGATGATGACCAGCATCATGCCGATCGCGAGGATCAGGATGTAGCTGTTCTGCAGCACCAGGTTGGAGACGTTGCGCGGCAGGATCAGGTCACCGTCGGTCCACACGGCGAAGACGGCGACCAGCAGGCCGAGCGCGATCAGCATCCCGTACTGGCGCATGTTGCGGCGCATGCCGGCGACGACGAGCTGGAGCAGCCCGCCACCGGCCGCGTCGCCGGCCTTGCGCGGCGGCGGCGGTGGCGCGTCCGCCGGGACCTTGCTCGTGACGTTCGTGCTCATCGTGCTACCTCTTTGTCCTTCGTCATCAGTCGCATCAGCGATTCCTGCGTCGCCTCGGCGCGCGGCAGCTCGCCGGTCAGGCGGCCCGCGGCCATCGTGTAGATGCGGTCGCACATGCCGAGCAGTTCGGGCAGCTCGGAGGAGATGAAGACGACCGCCTTGCCCTCGGCGGCCAGCTTGTCGATGACCGTGTAGATCTCGTACTTGGCGCCGACGTCGATGCCACGCGTCGGCTCGTCGAGGATCAGCACATCGGGCCCGGCGAAGATCCACTTGCTGAGGACGACCTTCTGCTGGTTGCCGCCCGACAGCTTGCCCGCCGGCTCGAACACCGTGGGGGCCTTGATGTTCATCGACTTGCGGTAGCCCTCGGCGACCTGCCGCTCCTCGTGCTCGTCGACGATCCCGCGCTTGGCGACCTTGTCCAGGGCGCTCATCGTGATGTTGCGGCCGATGGTGTCGATGAGGTTGAGGCCGTAGTGCTTGCGGTCCTCGGTGACGTACGCGATCCCGTGGCCGACGGCGTCGGAGACGTGCCTGGTACGGATCTCCTTGCCGTCCTTCAGGACCACTCCACCCGCATACCTGCCGTACGTACGCCCGAAGACGTTCATCGCCAGCTCGGTGCGGCCCGCGCCCATCAGGCCCGCGATGCCGACGATCTCGCCGCGGCGCACACTGAGCGAGACGTCGTCGACGACCTTGCGCTCACGGTCGATGGGGTGGTGCACCGTCCAGTTGCGGATCTCCATGGCGGGCGCGGCGCCTGCCTCCGGCTGGTGCGGGGTGCGGTCGGGGAAGCGGTTGTCCAGGTCGCGGCCGACCATGCCGGAGATGATCCGGTCCTCGGTGGTCTCCGGGGCCCGCACATCGAGGGTCTCGACGGTGTGCCCGTCGCGCAGGATCGTCACCGAGTCGGCGACCTTGCGGATCTCGTTCAGCTTGTGCGAGATGATGATCGAGGTGATGCCCTGGTCCTTCAGCTCCAGGATCAGATCGAGGAGCGTGTCGGAGTCCTCGTCGTTCAGGGACGCCGTCGGCTCGTCCAGGATGAGCAGCTTCACCTCCTTGGCGAGCGCCTTGGCGATCTCCACGAGCTGCTGCTTGCCCACCCCGATGTCGGCGACGCGGGTGTTGGGGTTCTCGTTCAGGCCCACCCGGCGCAGCTGGCGCGTCGCGTGTCCCAATGTCTCGTGCCAGTTGATGAAGCCGCGGCTCGCGTGCTCGTTGCCGAGGAACATGTTCTCGGCGATCGACAGGAACGGCACGAGCGCCAGCTCCTGGTGGATGATGACGATGCCGCGCGCCTCACTGGCGTTGATGTCCTTGAACTCGCAGTGCTCCCCCTCGAAGAGGATGTCCCCTTCGTAACTTCCGTGCGGGTGGACGCCGGAGAGCACCTTCATGAGGGTGGACTTTCCGGCGCCGTTCTCCCCGCAGATGGCGTGGACCTCGCCGGGACGGACGCTCAGGGAGACGTCCGACAGCGCCTTGACGCCGGGAAAGGTCTTGACGATCGAGCGCATTTCCAGGACGGGTCCCGCCATGGTCGTGCCCTTCTCTGAGGCGTGGACGGGCTACTTCATGCCCAGGTCGGACTTGGTGTAGTAGCCGCTGTCGATCAGCGTCTTCTGGTAGTTGGTCTTGTCGACGCTGACCGGGGTCAGCAGGTACGAGGGGACGACCTTGGCGCCGTTGTCGTACGTCTTGGTGTCGTTGACCTTGGGCTTCTTGTCGTTGAGCACGTCGTCGACCATGTCCACCGAGACCTCGGCGAGCTTGCGGGTGTCCTTGTAGACGGTCGAGTACTGCTGGCCCGCGATGATCGACTTCACGGAGGCGACCTCGGCGTCCTGACCGGAGACCACCGGCAGCGGCTTCGCCTTCGTGCCGTAGTCGTCGGACTTCAGCGCCGACAGGATGCCGATGGAGATGCCGTCGTACGGCGAGAGCACCGCGTCGACCTTCTCGCTCTTGTACGTGGAGGTGAGGATGTCGTCCATGCGCTTCTGCGCGGTGGCGCCGTCCCAGCGCAGCGTCGTGACCTGGTTGAGCTTGGTCTGCCCCGACTTGACGACCAGCTGCTTCTTGTCGATGTACGGCTTGAGCACCGACATCGCGCCGTTGAAGAAGTACTTGGTGTTGTTGTCGTCGTTGGAACCGGCGAACAGCTCCAGGTTGAACGGGCCCTTCTTGCCGCTGTCGAGGCCCAGCTTCTTGACGATGGCGCCGGCCTGGAGCTGGCCGACCTTCTCGTTGTCGAACGTCGCGTAGTAGTCGACGTTCTTCGAGTCCAGGATCAGGCGGTCGTACGCGATCACCGGAATGTTCGCGTCCTTCGCCTCCTGCAGCACGTTGGTGAGCGACTTGTTGTCGATCGAGGCGATGATCAGCGCCGAGACGCCCTGGGTGATCATGTTCTCGATCTGGGAGACCTGCTGGTCGGGGTCGTCCTCACCGAACGCCAGCTTGGTCTTGTAACCCTTTGCCTTCAGCGACTTGACAACGTTATTGCCGTCGGCGATCCACCGCTCGGAGGACTTGGTCGGCATCGCGATGCCGACGGTGGAGCCCTTCGCGCTCTTCTTCTCGTCCTTGCTCCCGCCCTCGCCGCTCTGGCCGCAGGCGGACAGGGTGAGCGCGAGGGAGGCGGAGGCGGCTATCGCGGTGAGAACGGCTCGACGGTTTCGCATGGTCATCATCCTTGATGTGTGAGTGCACAAATGCGGGTGGTGCGAAGTCCCTTGCGCGGAGCGCGGGTTGACGAGTGCAGATGCGTTGGATTCTGCGCGGCCCTGTCCAGTTCTGGGAAGTTCCGTGCCCGGAACGTTATTGGCCCGTGTCGAACCGGCTCAGCGCTCCCGGCAGCCGCGAGCCCAGCGGCGACATCCCGCCGGCAGCCCCGTGCCGCTCCAGCAGGTCGAGCGCGAGCCGACCCCTGCGCACCCGCTCGCGGGCGGTGTCCAGGGTGACGTCGCGCAGCTGGGCGCCGTACGGGTAGATGGCCGGAGCCTTGGCGAGACCGAACTTCAGGTACAACGGGGCGCCGCGACGCACCAGTTCGGCGATCTCGTACATCCGGACATAGCCGCCGAGGTCGTCGGGAGCCTCGACGTACATGTCCATGGGCGCGCCGGAGACCCGCCGGATCTCGGTGAGATGCGCGAGCGTCAGATCACTCGGCACATTCAACGAGTCGGCCCCGAGCCGCTCGTACACGGCGTACGCGGCCGGGTTCACGGGCCCGACGAGCGCGGACACCTTGAGCGTGGTGTCGGCCGGGATGATGCCCTGGCTGCGCGCCCGGTGCAGCGTCCACAGCACGCCTTCGTCGGCGACGAGCAGGCACTTCACGCCCAACTCCGTGGCCCGCACGGCGTCCTCGACGCATCCGGCGACGGCGTCGTGCCCACGGGCGCGCAGCCCTGCGCCGCCCGAGTCGGTCCGCACGGAGGCGCCGGTGTCCCAGGTGCCGCGCGGCCCGGTGAACAGGCAGAGCTCGATGTCCCGTTCGGCGGTCGCCTCGACCATCTCCTGGATCTCGGCGTCCCGCAGCATCCAGATGCCGCTGCCTTGACTGATCCGGTGAATGGGCACGTCGAGCCGCGAGGACTCCTTGAGCACGGTGGCGACGGCCTCCGGCCCTTCGACCGACGGAATCTCGGTACGCCAGGTACCACCGTCGGGGAAGGCGTGCGGCGAGGCGTCGCCGGGCTCGTGCGCGGGAGCGCTGAGCCCGAGAGCGGAGAGAGCGGGTTCGCCGGGTCGGCGGGGTGTGTCGGTCACGGTGTTCCTTTACGAGTACGAGTCGTTCGACATTTCGGACGAGGTTCGGTTAAATCCAGCCCCGCCGGCGTTTGTGGCGCGGGGTCCGGGGCGGAGCCCCGCGGCCTCAACCACGGGGCGCGAAGCGCCATTTCGGGAAGGGGCGGGCATGGGGAAGAAAGCCCGCCGCAGGCGCAGCCGGCCCTCGACTAGGGCCGCAACAACACCTTGCCGACCGCAGGGTCCCCCGCCCCCACCCACTCGATCGCCTCGGCAAACCGCTCCAACGGCACCTGATGCGTCACCAGCGGCAACGGATCGAGCAACCCCGCCCCGAACATCCGCACCGCATGCCCCCACGCATCCGCCGCCGCCCCGAACACGGTCCGCACCTCCAACTGCCGCACCACAAGATCCGTCGGATCAAGACCCTCCGCCGCCCCGGCCGCCGGAATCCCGGTGAGCACGAGCCGCCCGCCCCGCCGCAGCAACGACGCGGCCGTACGCGCCGCCGAGGCGGACCCGGCGGTCTCGATGACGACGTCGAGGTCGTCCGGCAGCTCGTCCGTACGCAGCCGGAAATCGGTCCCGCCGAACTTCCGCGCCAGATCCTCCCGTTCCCCCCGCGTACCGACCACCACCAGCTCCGCAGGCGAGGCCGCCGCGAGGAACTGCACGGCGAACATCCCGAGCGTCCCGGTCCCGACCACCCCCACCCGCTCCCCGGGCCTCGCCTCCGCCTTGATCGCGGCGGCGGCGATGCACGCGGCCGGTTCGAGTAGCGCGGCGGCGGTGAGGTCGGCGTCGTCGGGCAGCGTGTGCAGCAGCCGCGCGGGAAGCGTCAACGTCGTTGCCATCGCGCCGGGTTGGGTGAACCCGGTCTCCTCGTACCCGTCGGTGCACAGCGTCGTCTCACCGGCATGGCACCGCGCGCACACCTGGCAGTTGCGGAACCCCTCGCCGACGACCTTCCGCCCGGCCAGGGACGCCGGCACCCCGGCGCCCACCGCGTCGACCACGCCGGACCACTCGTGCCCCGGCGTCAACGGGTAACGCACGTACCCCTCGGGCCTGTTGCCCTGGTACACCTCGCGGTCGCTGCCACAGATCCCCACGGCGTGCACCCGCACCTGCGCCTCGCCGGGGCCCGGCGCCGCGGGCTCGTGCGGCACGACCCGGTGCTTGCCCGGCGCCTCGACGACGACGGCGGAGCTCACGACGCCGCCTTCGGATCGCGCTTCTCCCAGCCCTCGGCCCACAGGTCGAACCGCGCCTGCTGCTGCGGGAATTCGGCCGCGGCGTCGACATCCAGCTCCACGCCGAGGCCCGGCTCGTGGGACAGCTCGAAGTAGCCGTCGACGACCTGCGGCGCCCCCTTCACGACCTTCTTGATCTCCGCGTCGGCGAAGTCGTTGAAGTGCTCGAGAATCTTGAAGTTGGGCGAGGTGAAGCCGACTTGGAGGGAGGCGGCGGTCAGCACAGGCCCGCCCACGTTGTGCGGAGCCACCAGCATGTAGTGCGTCTCCGCGGTGGCGGCCAGCTTCCGCGTCTCCCAGATGCCGCCGATGTGGCCGACGTCCGGCTGCAGAATGTCGACGGCCTGGTTCTCGAACAGCTCCCGGAACTCGATCCGGTCGTGGATCCGCTCACCGGTCGCCACCGGCATCTCCACCTTCGCGGCCACCTTCTCCAGCGCCTTGAGGTTCTCCGGCGGCACCGGCTCCTCCAGCCACGCCGGGTTGAAGGGCGCCAGGTCGCGGGCGAGCCGGATCGCCGTGGCGGGGGAGAACCGCCCGTGCATCTCCAGCATCAGCTCGGCGTCGGGCCCGATGGCGTCGCGCACGGCCTCGATCAACGAGACGGCGTACAGGGACTGTTCGTGGTCGAGCTCGAAGTGCCCGGTGCCGAACGGGTCGATCTTCAGCGCCTTGTACCCGCGCTCCATGACCGCCTGCGCAGCCTTGTGGTACGCCTCCGGCGTGCGCTCGGTGGTGTACCAGCCGTTCGCGTACGCCTTGACCTTGTCGGTCACCTTGCCGCCGAGCAGCTGCCACACCGGCACGCCGAGGGCCTTGCCCTTGATGTCCCAGCAGGCCATCTCGATCACGGCGATGCCGGACATGACGATCTCGCCGGCCCGGCCGTAGTCGCCGTACTTCATCCGCCGTACGAGGTCCTCGACGGCGAACGGGTCGGAGCCGACAATGTGGTTGGCCTGGGCCTCGTGCAAGTAACCGATGAGCGCATCGGTGTGGCCCAGCATCCGGGTCTCGCCGACACCGGTGAGTCCTTCGTCGGTGTGCACCTGTACGTAGGTCAGGTTCCGCCACGGAGTCCCGACCACGTGCGTGCTGATTCCCGTGATCCGCAAGGCAGTTGCCCCCTGTGCTGTTCGAAATTTCGTCACACGTTCGAAATGCTGGCGAGACAGTAAGTCGGCCTCACAGGGCTGTCAATGGGTCCGGACCGGACTGGGAGTGATCGAGGGCCGGTCGATCGGCGTCGCGTTCCGTGCAGAAGTTTCACAGGACAGGCATTTTCTCCCACCAGCCCCGCGCATAGCCTCCGTTGGTCATGGACGACTACTGCCATCCGTGCCGCAGACATCTCAACGGGGCCCTGGCCTGCCCGGGTTGCGGCACGCCGGAAGAGGCCGTGCGGGCCTACGGGGAGTGGGTCGCCTCGCACGAGGGGGCGGCGGAGGAGGAGCCGGGCCAGGAGACCGCGCCGGTCCGGGCGCGGGTCCGGCGCCGCGCGCACCGCTCGACACGCCGCTCCGCTCGGTCCCGGCGGCGCGGGCGCGTCCTCCTCACCACGGCGGGTATCGCGCTCGTCGCCGGCGGCGTCGGCCTCGGCGTCGCCCGGCTGGGGGAGGGGCCCTCCGGGGGTGGATCCCACGCCCAGGCGGCTCCCGACATCTCCGAGGCCCCTACGAAGGGCGCCGACTCCGTGTCCCCGTCCACCACGGCCGAACGCTCCACCCCACCCGCGTCCCGCGCCTCTCGTACGTCATCGGCCCCCGCCTCGACGCCACCGGAGCGCACACCGACCTCCGGTCCTGTGGACGCCGACACGACGCACCGGGCGACGCGCCCCGCCCCGACCACGTCCGAACCGCGCACCTCCGCGAGCTCCCGGCCGACGCCCTCACCCTCCCGCTCGTCGTCCGCCACGCCCACGGCGGAGCCGAGCCCTTCGGAGTCGTGCGAGCGCTTCCTGTGGTGGTGCACGTAGAGCGCTCCTGGCGGTGCGCGTAACGGGCTGCGGTCAGACCGCCCCGACGTCCGTCCCGAGCATCCGCCGCAACATGTCCCGGAACGCCACCCGCTCCTCCTGCGAAAGCCCGGCCAGCGGCTCCCGCGCGAAGTCGAGCGACTCGCGCAGGGCCCGCGCGATCCGCCGCCCCTCCGCGGTGGCGGCGGCCACCTTCACCCGGCGGTCGCCCGGCGAGGGCTGCCGCTCCACGAGGTCGCGGGCCTCCAGCCGGTCCACGATCCCCGTCACGTTCGACGGCTCGCACTTCAGCCGCTGCGCCACCTGCCGCATCGGCAGCGGTCCCAGGGACAGCAGCCCGAGCACCCGCGCCTGCGCCCCGGTGAGCCCGTGCCGCGAGGCGGCCTCCTCGTACTCCTGGTGGTAGCGCGCGACGATCTCCCCGATGAGCTCGACGACCTCGAGCGTGAGGGGGTCCGTGCGGGGGGTACGCGTGGCGGCCATACGCACCAGGGTACCCAGTTGCTTGACATCATGAAATATTCAGGAGCATTGTTGTTTCAGGTACTGAAGTATTTTTCGCATGCTTCGGCCCACGTGCTTCCGCCCCCTCGACAAAGGATCAGCGCATGACCGCCGACACCCCCCAGATCCCCACCACCGGCCGCGAGTGGGTCCTGCTCAGCCGCCCCGTCGGCTGGCCGAAGCCCGAGGACTTCGAGCTGCGCGAGGCCCCGGTGGCCGAGCCGGGCCCCGGCCAGGTCCTGGTCAAGAACCTGTACGTATCCGTGGACCCGTACATGCGCGGCCGGATGAGCGCCGCGAAGTCGTACGTCGCCCCGTACGAGCTGGGCAAGCCCATGCAGGCCGGCGCCGTCGGCGTCGTCCTCGCCTCGAACGACGAGGGCGTGTCCGTCGGCGACCACGTGCTGCACTTCTTCGGCTGGCGCGAGTACGCGACGTTCGACGCGAAGCAGGCCGTGAAGGTCGACCCGGATGCCGCGCCCCTGTCCACGTACCTCGGTGTGCTCGGCATGACGGGCCTCACCGCGTACGCGGGCCTGCTGCGCACGCTGGACTTCAAGGAGGGCGACAGCGTCTTCGTCTCCGGCGCGGCCGGTGCGGTCGGCGGTCAGGTCGGCCAGATCGCCAAGCTCAAGGGCGCCTCGCGCGTCATCGGCTCGGCCGGCTCGGACGAGAAGGTCAAGCTGCTCCTCGAGGAGTACGGCTTCGACGCCGCCTTCAACTACAAGACGGGCGACGTCCACACCCTCCTGAAGGAGGCGGCCCCCGACGGCATCGACGTCTACTTCGACAACGTCGGCGGTGACCACCTCGAGGCCGCCATCGCGCGCCTGAACCGCGACGGCCGCATCGCCATCTGCGGCCAGATCTCCGTCTACAACAACACGGAGCCGGCCCCGGGCCCGCGCAACCTCTCCCGCCTGATCCAGACCCGCGGCCGCATCGAGGGCTTCCTCGTCGGCGACCACTACGACCTGCAGCCGCAGTTCGTGCAGGAGGTCGGAGCGTGGGTCCGTTCCGGCGAGCTGAAGTACCGCGAGACGTTCGTCGAGGGCATCGAGAACAACCTGGAGGCGTTCCTCGGGGTACTGCGCGGCGACAACACGGGCAAGATGGTCGTCAAGCTCTGACGTTCCGCGCTTGATGTTCCGCGCTTGATGTTCCGCGTTCTTGCCGGGTGGCCCTCGTCCTCTGTGACGGGGGCCACTTTCGTTCCTCCGTGCATTCGATACGCTGCTTCCATCTAACGGATGACACTTTCCGCATTCTGGAATCAGGGAGTACGGCCATGGCCATCACGCAGTCCGACGTCGTCTACACCGCCACCGCCACCGCGGAGAACGGCCGCGACGGCCGCGTCTCCACCAGCGACGGCAAGCTCGACCTCGTCGTCAACCCGCCCAAGGAGCAGGGCGGCTCCGGCGCGGGCACCAACCCCGAGCAGCTCTTCGCGGCCGGCTACAGCGCCTGCTTCCAGGGCGCGCTCGCCGTCGTCGCCCGCCAGGAGGGCGCGGACGTGTCCGGCTCGACCGTCACGGCCAACGTCGGCATCGGCAAGAACGACGACGGCTTCGGCATCATCGTCGAGATCTCCGCCGCGATCCCGAACGTGGACGCGGCCACCGCCAAGTCCCTGGTCGAGAAGGCCCACCAGGTCTGCCCGTACTCCAAGGCCACCCGCGGCAACATCACGGTCACGCTCACCGTCTGAGCCTGATCCGCCGGTCTTTTCTGTGGGCCGGGCCCGTCCCGTAAGGTTTGCGCCATGCGTGATCTCGGGGCGGGCTTCGGCTATTTGATGAAGGGGCAGCGTTGGGTTGCCCAGCACGGAAAGCAGTACGGCTGGGGCCTGCTGCCGGGACTGATCACCCTCGTCCTGTACGCGGCGGCGCTGGTCTGCCTCGGTGTCTGGGGCGGCGACTTCATCTCCTGGTCCACCCCGTTCGCCGACGACTGGACCTCCCCGTGGCAGGGCGTCTTCCGCGGCTTCCTCACGGCGGTCCTCTTCGCCCTCGCCCTGCTCCTCGCGGTGCTCACCTTCACCGCGGTGACCCTGCTGATCGGCCAGCCCTTCTACGAGTCGCTGTCCGAGGAGGTCGACCGGGCCGAGAGCGGTGGGTACGCGCCGGAGTCCGGCCTCTCGCTCATGCGTGAACTGTGGATCTCGGCCCGCGACAGCCTGCGGCTGCTCGTGCGCGCCGTCCTGTGGGGGATCCTCCTCTTCGCGCTCGGATTCATCCCCTTCATCGGCCAGACCGTGATCCCGGTCATCGGCTTCTTCGTCACCGGCTACTTCCTCACGGAGGAGCTGACGTCGGTGGCGTGGCAGCGTCGCAACCGCGAAGTCCGTGAGCGCCTTGCGGTGTTGCGCTCGCGGCGGGGTCTCGCATGGGGTTTCGGTACGCCGCTGGCCCTCGCGTTCCTGGTCCCGTTCGTCGCGGTGTTCCTGATGCCCGGGGCGGTGGCGGGCGCGACGCTGATGGTCCGCGAGCTGGAGGGTGAATCGGGCGGCCCGGAACCGGCGCAGGCGCAGGCGCACGCGCAGACGCCGGGCCCCGAGGCGCAGTGGCCGGCCGCTTATGGCCAGGGCCAGGGGCAGGGGCCGGTTCAGGGTGCGCACGGCCAGGGGCAGGGTCAGAGCGCGCAGTGGTCGGGCCCGCAGCACGGCCAGGGCTGGACCAACTAGCCACATCGGCCCCGACTAGCCCTCCACGGCGAGCAGTTCCAGGAAGTCGCGCACCGCGCCGGGCATGTCCACGGCCTCCGGGTCGAGCAGCCACTGGTACTGCAGTCCGTCCAGCACCGCGACGAGCAGCGGCGCGGCCCGCTCGGGCGTGAGCCCGCCCGGCAGCCGCTCCCCGTACTCGGCGCGCAGCACCTCCGCCATCGCCCCCCGTACGTCGGCGTAGCGCCGCGTGAAGAACTCCCGCGCCGGGTGCCCCTCGGTCACCGACTCGCCGAGCAGCGCCGAGAAGGTCTGCACGATCGCGGGCCGCATCGCGTTGTACTCGACCAGCGTGCCGAGCAGATCGAGCCGCCACTGGCTGCTGGGTACCGAGTCCCACTGGTCGCGCTCCTCGAGGACGGCGACGAGCAGCGCCTCCTTCGTGGGGAAGTGGTGCAGCAGCCCCTGCTGGGTCAGCCCCACGCGCTCGGCCACCGCCGCCAGGCTCGCGCCCCGGTAGCCGCGCTCGGCGATGACGTCGAGCGCGGCCCGCAAGATCTCGGCCCGACGTTCCTGGCTCCTGGCGGTCCTGGTGCTGCTCATGCGGTCACGGTACGTCACGGCCGTGACATGCCCCGACCTCGTAGATTACGTAAAGGTAACGAAACCTACCGCTCTACAAGTAGCGGGTGCAGGATGGAGGTGCCCAGACTTCGACGAGGAGGTGCCGGCATGGCGCAGCAGGCGGACGACGGTAAGGGGCGGGCCGACCGGGCCCGCGAGGCGGCGGTCGAGGCCGCGCTCGGCAAGCTCGACCTGGACACCAAGGCCCGGCTGCTCGGCGGCCAGGACATGTGGTCGCTCCCCGCGGTCCCCGACATCGGCCTGAAGTCCCTCGTCATGTCCGACGGCCCCATCGGCGTGCGCGGAGTGCGCTGGAGCGCCGACGACCCGTCGATCGCGCTGCCGTCCCCGACCGCGCTCGGCGCCACCTGGGACCCCGAACTGGCCCGCCGTGCAGGCGAGTTGCTCGCCCAGGAGGCCCGCCGCAAGGGCGTCCACGTGCTGCTCGCCCCGACCGTGAACCTGCACCGCTCCCCGCTCGGCGGCCGCCACTTCGAGACGTACAGCGAGGACCCGTACCTCGCCGGGGTCATGGGCACCGGCTACGTCCAAGGCGTGCAGTCCGGCGGCGTCGGCACCACCATGAAGCACTACGTGGCGAACGACGCCGAGACGGACCGCTTCACGGTGAACAACCTGGTATCCGAACGGGCCCTGCGCGAGCTGTACTTGGCGCCCTTCGAGGCCATCGTCAAGAACGCCCACCCGTGGGGCGTCATGACCGCCTACAACTCGGTCAACGGCACCTCGATGACCGAACACCGCTACCTCGTCAACGAGATCCTGCGCGGCGAATGGGGCTTCGACGGCTTCAACGTCTCCGACTGGATGGCCGCCCGCTCGACCGTCGGGGACATCAAGGGCGGCCTGGACGCCGCGATGCCCGGCCCGCAGACGGTGTACGGCCCGGCCCTCGTGGAGGCCGTCCGCTCCGGCGAGGTCGACGAGTCCGAGGTCGACGGGGCCGTACGCAATGTGCTGCGGCTCGCCGCCCGCGTCGGCGCCCTGGAAGGCGCGGAACCCGTCGTGCCTCTTTCGGGGCTTCCGGCGGAGGTCGACGGCGAGGCCCTGGCCCGCGAGATCGCCCACCGCGCCTTCGTCCTTGTCCGTAACTCCGGGGTGCTGCCGCTGAGTTCGGACGCCCGGGTCGCCCTCATCGGGGCCGCCGCGCGCGACGCCCGCGTCCTCGGCGGCGGCTCAGCCACCGTCTTCCCGTCCCGAATCGTCTCGCCGCTCGACGGGTTGACCGCCGCGCTGCCCTCGCTGACCTACAGCGTCGGCGCCGACCCGAGCGATGAACTGGCCGTCGCCGACAAGGGGTTCACGCTCCGCGCCGTCTGCCGCGACGCCGAAGGCGCCGTCCTGGGGGAGGGCACGCTCCCGAACGGCCAGGTCCAGTGGCTGGGCGACGACCTGCCCGCCGGCGTCACCCACGAGGCCCTGCACAGCATCGAGGTGACCGGCACCTTCACGCCGCGCGAGAGCGGCGACCACGCCTTCGGAACGCGCGGCCTCGGCGCCTTCACCCTCACCGTCGACGGCACCGTCCTGTACGAGGGGGTGCAGGCCATGGGCCCCGAGTCCGACCCCTTCGAAGCCTTCTTCGGCGCCCCGGTGGAACGCGGCAAGGTGACGCTCGCGGGCGGGCAGCCGGTCGAGATCTCCCTGCTCCACACCCTCGACAAGTCCCTCGCGATGCCGCTGCCCGCGGTGCTGTTCAGCCTCGTGCACCTCGACCCGCGTCAGGACGAGGACACCCTGCTCGCCGAGGCCGTCGCCGCCGCGCGCGACGCCGAGGTCGCCGTCGTCGTGGTCGCCACGACGGACCGCGTGGAGTCCGAGGGCTTCGACCGCGCCGACCTCCGACTCCCGGGCCGCCAGGACGAGTTGGTGCACGCGGTGGCCGCCGCCAACCCGAACACCGTGGTCGTCGTCAACTCCGGCTCCCCGGTGGAGATGCCGTGGCGCGAGGACGTCGCCGCCGTGCTGCTGTCGTGGTTCCCCGGCCAGGAGGGCGGCGCGGCCCTCGCCGACGTCCTCACGGGTGCCGAGGAACCGGGCGGCCGCCTCCCCACCACGTGGGGCTCGCTGGCCGACGCCCCGGTCACCCAGGTGACCCCGGTCGACGGCGAACTCCCGTACACCGAGGACGTCTTCATCGGCTACCGCGCCTGGGAGAGGTCGGGCGCGGTCCCCGCCTACCCCTTCGGCCACGGCCTCGGCTACACCGACTGGACGTACGAGTCGCTCGAGGTCCACGGCACCACGGCCACGGTCCGCGTCCGCAACACGGGCTCCCGCCCCGGCCGCGAGGTCGTCCAGCTTTACCTGTCCCTGGTCGACCACGACGAGACCCGCCCCTCCCGCTGGCTCGCCGGCTTCACCACGGTCACCGCGGCCCCCGGCGAAACCGCCTCGGCCACCATCGACCTCCCCCGCCGCGCCTTCGAAACCTGGGACGAGACGACGCACACATGGTCCTTGGGAACCGGCCCGTACGAACTCCTGGCAGGCCGCTCCCTGACGGACATCCGCCAATCGAGCCTCTGCACTCCTTAAAGCCCCTGCGGCGATTGAGCAGCGGGGTTTGGGGCATAGCCCCGATCTTTTCAGCCCCGCCGGCGATTGAGGCGCGGGGTCCGGGGCAGAGCCCCGAGTCGTCAACCCCGGTTCCCGAACCGATACACCGTCTGCGACCGGTACACGCCCCCCGGCCGCAGCACGGTCGACGGAAACTCCGCCCGATTCGGCGAATCCGGAAAGTGCTGCGTCTCCAACGCGATCCCGTCCCCGGGCGCAAACGGCAGCGCCGCATCGAACCCGTCCGACGTATACAACTGCACACCCGGCTCGGTCGTCCCCACCACCAGCACCCGCCCCGACGCCGGATCCCGCAACTCGGCCACCTCCACGGCCTCGCCGCCAACGCCCTTGTCGAGCACATAGTTGTGGTCGTACCCGCCCCCCACCTTCCGGCTCTCCCGGAAGTCGAACCGCGTCCCGCCCACATCAACCAGCTCCCCGGTCGGAATGAGCCCTTCGTCGACGGCCGTCACCCGCCCACCGTCGATCCGCAGCTCATGACCGCCCGCGCTCCCGGACGCGGCCCCGCCGAGATTCCAGTACGTGTGATTGGTCAGGTTCAGATGCGTCGGCGCATCGGTCACGGCCTCGTACGAGATCCGCAGCGCCCCACCCGCCTCCAACGCGTACGTCACCGAGACCTCGACCCGCCCGGGGAACCCCTCCTCGCCGTGCGGCGACACACGGCTCAGCCGCACCCCGTGCTCGCCGACGGCCTCGGCGTCCCACACCCGCTTGTCGAAGCCGCGCTCACCGCCGTGCAGCGAATTCGGACCGTTGTTCTGCGCGAGGTGGTAGATCCGCTCGTCCAGCGTGAACCGGCCGCCGGCGATCCGGTTCGCGTACCGCCCGACCACCGCGCCCAGATACGGCTCCGGGTGCGTCAGATACCCGTCGAGATCGGCGAACCCGAGCACCACGTCGGCCACGGCGCCGTCCCGGTCGGGCACCTCCACCGACTGCAGGATCCCGCCGTACGTCAGGATGCGTACCCGCACTCCGTCCCGCTCCAGGGTCCAACGGTGGACGGGCGTGCGGTCGGGGTCGGGCAGGGTGCCGAAGAGTTCGCTGCTCATGATCGCGACCCTACGCCCGCGCGCCCGGTCCCTGGTCGGGAGGTTGCTACGGCCGTTCGGCCGTCACCCCGCGGTACGCGAGCGCGGCGAGCCGGGCCTGCCCGTTCACGCTCGGGTGGAACCAGTCCCACTCGCTCAACTGCGCCTGCCCGAACTTGTACCCGAACACGGCCCCGCCGTCGTACCGGCACTTCTTGTCCTTCGCGCAGACCTCGCGCAGCACGTCGTTGTACGCCCTCACGCGCGCCTGCACGGAGTCCCGCCGCGCGGTGGCCGCGGCGTTCAGATCGTCCGGATCGGCCAGCATCGACGCGCAGATGCCGAGCTTCCACACCTGCTTGCCCAGCGGGTTCGCCCGCCCCTGCGACCAGAGCCGCTTCAGATCCGGCACGCTCAGGACGTACACCTGTGCCTTGGGCGCCGTGCGCCGCAACTGGCGCAGGGATTCCTCGAAGTCGGCCCGGAAGTCCGCGACAGGGGTCATTCCGGCGGCCGTGGGCCGGCACGCGTCGTTCGAGCCGGCCATGACCGTCACGAGTTCCGGCTTCTCGGCCGCCGCCAGGCTCATCTGCGCGGGCAGATCGGCCATTCGCGCCCCGGTCCGCGCGTGGTTCCAACTGTGCGTCCTGGCGCGACTCTCACCGAGCAACCGCACGGCGAGACTCTTGACCGACTTGTCCGTCCCCGTCGCCCACGACACCTTGGGGCAGTCGGAGAGCACCGAACACGCGTCGAAGCCGCGCGTGATCGAGTCACCCACCGCGGCAACCGACCGGGGCTTCGTGTCCCACGTGGGAGTGGGCTTCGGCGACGGCTTCGCGGAGCTAGGGGAGCCGGAGGGGCCGGGAGAGTTGTCACCCGTGGCGTCGCACGCGACGAGCGAGCCGGCTCCGATCACGGCCGCCGTCACAGCGGCGACAGCGGCCCGAACGGCGAACGGCCGGTCGCCACGGTCGCTACGCTTCCGCATCGGCCCTCCTGCCTCTCGCTCGCCCTCACCACCCTTACCCGACCCGTCTGACGTCGCCCGCGGGGGCGGGGTTGCCTCCCGCCGGGTGAAAGGTCGGTGTTTGTGAGCCCCGGGACCGACAGTACGTCACACTCCTTGCGCTGCTGCGCGATAGCCTCGCCCCGGGATCCCCGGTCGACCCACTGGGGGCCCGCTGTACCGGTTCCGCTAAATTACTACACGTCAGATGTGTCCCTTTTTGTCTGGACCTTTTCGTTCCGGACAAGGTCGTTCAGGACAAGAGGGAAGAAGGCTCGGCACGGGCGCGAGGCCGCTGGGGAAGGCGAACCTCGACCCACACTGGAGGTCCCGGTGACGACACGTGGAGTTCTGTACGTGCACTCCGCTCCGCGCGCGCTGTGCCCGCACGTCGAATGGGCGGTCGCGGGCGTACTCGGCGCGCGCGTCAGCCTCGACTGGATCAGGCAGCCCGCGGCGCCGGGCACCTGGAGATCAGAGTTCTCCTGGCGGGCCGAGGCGGGCACCGCGGCCAAGCTGGCGTCCGCGCTGCGCGGTTGGCAGCTGCTGCGCTTCGAGGTGACGGCCGAACCTTGCGCCGCCGCCGAGGGCGAGCGCTACAGCGCCACCCCCGAACTCGGCATCTTCCACGCCATCACCGGCGTCCACGGCGACATCCTCATCCCGGAGGACCGCCTGCGCGCCGCACTGACCCGCTCCAAGGCCGGCGAGACGGACCTGGAGGCCGAACTGGCCTCCCTCCTCGGCAAGCCCTGGGACGACGAACTGGAGCCCTTCCGCTACGCCGGCGAAGGCGCCCCAGTCCGCTGGCTCCACCAGGTGGTGTAATCCCGCACGGGGATCTGCTTTTCAGGGGCGCGGGGAACTGCGCAAACCCAGCCACAGCGAATCCGCACCCGCAATCACCCACCACGCCACACACATACACACGCGAAAAACGAAGTGGGCCTGCCCCAGAACCCCGGGGCAGGCCCACTCCCACGTTCAGCGGAGCGTCAGACCGTGCGGAAGGCCAACACCACGTTGTGCCCACCAAAGCCGAACGAGTCGTTCAGCGCGGCAATCCGGCCATCGACCGGCAGCTTGCGCGCCTCACCACGGACGACGTCGGCCGTGCCCTCGGCCTCCGGGTCGAGGTTCTCGACGTTGATGGTCGGCGGAGCCATGCGGTGGTACAGCGCGAGCACCGACGCCACGGACTCGACACCACCGGCGCCGCCGAGCAGATGCCCGGTCATCGACTTCGTGCCGGAGACGGCGAAGTGGTCGGTGTCGTCACCGAACACCTTGCGCAGCGCCTTCAGCTCGGCGATGTCACCGGCGGGCGTCGACGTCGCGTGTGCGTTGACGTGCACGATCTCCGACGGGTCCAGGTCGGTGTTGTCCAGCAGGTTCTGCAGGGCGTGCGCGATGCCGCGGCCCTCCGGCTCCGGCTGCACGATGTCGTGGCTGTCGGCGGAGATGCCCTGGCCGACCGCCTCCGCGTAGACGCGGGCGCCGCGCTTGGCGGCGTGCTCGGCCGACTCCAGGATGATGACGCCGGCGCCCTCACCGAGGACGAAGCCGTCCCGGCCCGTGTCGTAGGGGCGCGACGCACCCTGCGGGTCGTCGTTGTTCTTGGACATCGCCATCATGTTGCCGAACGCGGCGATGGGCAGCGGGTGGATGGCCGCCTCCGTGCCACCGCAGACGACGACGTCGGCGCGGCCGGTGCGGATCATCTCGATGCCGTAGCCGATGGCCTCGGCGCCGGAGGCGCAGGCGGAGACCGGCGTGTGCACACCCGCGCGGGCGTTCACGGCCAGACCCACGTTGGCCGAGGGGCCGTTGGGCATCAGCATCGGCACGGTGTGCGGGGAGACGCGGCGTACGCCCTTCTCCTTCAGCACGTCGTACTGGTCGAGGAGCGTGGTCACGCCGCCGATGCCGGACGCGATCACGGCGCCCAGACGGTCGGGGTCGACGGACGGGTCGTCGCCCGCCTTGTCGGTGAAACCGGCGTCGGCCCAGGCTTCCTTGGCGGCGATCAGCGCGAACTGCGCGGAGCGGTCCAGCTTGCGGGCCTGCGGGCGGGGAATGACCTCGCCCGGCTCAACGGCGACCGGCGCCGCGATGCGGACCGCCTGGTCGGCGGCCCACTCCTGCTCGAGGGGCTTGACGCCGGAACGTCCGGCGACGAGGCCCTCCCAGGTGGATGTCGCGTCGCCACCCAGCGGTGTGGTTGCGCCGATACCGGTGACGACCACGGTGCGATTGGTCGAGCTCACAGGAATTCTTTCTCCAACGGATCCGAGGGATTCAGCGGCGCCACCGCCGGGTGGCGGAGCGACTGACCAACTGACTGAGGCTTGTGGCTCAGTTCTGGTGGTCGAGGATGTACTTCGTGGCGTCGCCGACGGTCTTGAGGTTCTTGACGTCGTCGTCCGGGATCTTGACGTCGAAGCGCTCTTCGGCGGCGACGACGACCTCGACCATGGACAGCGAGTCGACGTCCAGGTCATCGGTGAAGGACTTGTCCAGCTGGACGTCCTCGGTGGGGATCCCGGCGATCTCGTTCACGATCTCGGCGAGACCGGCGACGATCTCTTCCTGAGTGGCGGCCATTGTGGCGCTCCTTCGGTGTGTATCCAGAGGGTGTGGCGGCATCCGGTTCGGATCGAAGATCCGCACAGGATGCCTAGGGGAGGGTAACGACCGTGGCGGCGTACACGAGACCCGCCCCGAAGCCGATGACGAGCGCGGTGTCGCCGCTCTTCGCCTCGCCGGTCGCCAGAAGCCGCTCCATCGCGAGCGGAATCGAGGCGGCCGACGTGTTGCCGGTGGTGCGGATGTCACGGGCGACCGTGACGTGCTCCGGCAGTTTCAGAGTCTTCACCATCGAGTCGATGATCCGCTCGTTGGCCTGGTGGGGAATGAAGACATCCAGGTCGTCCGGGTTGATCCCGGCCGCGTCCAGCGCCTGCTGGGCGACCTTCGCCATCTCGAACACGGCCCAGCGGAAGACCGCCTGGCCCTCCTGCGTGATCGCAGGGAACTTGACGTTGCCCTGGGAGTCCAGCGGCAGCTGCGAGACATCACCGATGCGGTACGTGTCCCACGGCACGGTCTGCTTGATGGTGCCGGCCTTGTCGCCCTCGGAGCCCCACACGGTCGGGCCGATCTCGGGCTCCTGGGACGGGCCGACGATCACGGCACCGGCGCCGTCACCGAACAGGAAGGCCGTCGCGCGGTCCTCCAGGTCGGTCAGGTCGGACAGCCGCTCCACGCCGATGACCAGCACGTACTCCGCGCTGCCCTCGACGATCATGCCCTTGGCGAGCGTGAGGCCGTAGCCGAAACCGGCGCAGCCCGCGGAGATGTCGAACGCGGCGGCCTTGTCCGTGCCGAGCTTGTCCGCGATCTCCGTCGCGATGGCCGGCGTCTGCGCGAAGTGCGAGACGGTCGACACGACCACGGAGCCGATCTGCTCCGGCCGGATACCGGCGTTCGCGATGGCCTTGCCGGACGCCTCGATCGACATCATCGCGACGGTTTCCTCGTCACTGGCCCAGTGACGGGTGGAGATGCCGGAGCGCGAGCGGATCCACTCGTCGGACGAGTCGATCTTCTCGAGGATCACCTCGTTCGGCACGACCCGCGTCGGCCGGTAGCCGCCTACGCCGAGGATGCGCGCGTACGGGGCACCCTTGCTGGGCTTGATCTTCGACATGCTGCTCGGATCTCCTTGTCAGGCCGTGGCTGCTGCGGCTACTTCGGCGATCAGGGCGCGGGCTGCGTCGAGGTCGTCGGGGGTCTTCAGGGCGAGAGTCTTGACGCCCGGGAGCGCGCGCTTGGCGATCCCGGTGAGGGTGCCGCCCGGGCACACCTCGATGAGCGCGGTGACACCGAGCTCCTGGAACGTCTCCATGCACAGGTCCCAGCGGACCGGGTTCGCGACCTGGCCGACCAGGCGGGAGACCACCTCGGCGCCGGACGCGACGGCCTTGCCGTCCTTGTTCGAGACATACGTGACCGTGGGGTCGGCCGGGGCCAGCTCCTTGGCGGCCTCTTCCAGCTTCGTCACGGCCGGGGCCATGTGCCGGGTGTGGAACGCGCCCGCCACCTTCAGCGGCACCACGCGGCGCACCCCCTCGGGCTTGTCGGCCTCGAGGGCGGCCAGCTCCTCCAGCGTGCCGGCGGCCACGATCTGGCCCGCGCCGTTCACATTCGCCGGCGTCAGGCCCAGCTTCTCCAGGTGCGGGACGGTGACCTCGGGGTCGCCGCCGAGCAGCGCCGACATCCCGGTCTCCTTGATCGCCGCGGCCTCCGCCATGGCCAGACCACGGGTGCGCACGAGCTTCAGCGCGGTGGCCTCGTCGAGCACCCCCGCGAACGCCGCGGCGGTGATCTCACCGACGCTGTGCCCCGCCACGGCACCCGGCGCGACATCGCCGAGCGCGGAGGCCGAGAGCAGCCCGGCCGCGACAAGGAGCGGCTGGGCGACGGCCGTGTCACGGATCGCGTCCGCGTCGGCCTGCGTGCCGTAGTGGGCAAGGTCGAGGCCGATGGCGTCGGACCACGCGGCAAGGCGGTCCGCGGCACCGGGGAGTTCGAGCCAGGGAGTCAGGAAGCCGGGCGTCTGGGCGCCTTGGCCGGGAGCGACGAGTACGAGCACTCTCACACTCTCTCTTGGGGACGGGTCGGGCCGCCGGTGGGGACAGGGACGAAGAACCGAAGGGGGAATTGTAGGCCCCCGACAAAAGCCTACGACTGGGGATCGGCCTCGGCCAGACGCCCCAGGATGAGGGCGATGCGCAAGGTGAAGGCCGAGCGGACATCCGAAGGTGACCAGCCGGTGACGTCGGTCACACGTCGAAGCCGGTAGCGGACGGTATTCGGATGCACGAAGAGCATCCGGGCCGCGCCCTCCAGACTGCTTGCCTGTTCCAGGTACACGCTGAGTGTTTCGAGGAGAGCCGAGCCGGCCTCTTCGAGCGGTCTGTAGATCTCCTCCACCAACTGGTCTCGCGCGGCGGGGTCTCCTGCGATCGCGCGCTCCGGAAGCAGATCGTCCGCCAGAACGGGACGCGGAGCGTCCTGCCAGGCGCTGCACGCCTTGAGCCCGGCGGCCGCGGCCTGGGCGGACCGCGTGGCGGCCAACAGGTCCGGCACCACGGGCCCGGCGACCACGGCGCCCGCCGCGAACGGGCCGATCAGCGACTTCGCCACGGCCAACGGATTGTCGCTACCGCCCGCGATCACGACGAGCCGGTTCCCGAGCACCCCGGTCAGGACCTGCAGCTTGGCGTGGCGGGAGGCCCGCCGGATCGCCTCCACCGTCAGCTCGCTGTCCCCGTCGGGTGCCGTGCCGAGCACCACGCACACGTGCTCGGGGGAGTTCCAGCCGAGCGCCGCGGCCCGGCTGACCGCACCCTCGTCGGCCTCCCCGGACAGGACGGCGTTCACCACGAGCGACTCGAGCCGCGCGTCCCACGCGCCCCGCGCCTCGGCGGCCTGCGCGTACACCTGGGCGGTCGCGAAGGCGATCTCCCGTGCGTACACGAGCAGCGCCTCCCGCAGCACGCTCTCGTCGCCGGGCGCCGCCACCTCGTCGATGGCGGACTCCATGACCTCGATGGTCGTCCGCACCATCTCCACGGTCTGGCGCAGCGTGATCGCCCGGGTCAGCTCCCGGGGCGCGGTGCCGAACACATCCGTCGAGATGGCCTGCGGGGCGTCCGGGTGCCGGAACCACTCGGTGAACGCGGCGATACCCGCCTGTGCCACCAGACCGATCCACGACCGGTTCTCCGGAGGCATCGCCCGGTACCAGGGCAACGTCTCGTCCATGCGCGTGATCGCCTGCGCGGCGAGTGCCCCGGACGATTTCTCCAGGCGCTTCAGGGTCGCCGAGTGCGGGTGAGGCTCCGCGGGGCCGCCTTGACGGTCCGCTGGGTCGTTCGCTGAGGGCTGCTCTGATTCCGATTGGGGCACGGGGACAAGACTGCCTTATCGGGACGCCTCAGCGGAGTGGAGGGTCCGAGGTGAGCCCGTCGAAAGGCCGGAAACGGGGACTACCGTGTACCGCGTGATTGATGTACGCCGCTCCGGCGACCGCTATGTCGGTGGCGAACCCGAGGCGGGGATCGAATCCCTCCACGCGTTCTCCTTCGGACCGCACTACGACCCGGACAACCTGCGCTTCGGCGCCATCCTCGCCTGCAACGAGGAGCGCCTCGCGCCGGGCGCCGGCTTCGACGAACACCCCCACAGCCACACGGAGATCGTCACCTGGGTCGTCACCGGCGAACTCACCCACCGCGACTCCACCGGCCACGAGTCCGTGGTCCGCCCCGGCGACGTGCAGCGCCTCAGCTCCGGCGGCGGCGTCCGCCACGTCGAACGCAACGACGGCGTCGAGCCCCTCACCTTCGTCCAGATGTGGCTCGCCCCCCTCGACCCGGGAGGCGACCCGGCGTACGAGGTGGTGCACGGCATCGCGGACTCGACCCCGTACGACGTCCCCGCGGCGGGCGCCATGCTGCACGTCCGGCGCCTGGCGGCGGGCGAGCGGGGAGAGGTGCCGGCCGCCCCTCACGTCTACGTCCACGTGGTGCAGGGCGAAGTACGGCTCGGGGGAACGGAGTTGGCCGACGGGGACGCCGCCCGCATCACCGCGGAGACCGACCTCGAGGTCCTGGCGGCGACGGAGGCGCAGCTGCTGATCTGGGAGATGGGCGGGTGACTCGCGGCGGGTGACCTGAGGTGGGTGGTGGCCCAAGGGGGGGGAGCTTGAGGCGGGCGGTGACCCGGGGCAGGCCACCCGGCCCCGTGGTCAGATCTCCGCGAGCACCGCGTCGGTGAACGGCGGCCACACCTCGGCCGCCCACGGCCCGAACGCCCGGTCCGTCAGCGCCACAGCGGCCACCCCGGCATCCGGGTCCACCCACAGGAACGTGCCCGACTGCCCGAAGTGCCCGAACGTCCGCGGCGACGACGAACTCCCCGTCCAGTGCGGCGACTTGTGGTCCCGGATCTCGAACCCGAGGCCCCAGTCGTTCGGGTTCTGGTGCCCGTACCCCGGAAGCACGCCCTTCGTGCCCGGGTACTGCACGGTCATCGCCTCGGCCACGGTCCGCGGGTCGAGCAGTCGCGGCGCCTGCACCTCGGCGGCGAACCGCACCAGGTCGTCCACCGTCGACACACCGTCCTTGGCCGGCGACCCGTCGAGCGCCGTCGCCGTCATCCCCAGCGGTTCGAGCACGGCCTGGCGCAGGTACTCGCCGAACGGAATGTCCGTCGCCTTCGCGATGTGGTCCCCGAGCACCTCGAAGCCCGCGTTCGAGTACAGCCGCCGGGTGCCCGGCTCCGACGTCGTTTTGTGCTCGTCGAAGGCGAGGCCACTGGTGTGCGCGAGCAGGTGCCGGACCGTCGAGCCCTCGGGGCCCGCCGGCTCCTCCAGCTCGATCGCCCCTTCCTCGTACGCGACCAGCGCCGCGTAGGCCGCGAGCGGCTTGGTGACCGAGGCCAGCGGGAAACGGTGGGCCGTGGGTCCCCGGGTCCCCAGCACTGTGCCGTCCGCACGGACGACGGCTGCTGCGGCGGTCGGTACCGGCCAGTTCTCGATCAACGCGAGGCTCTGCATGCGTACGAGCCTAATTCCTCGCTGACGGCGTCAGAGAGTCAGCCTCATGGCGGGCGCGGGAGTGCGGGCGAAGCCGAGGGAGGAGTACAGGGGCTCACCCTCGGTGGAGGCGTGCAGATCGACGCGGCGCACGTCGCGCTCCTTGAACCAGGCCAGCAGCGCCTCCATGCAGGCACGTGAGTAGCCGCGGCGCCGGTGCGCGGGATCGGTGCAGACATTGAAGACGTGACCCGCAGTGCCCTCGGGGTTTCCGGGGCCGCCCAGGCTCAGGTTGATGGTGCCGGTCGCACAGGCCGCGAGCGTGCCCGGAACGTCCGGTGCCTCGACCACGAAAACCGCCAACGGGCCACCCTCGTCGGCCAGATGGGACCGCAGGGTCCGCGCCGTGTACGGCTGCCACCCCAGGTCGTCGCTCGGTCTCATCGAGTCCAGCATGATCTTGCGCAGGCGGACCAGTTCTTCGGCGTCGGCGGGCGTGGCACGGCGTACGGCAGTCATGGCCCGCACCGTAACCGGGCCGTCTTCGAGGTGTCCTCCCTTTTCCTGTGCCGCGCTATTTCCTGAGCCGCGCTTGCTTGGAGTGCACTCCAAGGTTCTAGCGTGGGGGCCATGACGGTGATGGAGACCACGTCCCGGTCCCGCGCGGCGACCCGGAAGACCGACAACTGTGCCTCGGCGCCCCCCTCGCACCCCCGCCCGGAGGGCCAGGACCACTACACCATCAGCGAGGTCGTCGCTCTCACCGGACTGACCGCCCACACCTTGCGCTGGTACGAGCGGATCGGCCTGATGCCCGACGTCGACCGCTCGCACACAGGGCAGCGCCGCTACAGCAACCGTGACCTGGACTGGCTGTCGCTCGTCGGCAAGCTCCGGCTCACCGGGATGCCGGTGGCCGACATGGTGCGCTACGCCGAGCTCGTGCGCCGGGGTGAGGAGACCTTCGACGAGCGCAGGGAGCTGCTCGAAGCGACCCGCCGCGACGTCCTGAACCGGGTGGCGGAGCTGCAGGACACCCTGTCCGTACTGGACTACAAGATCGACTTCTATGCGGGCGCCCGACCGGCGCCGGAGGGGGCTTGAACCGCATGAGCAGCACGGAGCGGACGCCGCGGGCGGGCGAGCAGCGGCGCATTTCCACTGTTGAGTTGGGAAACAACGGGCCCGTGGTGGGCATTCAGGGCCTCGGCTGCATGGGAATGAGCTGGGCCTATGGACCGACGGACGCCGACGAGGCCAGGGCCACCCTGGAGCGGGCGCTGGAAATCGGCGTCACCTTGTACGACACCGCCGACGCCTACGGTGCCGGTGAGAACGAGAAGTTCCTCTCTCCTTTCGTCAAGGCGCATCGGGACGAGATCGTCCTCGCGACCAAGTTCGCCATCGGATCCGATCCGAGCGACCCGTACAAGCGCGTCATCAACAACGACCCCGCCTACATCAGGACCTGCATCGACGCCAGCCTCCAACGCCTGGACGTCGACTCGGTCGACCTGTACTACATGCACCGCCGCGACCCGAAGGTGCCGATCGAGGAGACGGTCGGCGCGATGGCCGAACTCGTCGCCGCCGGCAAGGTCAAGCACCTCGGCCTGAGCGAGGTGACCGCCGCCGAACTGCGCGCCGCCCAAGCCGTGCATCCGATCGCTGCTGTCCAGTCCGAGTGGTCGCTGTTCAGCCGCGACATCGAACGCTCGGTCGTGCCCGCCGCCGCGGAACTCGGCGTCGCCCTCGTGCCGTACTCCCCACTCGGCCGTGGCTTCCTCACCGGGGCCTTCGTCTCCGCCGACAAGGAACTCAGCGACGACGACTTCCGACGCCAACAGCCCCGGTTCACCGGAGACAACGCCGCTGCCAACGCGGCCCTGTTGGAGCCGGTCCGTCAGGTCGCGGATGCCCACGGCGCCTCCCTCGGCCAGGTCGCCCTGGCCTGGGTGCAGCAACAGGCGGGGGCCTTCGGCCTCGGTGTCGTCCCGATCCCCGGCACACGCAAGCGCACGCGCGTCGAGGAGAACACCGCGGCGACCCGGATCGTGCTCACCGACGAGGAACTGGCGCTCCTCGAGCCCATCGCCGAGAAGGTCGCCGGAGACCGCTACGCGGACATGACCTTCACGTCGGCGGGCCGCGAGTAGCCGGTCCGCCGGGGGAGGGGTGGCCGTGAGGCCCGCGGGGCCTCACGCCAGCCCCAGCGCGAACACCGCGAACCCGGCGGCGAGCAGCCCCGCCAGCGCCCGGCGCCCCCGGCTCACCCGCTTCCACGGTGACTCGAAGCCCCGCGCATAGCGGCCTATCAGGACGAGCAGAGCCGCGAACAGCGGTAGCCACGCGAGGCGGATCGCTATCCAGGCGAGCGTGTCCGGGGCTGTCGTGAGGCCCGGTATCGCGCCGGCGAACGAGCCGGGTATCGCCGCCGCGAGCAGCGCCGTCTGATGCCAGCACAGGATGGTCATCGCCGACAGGTTGATGACCACGACCGGGGCCCACAGGGCCGGGCGGCGCAGCAGCTTGCCCAGGCGGTCCCGCACCAGTATCGCCGCGCCGCTCTGCGCGGCCGCGAGGGCGAGGACGAGCAGCGACGGCGGATGCGAGTTCGTCCGCGCCTCGCCCGGCACCCCGACCATCGACGCCGGGTAGTGGAAGACCAGCAGCAAGGCCGCGAACAGAGCCGTGCCACCGACGAGCAGTGCCCAGGCGCCCCGCTTGCCGAGCCTCTTCTCGCCCCAGCAGACGCCGAGTTGATAGGCGAACAGCCAGCCCGGCAGGAGATTGAGCAGGCTCAGCCACGACGGCATGGCCGAGGAGGAGGGCCCGTACCGAAGGAAGTCGACGACGGCGACCGAGCCGATCAGTGGCACCACGGACCAGGCGCCGATCCTGTGCGCCGCTTTGATGCACCACGGTGTGAGCGCGGTGATCACGGTGTAGATGCCGACGAACCACAGGGGCTGTATCACCAGCGTGGAAGCCGTGCGCAAGGTCGGCAGGGGCACCCCGAGGGCGTACAGCAAGGGGGCCAGTGCGGCCCACACCGCGGTCACGCCCAGCACGGGCCGGCCCAGACGGGCGAGCCTGCCTCGCAGCCAGCCGACCGTCGACGTGCCCCGCTCCCGGGCCCGCCGGAACGACAGGACCGACGCGTATCCGCCGACGAGGAAGAAGACCCCGAGCATCTGCAACACCCAACTGAGGGGCGCGAAGAAGCCGAAGCTGCTCAGCGGGCTCGCATTGTGCAGGGCGCCCTGCGGGTCCAGCGTGAAGCCCGCGAGCAGCCAGTGCCCCGTGGGCACGGCGAGCAGGGCCAGCGCCCGCAGCCCGTCCACTGCCCGATCCCGGTGGGCCGGGGTCTTCGCGTCGATCGAGGCGACGGCCGAGGACACGGAGGCGCGGAGAGAAGTGGCGGTCATGACGAGGCTCCCGTGGCGATGTCGGCGAAGGCACGCAGCGAGTCCGTGCCCGGCGCGAAGTAGCCCGTGTGACCCTGGGCTTGCTCGGCAGGCACCCGCCGGGCTCCGAAGGACGGGTCCGTCGGGTCGGTGCCGTGTCCCAGGCCGAACAGCTCGACGTTCGGCACCTTGCCGATCCAGTCGCTGTCGTCCCGGGCCGCCCACACCCTGGCGTGCGTGTGCAGTTCGGCCACCGTGTCGGCATGCAGTCCGGGTGAACCGAGGGCCACAAGGTCCGCCGCGGGAAGCCGGGACGCAGCGAGCCCGCACACCACCGAGCCGTAGCTGTGGCAGAAGACGGTCGGCTTCGGGGTGCCTGCCGCGGTGAGGCCCTGCGCGAAGCGGGCCAGCCTGGGGGCTCCCGCCTCGGCGAGCCGGCCCGTGGCCGCATCCGGGCCCAGACCCACCGGAGTGGTGTATCCGGCCCACGCCACCACGGCCGACTGCCCGGCCGTCGCCCGGTGCAGCGAGCGCGCCATCCCGGCCGGTGTCCCGTACACGTCCCTGGTCCGGTCGAACGTGCCCAGGTCGATATCGGAACCCGGCACGATCACGGAGACATGCCGAGCCCTCTCCAGGTCCCCGTAGACCTCGGCCACCTGGCCACGCCCACGGGGGTCGAAGGCGAGTATCCGGCGGCCCTGCGCGAGCAGTTGGGAGCAGCGGTCGGCGAGCTCCCGCGCCGAGGTCCGCTGTCGCTCGGTGAGCGTTCGATCCTTGGCGTCGGCGCGGGCCCTGGCCTGCTCGGCCCGCAGCGACAGCGCGTTCGCCTCGTACCGCAGAGCGATCGGGGCCCCGTCCAGATTGCCGACGACCGACGGGTGTCGCGCGACCAGAGCGTGCTGCTCCGCTCCGCTCAACCCGCGGAAGAAAGTAGCGAATTGCGAAGGCCTCGACGTCGCGGGGTCAGGCAGTTCGCGGCCCAGCGAATCGTCCGCGCGCCACGAGGCGGTGCCAGGGGGAGGGCCGGTGAGCGGGCGCTGTTCCTGGCCCGATGCCCAACCCACCGTGCCGGACACGGCGATTGCCGTGAGTGCGGCGGCCGCCACGGCGCGACGGCCACGTTGTTTCCAAGAACTCAGGCCCATCGCCCGTCTCCCCTTCGTCCAGTGGTGTGACGAGGGGAAGGTAGGAGGACGGACGCGGCCAGGGCGTCACACTGGGGAGCCAACCAGCCCTTGATACCTGGGTATTGATGACTGATACCGCAGTAGGGGGTCGGACGCCTCAGGCGTGGCGCATCACCGGCCGCCGGGCTCTACGAGACCCGATTCATACGCGAAGATCACGGCCTGCGCCCGGTCGCGCAGGCCCAACTTCGCCAGCACACGGCCGATATGGGTCTTCACCGTCTGCTCGGCCAGCACCAGCTTCTGCGCGATCTCCTGGTTGGACAGCCCGCGCGCGATCAGCTCGAGAACCTCGGACTCACGCGGTGTCAGGGTCTTCAGCAGCGGATCGTGGTTCTTGCGGTGCGCGGGGCGGGTCTTGGCGAAGTCCGCGATGAGGCGCTTGGTAACCGTGGGAGCGAGCAGTGCCTCACCGGCCGCGATCACGCGCACCGCGGCGATCAGATCGGCCGGTGGCGCGTCCTTGAGCAGAAACCCGGACGCGCCCGCCCGCAGCGCGGCGTACACATAGTCGTCGACGTCGAACGTGGTGAGCATCAGGACCTTCGGCCGGTGCACCACGCCGGGCGGCGGGTCCAGCAGTTCCTTGGTTGCGGCCAGCCCGTCCATCTCGGGCATCCGGACATCCATGAGGACGACGTCGGGATGCGTGGAGCGGCTCACCTGGACGCCCTCCTTGCCGTCGGGGGCCTCTCCCACGACGTCGATGTCGCTCTGCGCGTTCAGCAGCGCGGCGAAACCCGCCCGCACCATGCTCTGGTCGTCGACGATGATCACGCGAATGGTCATGCGTGCCGAATTCCTTTATGCCGTCGGGGAGTCGGGCACGCTCAAGGGGAGCCGGGCCGCGACACGGAAACCTCCGTCGGGCAGCGGTCCCACGTCCAGCGTGCCGCCGACCAACCGTACGCGTTCGTTCATGCCTATCAGCCCGTGTCCGGTACCGGCGGTCGATTCCACAGGCGATACCGGTTCCGCCGCCGGCCCGTTGACCACGACCACCAGCAGGGCGTCGCCGTCGAGGCTGATGGAGATCTGGGTCCGTGCGCCCGGAGCGTGCCGCACCACGTTCGACAGCGCCTCTTGGACGATGCGGTACGCGGAGAGGTCCACCGCCGGGGGCAGCTGGACCAGCTCCCCGACGAGAGCCAGTTCCGGATAGGACAGCTCGGCCGGGACCCCGCCTCGTACGGTCGCCTCGACCAGCTGACGCAGGTGCGTGAGGCCGGGCTGCGGTGCCAGGTCGCCCTGCGCCTCTTCGCTGCGCAGGACCGCGAGGAGACGGCGCATCTCGGTCAGCGACGCGCGCGCACCCGTGGCGATCGACTCGAACTCCTCGCGCGCCTCGTCGGGCAGGCCCTGCAGCCGGTAGGGCGCGGAGTCCGCCTGCACGGTGATCACCGACATGTGGTGCGCGACGACGTCGTGCAGCTCGCGCGCGATCCTGGCCCGCTCCTCGAGCAGCGTTCTGCGGGTCCGCTCGGCCTCGCTGATCGTCTCCTGCGCGACGAGCTTGCGTCTGGTCTCGCCGCGCTCCCGCAGCAGGGCGCCCAGGAGCAGCACCCCACCGCTCAGGACGATGAGGAGCACCCCCGTGTCCTGGCTGGTGCTGTCGCGGAAGATGCCGACCACGATGCTGGCGGCCACGGTGACCAGCCAGATGTTGACGAGAGTGCGACGGCTCTCCCGCAGCGCCAGCGCGATGCACAGCACCACGTAGGCCACGATCATCATGGCCGTCCATGGCGAGGGATTGTGGGCGTCCCCCTGAAGCACCGGGACCGTGCCCAGCACGGCCGCGGTGATCATGATGTACCAGGCGGCCAGCGGGCGGCTCACCGCGAGGACCAGGGGAGCGGACTGAGCCACGCCGATCGCGGCGGCCAGTCCGCCGCCGACCCCGTAGTCGTTCGCCAACACCTGGGTCGTGGTCGGGATCAGCGCCGCGGTGAAGCCCAGCGCGAGCAGATAGGGCAACAGCCGCATCCAACGGCGGGGCGCATGCGCCAGCAGGGGCTCCGACCGGTCGTCGCCCAGGGCCACGGTGAGTGTCGAACCGGCCCAGGCGAGCCGGTCGCCCAGCCGACGCACCGCTCCGGCCGTGCGCCGAGAACCCGCTCGGCCGGAACCTTCGTCCGGCGGGCGGGGCGTCTTCTCGGGAGATGGCGGTGCGGTGCTCATGGCCAGATCAGCGTAGACACCCGGACCCGGTCGTGCCGTCATACCGGAGTGCTCAACCGCACCCCCTACCCAGGTATGAGGTCACAGCTCGGCGAGCAGCTCGGCCTTCTTCGACGTGAACTCCGCGTCGGTCACAAGGCCCGCCTGGTGCAGCTCGCCCAGGTGCCGGATGCGGTCGGCGATGTCCGCGGGATCGCGTCTTCCGGCCCCCGCCGACTCGGTGCACAACGCCCCGCCCTGCGGCGGGGCCGGCCCGGACGCCCGCACGGCCGCCAGCACCGAGGCGGCGAACGGCAGCGACTCGTGCACCGGACCGTAGCCGAGGCCGAAGACGACCGCGGCCGGGTCCTGGTCCGCCTGACCGGGCTGTTCCCCGGAGGCGTCCCGGGGCAGCAGGCGCAGATGGCCCTCGAAGAGTTCGGGCGAGCGCCATTCGACGCCGCTCAGGTCCGAGATCGGGAACGTCTTGTCCCCGGCCTTCCACTTCGCGGAGGACGCCCCGGTCCAGAACCAGCGGAAGGCCACCGAGTCCCCGTCGAACGTGGCCTTCCCGTCGTAGGCCTTGAACTGCCGGGGCGCCTCGGGAGGCGCCACCAGATACTTCTCCGGACGCACGTCGTCGTGGTCGGAGAGCTTCGCCCGCAGCTCGTCCGCGTAGTACTCGCCGAGCGTCTCCCGCTCGGCGGGCAGCACGAGGCGGTACGGGTCGCTCCCCTCCTTGAGCTGACCCGCGGCAGCGTCCATCAAGGGGTCCGCGCCCGGTCGCGGCACCGCGTGCAGCACGACGGTCCCGCGTTTTCCAGGCGTCAGGGACACCGCCGCGACCGCTTCCAGAGGGATGCGGCGTTCGCCCAGCGCCTGAAGGAGCTTCGGCGTGCGGATCCCCCGTTCGAAGCGGATGAGCACGGAGTCGGACTCGAACTCCCAGGCGGCATGAAATCCGGCCAGTACGTCACCCATGTGGCTCATCGTAGGCGGAGCGCGCGTCTCCGTCGCCTGTCGTGGCAGACCGCTGTTTCAGCACTTTCTACGCGCGTCAGGCGGAGACGTTCCCGGAAAAACCGTCCAGACAGCCCTGACCTCCGCCGGCGCAGTGCACTGTCTTGTACCCGCCGGTGCCGATGTCGGCGAAGTTGGCGAGGCTCTCGGTGCCCGGCACGAAGTAGCCGGTGTGGCCCTTGGAGTCGCCTGCCGCCAGGACGCGCGCGCCGAACGCGGAGGAGACGGGGTCCGCTCCGTGCCCGAGACCGCCCACCTCCATGTAGGGAATGTCCTGGATCCAGTCGTCCTTGTCGCGCATGGCCCACACGCGCGCGTGCGTGTCCAGGCCTGCCGCGCTCTGGGCGCGCATACCGGGACTGCCCGCCACCGCGATGTCGCTGACCCGCCCCGGCATGTGGTGCGCCGCGACGCCGCACACCACCGAGCCGTAGCTGTGGCAGTACAGGGCGACGGAGGACCGGCCGGGCAGGCCGCGCAGCATCGCGTTGAGCCGCACCGCTCCGTCCTCCGCGCGCATCGCCGTGGCGGCGTCCACACCCAGGCCGGCCGGCGCCGTGTAGTCGGCCCACGCGACGACCGCGGTACGCGTGTGCGGGCTGGCGCTGCGCTCGGCGCCGTACAGCGAGCGCGCCATGCCCACGGGCGCCGAGTACTGGCGGGACGTGCGCTCGAAGGTGAGCACGTTCGTGTCGACTCCCGGCACCACGACGGACACCCGCTGGGCCTTGTCGAGGTCACCGAAGACCTCGGCGACCCGGCCGGCGCCCAAGGGGTCGAAGGAGAGGATCTTGCGATCGGGCTTCGCCAGGGACGCGAACCGGTTCATGCGCTTCTTCGCGTCGGCGTGACCGACGGACGACAACCGGTTGTCGTACATGCGTCTGTGCTCGACCTGGCGGGCCTGGTCGAGCGCGATGCGGTTGGCGCGATAACGCAGCTCTACAGGCGCACCGTTCATATTGCCGACCGCGAGCGGATACCGGGCGGCGAGCTCGCCGCGCTGGTGGGCGCTCAGCGAGCCGAAGAAATGCGCGAGGCGGTTGGGGGAGCCGTCGTGCGCGGGCAGTGCATGTCCGTTTATCCGGCCGTGCTCCCAAGAGGTGAGCGCGGTCTGGAGCGGAGACGTGACGCCTCGCTGATGACGCACCGCGGTCCAGCCGGTGGTGGCCAGCATGACGAACACGACGACCAGCGCAAGCAGTGCGCGCCAGACGTTGAGTTGGGGAGAGGTATCGAAGGAAGTCACTGCGGGACACCCTAGGAGAAGCGCATGCGGCACCGTGAATGAGGTGAGGCGGATCACGTTTCACGTGGTGTATTTGGGTAAAACCGGACGCGGGTGCGTTGTTGCCTCACGCTGTGTCATCCCTGGTCGCGGCGCCATTGTCCGGCCAGTGAAGGCCTCAAGTGATCAAGGTAAGACTCGGTGAGCGCGCGGATCGATTCGAGGCTCACGTCCTCTCCCGCACCCCACAGTCGACCGGTCATCCGCATGACGCCACCGAACGCGGCGACGGCCACGCGCGGCCGTGGATCGCTGTTCACGTCGAGGCCTTCGCGGCCGGCGATCACGCACGCGAGTTCCTCTTCCAGTTCGATGGAGCGGCGCAGGTGAACGGCGAGCAGGGCAGGGGTCGACTCGATCATCTGGTAGGTACGCATGTGGAGTTCGAGGGGGATGAGCTCCTCCACGACGCGGCTCATCGCGTCCCATGCGCCGAGTACGGTCCGCCGCAGTGCCTCGAACGGGCTTTCCTCCAGGGGGCGTTCACGCAGCGCGGCGACGAATCGGGCCTCCACCGTCTGCTGCACCGCGAGGGCGACCTCTTCCTTGTTCGCGAAATACCGGAAGAAGGTGCGTTGGGACACCCCGCAGGCGTCGGCGATCTCGTCGACCGTCGTCCGGTCGAACCCCTGGGTCGTGAAGAGCTCAAGTGCGGTACGCAGCAGGGCGTTTCGAGTGCGTTGCTTCTTGAGTTCACGCAGGTTGATTCGATCCGTCATCGTTCTCTTTCTCGCCGTTTGTGCAGCTCACCCTAGTGTGAGCGACGTGACAGTCACTGACTTGTGAAATGGTTCGCCAACTGTCAGTGGCTGTCATTAGCCTCGAACGTATGACTAGTCAGACCACTGTCGACAAGGCGGATCGGGTACCGGAGCCCGAGCACGTCCCGGCACCGGCCAAGGGGCTGCGCGGTCACCCCTGGTTGACACTCTTCTCCGTCGCGATCGGCGTCATGATGGTCGCCCTCGACGGCACCATCGTCGCCATCGCCAACCCGACTATTAAGAAGGACCTCGGCGCGACCTTCGCCGACGTTCAGTGGATCACCAACGGCTACTTCCTCGCCCTCGCGGTCGCGCTGATCACCGCGGGCAAGCTCGGTGACCGATTCGGTCACCGGCAGACGTTCCTCATCGGTGTCGTCGGCTTCGCCGCCGCGTCGGGGGCCATCGGCCTGTCCGACAGCATCGCCTTCGTCATCACCTTCCGCGTGCTCCAGGGCCTGTTCGGGGCGCTGCTCATGCCTGCCGCGCTCGGCCTGCTGCGCGCCACGTTCCCTGCCGAGAAGCTGAACATGGCGATCGGTATCTGGGGCATGGTCATCGGCGCCTCGACCGCCGGCGGGCCGATCGTCGGCGGGCTGCTCGTCGAGCACGTCAGCTGGCAGTCGGTCTTCTTCATCAACGTCCCCATCGGTGTTCTCGCCCTGGCCCTGGGGCTTTTCATCCTCCTGGACCACCGTGCCGAGAACGCGCCGCGGTCCTTCGACATCCTCGGCATCGTGCTGCTGTCCGGCGCGATGTTCTGCCTGGTCTGGGCGCTCATCAAGGCGCCGACCTGGGGCTGGGGCGACGGCATGACCTGGGCGTTCATAGCCGGTTCGGTGCTGTGCTTCGTGGTGTTCGCGCTCTGGGAGACCCGCGTCGCCGAACCGCTCATCCCGCTGGCCCTGTTCCGGTCCGTGCCGTTGTCGGCCGGTGTGGTGCTGATGGTGCTGATGGCCATCGCGTTCATGGGCGGACTGTTCTTCGTCACCTTCTACCTCCAGAACGTGCACGGCATGAGCCCGGTCGAGAGCGGAATGCACCTGTTGCCGCTGACCGGCATGATGATCGTCGGCTCTCCGCTGGCGGGGGCGATGATCACGAAGTTCGGCCCTCGTGTCCCGCTCGCCGGCGGCATGGCGCTCACCGCCGCCGCCATGTACGGGATGTCCACGCTGGAGCCGGGAACGGGCAGCGGGATCATGTCCCTCTGGTTCGCCCTGCTGGGTCTTGGCCTCGCGCCCGTGATGGTCGGAGCGACCGAAGTCATCGTGGGCAACGCCCCGTTGGAGCTCTCCGGCGTGGCCGGCGGACTCCAGCAGGCCGCGATGCAGATCGGCGGAAGCCTCGGCACCGCCGTGCTCGGTGCCGTCATGGCGTCCAAGGTCGACAGCGATCTCGCCGGAAACTGGACGGGCGCCGGCCTCCCGCCGCTCACGCACGCCCAGTTGGGCCAGGCGTCGGAGGCGGTCCAGGTCGGTGTCGCGCCGGTGCCCCCGGGCGCCCCGCCGGCGCTCGCCGAGAAGATCACGGGCGTCGCGCAGGACACCTTCATCTCCGGCATGAGCATGGCCTGCCTGGTCGCCGCGGGTGTCGCCGTCGTCGCCATCCTCGTCGCGCTGCTCACCAAGCGCGGGGAGAACGCGGAGGCGGGCGCGGGCGCAGCGCACATCTGACGGCCGGCCACCGGGCCGGACCGCGTGAAATCACCTTTGAGCTGCGCGAAACCGCCCGTACGAGGGAAGCCCCCGGGAACGATCCGGGGGCTTTCGCTTATCAGGGTGACGTCCCTCGGCAACCCTTCCCGGAACCAGAGCTTCCGGGCCAAAGTGTCTGGCAGACGATCAGTCGCGAACGCAACTGGTCGACACGACACGGGGGTTGAAGCACATGCGTACATTCATGACCACGGCTGCCGCCGCTACCGCGCTCGCCGCGGTGGCGCTCACTCCGGGCCTCGCCACCGCGGCGGCGCCACCGACCATGGGCGACTGCTCGGCGGGGGAGCTGTGTCTGTGGGGAAAGAGCGGGTTCAAGGGGGCACGGCACGCCTATGAACTGGCCGATATCGACATCGAGAGCTGCATCGCGCTGCCGGAGGGGAGCAGCGCGGCGTCCCTCGCCAATCGGACCGGCCGTCCCGTCACCACCTATCAATCCGCGGTGTGCGCGGAGACCGGCGAGTTCCAGACGTACCCGGGCAGCGGGACGTGGGAGCCCGAATCCCCTTACCGGGCACGGGCGTTCAAGGTCTGGGAGCAATAGGGTTCCGGCAGGGACAGTGGAGTACGCGCGCGATAGACCGCGGTAAGTGGGGTACCCGAAGCATCGCCCGAGTCCGGAAGAACCGGAAGAACTCAGGGAGTGATGATGGCGGGCTTCGGACACACCACGCGCAAGCACCCCCGCTCACGTGGCCGCACATGGTCACGGACCGGGCCGGACCGCGCGTCGCTCGGAATCATCGGCCTCATCTGCGCGATCGCCGGCTTCTTCACCCTGGGGATCGTGCTCGGACCGGTCGCCGTCGTCTGCGGTTGGCTGGCCATGGGCCGACGCTGGACCGGCACAGAGTCGGTACCGGCACTCGTCGCGGTCGTGCTCGGCGCGATCGACACCCTCCTCGCGATCGTCTGGCTGGCCTCGGCGGCCGGACCGCTCGCGGGAGGAGCGTTCTGAGCGCGACCCGATAGATGCCGGAGGGCGGCGAGGCCGAAGCTCTCGCCGCCCTTTGCCGGGGCATCGCCCCGGCAGACACCGCTCAGACAGACACCGCTCAGGCGTCGCCCCCGGCCGCGCCGGGATCGGCGGCCGAGACATCCAGCAGCTGGTAGCGGTCGATCGCCTGCTTGAGGACCGAGCGGTCGACCTTGCCCTCGCGCGCCAGCTCCGTGAGCACCCCGACCACCACCGATTGGGCGTCGATGTGGAAGAAGCGACGCGCGGCGCCTCGGGTGTCCGCGAAACCGAAACCGTCCGCACCCAGCGACTGGTACGTGCCGGGCACCCAGCGCGCGATCTGGTCCGGGACGGAGCGCATCCAGTCGGAGACCGCGATGAACGGACCCTGCGCGCCGGACAGCTTCTGCGTCACGTAGGGCGTGCGCTGCTCCTCCTCCGGGTGCAGCAGGTTGTGGCGTTCCACTTCCACCGCCTCGCGGCGCAGTTCGTTCCACGACGTCGCGGACCAGACGTCGGCCCGTACGTTCCAGTCCTGGGCGAGGATCTGCTGCGCCTCGATCGCCCACGGGACGCCGACGCCCGACGCCAGGATCTGGGCGGGGATCGAGCCCGAAGTCCCGGTGCTGATGCGGTGGATGCCCTTGAGGATGCCCTCGACGTCGACATCGGCCGGTTCGGCGGGGTGCTGGATCGGCTCGTTGTAGACGGTGAGGTAGTAGAAGACGTCCTCGCCCGGCTTGCCGTCGGCGGTCGGGCCGTACATCCGGCGCAGGCCGTCCTTGACGATGTGCGCGATCTCGTAGGCGTACGCCGGGTCGTAGGCGACGCAGGCGGGGTTGGTCGAAGCGAGCAGCTGCGAGTGCCCGTCCGCGTGCTGGAGACCCTCGCCGGTCAGCGTCGTGCGGCCGGCGGTCGCACCGAGGACGAAGCCGCGCGCCAGCTGGTCGCCCATCTGCCAGAACTGGTCGCCGGTGCGCTGGAAACCGAACATCGAGTAGAAGACATAGACCGGGATCAGCGGCTCGCCGTGGGTCGCGTAGGCGGATCCGGCGGCGATCAGCGAGGCCGTGCAGCCTGCTTCCGAGATGCCGTCGTGCAGCATCTGGCCGGTGGCCGACTCCTTGTAGGCGAGCAGCAGTTCACGGTCGACGGACTCGTACTGCTGGCCGAGCGGGTTGTAGATCTTCGCGCTCGGGAAGAAGGAGTCCATGCCGAAGGTGCGGTACTCGTCGGGAGCGATCAGCACGAAGCGCTTGCCGATCTCCTTGTCCCGCATCAGGTCCTTGAGCAGCCGGACGAAGGCCATCGTGGTGGCGATCGACTGCTGCCCCGAGCCCTTCTTGACGCCCGCGTACGCCTTGTCGTCCGGGAGCTGAAGGGGCTTCGCGCGCACGACGCGGGTCGGGACGTACCCGTCCAGCGCCTTGCGGCGATCGTGCATGTACTGGATCTCCTCGGAGTCCCGGCCCGGGTGGTAGTACGGCGGGGCGCCGCCCTCCAGCTGCGCGTCGGTGATCGGGATGTGCAGCCGGTCGCGGAAGCCCTTGAGGTCGTCGACCGTCAGCTTCTTCATCTGGTGCGTGGCGTTGCGGCCCTCGAAGTTCGGGCCGAGGGTCCAGCCCTTGACCGTCTGCGCCAGGATGACCGTCGGCTGCCCCTTGTGCTCCCTGGCGGCCGTGAACGCGGCGAAGATCTTCTTGTGGTCGTGACCGCCGCGGCCCAGGTGCTGGATCTCCTTGTCGGTCATGTTCTCGACCATCGCGCGCAGGCGGTGGTCGTCGCCGAAGAAGTGTTCGCGGATGTAGTCGCCGGTCTCCGTGGCGTACGTCTGGAACTGGCCGTCGGGCGTCGTGTTGAGCCTGTTGACCAGGACGCCGTCCCGGTCCCGCGCGAGCAGCGGGTCCCAACTGCGGTCCCAGACCAGCTTGATGACGTTCCAGCCGGCGCCGCGGAACTGGGACTCGAGCTCCTGGATGATCTTGCCGTTGCCGCGCACCGGGCCGTCGAGGCGCTGCAGGTTGCAGTTGACGACGAAGGTGAGGTTGTCGAGGCCCTCACGGGCGGCGATGGAGAGCTGGCCCAGCGACTCGGGCTCGTCCATCTCGCCGTCGCCGAGGAAGGCCCACACCTGCGACTTGGAGGTGTCCGCGATGCCGCGGGCCTCCATGTAGCGGTTCATCCGGGCCTGGAAGATCGCGCCGAGCGGACCGAGACCCATGGAGACGGTGGGGAACTCCCAGAAGTCCGGCATGAGGCGCGGGTGCGGGTACGAGGAAAGGCCGTTGGGCGCCTTCGACTTCTCCTGGCGGAAGCCGTCGAGCTGCTCCTCGCTGAGGCGGTCCAGCAGATAGGCGCGGGCGTAGATGCCCGGAGAGGCGTGGCCCTGGAAGAAGACCTGGTCGCCGCCGTCGCCCTCGTCCTTGCCGCGGAAGAAGTGGTTGAAGCCCACGTCGTACAGGGACGCGGAGGAGGCGAAGGTGGCGATGTGGCCGCCCACGCCGATGCCGGGCCGCTGGGCGCGGGACACCATCACCGCCGCGTTCCACCGCGTCGCGTTCAGGACCTTGCGCTCGATGTCCTCGTTGCCGGGGAAGAACGGCTCGTCCTTGGTGGCGATCGTGTTGATGTAGTCCGTGCTGCGCATCTCGGGCACGGCCACGCGCTTCTCGCGGGCCCGCTCGATCAGCCGGAGCATCAGGTACCGGGCCCGCTCGCGGCCGCGCTCGTCGATTGCGGCGTCAAGAGAGTCGAGCCACTCCTGGGTCTCCTCGGGATCGAAGTCCGGGACCTGGCTGGGAAGACCGCCAATGATGATCGGGTTGCGATCGGATCCGGAAACCACGCTGTTCCTTCACTGTCGGTGATGCCACTGTTCCACTGTCGGGTACGCCGGGTACGCCGCTGTCCATCGTGTACCTCGAATTCGGAATCGTCATCTCTACCGAGAGGTAATTCGAGGTCCGGTCCGCGTCCCACCAGCCGTCGCGCTCAAACCGCCACGATACGCCGATTTCGCTCAGGTGTTCCGTGAAGGGGCGGTCGGCCCCGGTCGCCCTCGGTGCTCGGGCAGTGACGGGCAAAGCTGACAGATCGCTGTGGCATACATCACTGGCCAGCGGGGATCCTTGACAGGAGTTGCGGTGACACGGCCTGGAAAGTCACCGTTTCGGCGGTCTTGACGGCCGGGTACTTGCGCGATCCGTCGCGCACGTGTGGACTACGGCCAACGCTTCGCGCGTACGCGAGGCTGTAGACAACTTCGTAAACACGATCAGGAGGCAATCCGTGAGCGCGACCGCGGACCACGCGGAAACGAACCTTGCCGTAAGGCTTGGTTTCCAGACCGACCAGGTGGTCCAGGAGATCGGCTACGACGACGACGTCGATCAGGAGCTCCGAGAGACCATCGAGGCGGCCATCGGCTCCGAGCTCGTCGACGAGGACTACGACGACGTGGCTGACGCCGTGGTGCTCTGGTTCCGTGATGACGACGGGGACCTTACTGATGCGCTGGTGGACGCCATCGCTTACATGGAGGAGGGCGGGTCCATCCTGCTTCTGACGCCGAAGACCGGCCGCGACGGTTACGTCGAGGCCAGTGAGATCGGCGAGGCCGCCACTACGGCGGGCCTGACCGCGAGCAAGAGCGTCAGCGCGGGTAAGGACTGGACCGCAAGCCGTCTGGCCACACCGAAGGCAGCCGCCAAGAAGCGATAGCAGTCGCGGCGGAACGAGAACCTCGTGAGGGCCCCCGCAGGTGCGCCACAGCGCCCGCGGGGGCCCTCACGCATGGCCGGGCGCCCCCGCACCCACCTGCGCGGCGACGCCCGTACGCGGCCAACTAGGCTGAAGCCACCCGAACAGCCCCACGGAAGGGAAGCTTCACCATGGCGATCGAGGCCGGCACCAAGGCTCCGGAGATCGAGCTCAAGAACCAGCACGGTGAGACCGTGAAGCTCTCGGACTTCCGGGGCGAGAAGAACGTGGTGCTGCTCTTCTACCCGTTCGCCTTCACCGGGGTGTGCACCGGAGAACTGTGCGCGCTGCGTGACGAGTTGCCGAAGTTCGTCAACGACGACGTGCAGCTGCTCGCCGTATCGAACGACTCCCCGTTCTCGCTGCGCGTCTTCGCCGAGCAGGAGGGCCTGGAGTACCCGCTCCTGAGCGACTTCTGGCCGCACGGCGAGGCCTCGCGCGCGTACGGCGTCTTCGACGAGGAGAAGGGCTGCGCGGTGCGCGGCACGTTCATCATCGACAAGGAGGGCGTCGTCCGCTGGACCGTCGTCAACGGCCTGCCGGACGCGCGTGACCTGAACGAGTACGTCAAGGCGATCGACGCCCTGTAGATCGAGCCACCGACGGACGACACCGTGCAGGATCCCTCGCCGGGGCGGGAACCCCTTACTAGGATCCAGACGTTGATCCGATACCAGAGCACTACGGGGGCTCCCCGCCCCTAGAGACCATAGGGAGGATTCGTGGGAGTCAGCCTCAGCAAGGGCGGCAACGTATCGCTGAGCAAGGAGGCCCCTGGCCTCACGGCCGTGGTCGTGGGCCTCGGGTGGGACGTGCGTACCACCACCGGTACGGACTTCGACCTCGACGCCAGCGCCATCCTGACGAACGCCGAGGGCAAGGTCCGCAACGACCAGGACTTCGTGTTCTTCAACAACCTGAAGAGCGCGGACGGCTCGGTCGAGCACACCGGCGACAACACCACCGGTGAGGGCGAGGGCGACGACGAGCAGGTCAAGGTCGACCTCGCCTCGGTTCCGGCCGATGTCGACAAGATCGTGTTCCCGGTGTCGATCTACGACGCCGAGAACCGCCAGCAGTCCTTCGGCCAGGTGCGCAACGCGTTCATCCGCGTCGTGAACCAGGCGGGCGGCGCCGAGATCGCCCGTTACGACCTCTCCGAGGACGCCTCCACCGAGACCGCCATGGTCTTCGGTGAGCTGTACCGCAACGGGGCGGAGTGGAAGTTCCGCGCTGTCGGCCAGGGCTACGCGTCGGGTCTGCGCGGCATCGCGCAGGACTTCGGCGTCAACGTCTGAGCCGAAGCACCGCAGCACGTTCATCCCGTCCGGCGCCGCACCACCAGTGCGGCGCCGGACGCGCTCGACCACAGCACCACCACACCTCGGGGAGGACCACGATCATGGGCGTCACACTCGCCAAGGGGGGCAATGTCTCCCTCTCCAAGGCCGCACCGAACCTCACACAGATCCTGGTCGGGCTCGGATGGGACGCGCGCTCCACCACCGGAGCCGACTTCGACCTCGACGCCAGCGCGCTGCTCTGCAGCGATGGCCGGGTCATGGGTGACGAATGGTTCATCTTCTACAACCAGCTCAAGAGCCCCGACGGCTCGGTCGAGCACACGGGGGACAACCTCACCGGTGAGGGAGACGGCGACGACGAGTCGGTCCTGGTCGACCTCTCGAAGGTCCCGGCCGACTGCGACAAGATCATTTTCCCGGTCTCCATCCATGACGCGGACAACCGCAGCCAGACTTTCGGCCAGGTCAGCAACGCGTTCATCCGCGTCGTGAACCAGGCGGACGGCCAGGAGCTCGCCCGTTATGACCTCTCTGAGGACGCATCCACCGAAACTGCCATGATCTTTGGCGAGGTGTACCGATACGGAGGAGAGTGGAAGTTCCGGGCAGTCGGCCAGGGGTACGCGTCCGGGCTCCGGGGCATCGCTCTAGACTTCGGAGTCAACGTTTCCTAAAGCGTTTTCCTGGTGAGGTTCAAGCTCGGGCGGTTCCGGGGTTTTCCTGCTGGGGGTCCGGGGGTCGTCCCCCGGAAGAATGCAGTGTAAAGCCGTGCACGGAGCGGGGGAGCCCCGTACAACCAGCACGGGGAAACCCGTACACATGATGGGGTAGCCAGTGGTTCTGAAAACCTTCGGCTGGTCGTTCGCGATCACCGTGCTCGGCCTGATCGCCGCGGTATTTTACGGCGGATGGCAGGCCTTCGGGGTCGTCGCGATCCTCGCGATCATGGAGGTCTCGCTCTCCTTCGACAACGCGGTGGTCAACGCCGGAATCCTGAAGAAGATGAATGCCTTCTGGCAGAAGATCTTCCTCACGATCGGCGTGGTCATCGCCGTCTTCGGCATGCGGCTCATCTTCCCCGTCGTGATCGTCGCCATCAGCGCCAAGCTGGGGCCGGTCGAGGCGGTCGACCTCGCGTTCAACCAGCCCGACCGCTACCAGCAACTGGTCACGGACGCGCACCCGTCCATCGCGGCCTTCGGCGGCATGTTCCTGCTGATGATCTTCCTCGACTTCATCTTCGAGGAGCGCGACATCAAGTGGCTGGGCTGGCTCGAGCGCCCGCTGGCCAAGCTCGGCAAGGTCGACATGCTGTCGGTCTGCATCGCCCTGATCGTCCTGCTCGTCGCCTCCCTGACCGTCGCACTCAACGCGCATCAACACGGTGGCGTCCATGTGGACAAGCAGGCGACGGTCCTGCTCGCGGGCGTCGCCGGTCTCGTCACGTACCTCGTCGTGAACGGTCTCTCCAGCTTCTTCGAGCACCGCATCGAGGAAGAGGAGGAGCGTGAGCACGAGGAGGAGGAGCGGGCCAAGCGCGAGGGCAAGCAGCAGTCCGCGGTGCTGCTCGCCGGCAAGGCCGCGTTCTTCATGTTCCTCTACCTCGAGGTCCTGGACGCGTCCTTCTCCTTCGACGGCGTGATCAGCGCATTCGCCATCACCAACGACATCGTGATGATGGCGCTCGGCCTCGGCATCGGCGCCATGTACGTCCGTTCGCTCACGGTCTACCTGGTCCGCCAGGGCACCCTGGACGACTACGTGTACCTGGAGCACGGCGCGCACTACGCGATCGGCGCGCTCGCCGCGATCCTCCTGGTCACCATCCAGTACGAGGTCAGCGAGCTCATCACGGGCCTGGTCGGCGTCTTCCTGATCGCCTGGTCCTTCCTGTCCTCGGTGCGGCGCAACAAGCGGATCGCGGCCGAAGGCGGGGAGTCCGGGAGTTCGGACAAGGCCGAGGTGTCATCCGGAGTCTGACCCACGGGTTTGACCCCTGGGGCATTCCTGGAACGCTGTGAGCGGGGCGGCTGTACGAGGACAAGTCCTCAGCGGCCGCCCCGTCGGCATGGACGGCGGAACTTGGGGGCGGTATGTCCTTCTGGGACAGGCTATGGCGCGGGAACTCCGCACAGTTCGAGTTCGATTCGGGCAGCGCGGCGACCAACTCGATCGAACTCACCAAGCGACATCCGGTCGTCTCGCTCTCCAAACAGGGCGCGGCCACCGGCAACCTGCGGGTCAACCTGTCGTGGCGGATGCGGACTTCGGACATCGGCGGTCCCAAGCGGAACAGCCTGATGCGGCATCCGTTCAGCATGTTCAAGCCCGATGTGGTGCAGGCCCATACCCAGTCGATGGTCAATGTGGACCTCGACCTCGGCTGCCTGTACGAGCTGAAGGACGGCACGAAGGGCGTCGTGCAACCGCTCGGCAGTTTCTTCGGGTCTCTCAACGAGGCGCCGTACGTGAAGCTCAGCGGTGACGACCGGTTCGGCTCGGCGTCCGGTGAGACGCTCTACGTCAATCTCGATCACCGCGACTCCATCAAGCGCCTGCTGCTGTTCGTCTACATCTACGACCAGACGCCGGCGTTCGACCGTACGCATGCCCACGTGACGCTGTACCCGAGCAACGGCCCCAGGATCGAGATCAGCCTCGACGAGCGGGCACCGCAGGCCCGGTCGTGCGCCGTGGTCTCCATCGAGAACGTGAAGGGCGACTTCGTCGTGCGCCGCGAAGTGCGCTTCGTGTACGGGTTCCAGGCCGAGCTCGACCGGCTGTACGGGTGGGGCCTGCAGTGGGGCCGGGGCTACAAGACCGTCACTGGCCGATGAACTGCGGCCCCTGCGGCGGCAGCTTGAAGGCCGGGTCGGGCCACGCCGACACCGGCTGCGGGTACCCGTACGCGGGCGGCTGCTGCTGGGTGGCGGCCGCGGGCGGATAGCCGTACGCGGGAGGCTGCTGGGGCGGCAGCGGGAACGACGTCGCCGAGACCGGCGCCGCCTCGGGCATCGGGCCGGGAGCCGCGAGGGGCGGCGCGGGCTCGGGGGCCGGGGCGGGTGCGAGGAGTTCGGTCACGGGCTCGGAGCCGTCGGCGGCGGCATCGGGTTCGGCGGACTCGTCGACCGAGATGCCGAAGTCCGTGGCGAGGCCCACCAGGCCGTCGGAGTAGCCCTCGCCGACCGCGCGCAGCCGCCAGCCGTCACCGCGCCGGTACAGCTCGCCACAGATCAGCGCGGTCTCCGCACCGGTTTCTGGCTTGATGTCGAAGTACGCGATCGGCTCGGCGCCCTCGGCCCCGGCGTCGTACAGGGACAGCCGCAGCGACCGCACGTTCTCGAAGGGGGTGGCGTCCGGGTCCGTGGAGGCCGTCACGAGGATCCGGGTGATCTCCTCGGAAACGCCCGAGAGGTCCGCCTGGACGGTGTCCGTCATGCCGTCCGCGACGCGCTTCTGGCCGAGCCGCCAGACCTTCCCCGAGGGGTGGCGCGGCTGGTTGTAGAAGACGAAGTCCTCGTCGGAGCGGACCCGGCCGTCCGACGCGAGCAGCAGCGCCGAAGCGTCGACGGCGGACACGCCCTGCCCCGGAGACCAGTGGAGCACGGCGCGCACCGCCGTGGCGTCGAGCGGGACGTTCGCCCCCTTGAGCATCGCGTGCGTCATGCGGTCATACTGCCTCCCCGCTCCTGGCCGGGACAACGCGGGGTGCAAAGATCGACATCTCTGTGCGCAGGCATCGCCCGCCGCGCGCGAGGCCGGAAAACAGCACACGACATGCGCCAGTTACCAGAACTTCATTACGCGCGGGAACCTTTGACACACCCTTGTACGTACTATTACCGGCCACATCATTTCGGGTGGACCGGCAGTGCGGGGGAGTCTTATGCGTCATTTCGGGCACATCGCCCCTGAGGTGCGGGAGCGTCTGTTCCACGAGGAGCCGCGGGACTTCACCGCGGGCTCTCCGCCCCGCATGCTCGCGGCGGCACTCGGAGCGACGCTCTACAGTCCGGCCACCCGCCCCCAGCTCGCGGACGACGTGCTCAAGCAGGCCGGACGCGGTGTCGTCTCCATGGTGCTGTGCCTGGAGGACTCGATACACGACGGCGAGGTGCCGGACGCCGAGGAGAACCTGGTGCGGCAGTTCGCCGAGCTCTCGGGCCGGGCCGCCGAGGGGGCCGAGCCGCCCCTGCTCTTCATCCGCGTACGGTCCCCGGAGCAGATCACCGATCTCGTGGCGCGGCTCGGCAGCTCCGTGGACCTGCTGTCCGGATTCGTGCTGCCCAAGTTCACCGAGGAGCGGGGCGTCCCGTTCCTGGAGGCCGTCACCGCGGCCGAGGCGGCCACCGGACGTCGGCTTTTCGCCATGCCGGTCCTGGAGTCGCCCGACCTGCTGCACCTGGAGACCCGCGGCGAGACCCTCGCCGGCATCGCCCGCACCGTCGACAAGTACCGCGACCGCGTCCTCGCGCTGCGCCTCGGCGTCACCGACTTCTGCTCGGCGTACGGGCTGCGCAGGCCCGCGGACATGACGGCGTACGACGTCCAGATCGTGGCCTCCGTCATCGGCGACGTGGTCAACGTGCTGGGCCGGGCGGACGGCACCGGGTTCACGGTGACCGGGCCCGTCTGGGAGTACTTCCGCCACCAGGAGCGGATGTTCAAGCCGCAGCTGCGCCGCAGCCCCTTCCTGGAGGGGCGGGCCGACGACCTGCGGCAGGCGCTCATCCAGCACGACATGGACGGGCTGCTGCGCGAGATCGAACTGGACCGGGCCAACGGACTGCTCGGCAAGACCTGCATCCACCCCACGCACGTGCTGCCCGTGCACGCGCTCTCCGTCGTCAGCCACGAGGAGTACAGCGACGCCCGCGACATACTGCGGCCCGAGCGGGACGGTGGCGGTGTGCTGCGGTCGGCGTACACGAACAAGATGAACGAGGTGAAGCCGCACCGCGCATGGGCGGAGCGGACGCTGCGGCGCGCGGAGGCATTCGGGGTGGCGCGGGAGGACGTGGGGTTCGTGGAGCTGCTGACGGCCGGGTTGCCGGGATGAGTGACGAGGAGAGTCGGGCTTTCGGGGTGCGTGGATTCGGGGTGCGTGAGTTCGGTGTGCGTGAGGCGAGAGGCAGCGGGAACGTGGTGTGGTCGGGGGAGTGGGTCGCCGAGCGGCTCGGGGTCGAGCTGACAGGTGACCGGGAGCTGCCCGGACTCCTTGGGCTCGCGCTGCGGCGCAACCCCAAGCGCGCGCACCTGTTGGTGTCGAACGTGCTGGGCAAGCACGTTCCGCAGCGACCCTCGGTGGTGTGGGGTGCGGGGCGTGAACTCGGCGTCCGGGTACGGGAACTGCTGGGCGACGACGCGGCGCGCCGCGCGGTCGTCCTCGGCTACGCCGAGACGGCGACGGGACTCGGGCACTCGGTCGCCGACGGTCTGGCCCTCGCGACCTATCTGCACTCCACGCGCAGGCCCGTCGAGGGCGTGGCCCGCGCGGGCGGCTTCGAGGAGTCCCACTCGCACGCCACCTCGCATCTGCTGCTGCCCGAGGACCCGCACCTGCTGGCGGGGGACGGCCCGCTGGTCCTCGTCGACGACGAGTTCTCCACGGGGAACACGGTCCTGAACACCATCCGGGCGCTGCACGAACTGCACGCGCGCGAGCACTACGTCATCGTCGCGCTCGTCGACATGCGCTCGCCGGGCGACCAGGGCCGGCTCGAGGAGTTCGCGCGCGACATAGGCGCGCGCGTCGACCTGGTGGTCGCGGCGCGCGGCACGGTGCAACTGCCGGACGGGGTGCTCGAGAAGGGGCAGGCGCTCGTCGCCGCGCACGAGGGCGGGCAGTTGCCCGCGCCCCGCCGCGAGCGCGCCGAGCTGGTGCGCGTCGACGACCTCGGCTGGCCGCGGGGCCTGCCGGACGGCGGACGGCACGGGTTCACACCGGAGCACCGGGAGCGCCTCGAAGCGGCGCTGCCCGACATGGCCGCGCGCCTCGCGCCGCACCTCGGCGAAGGACGCGTACTCGTCCTCGGCAACGAGGAGTTGATGTACGCGCCGCTGCGCCTCGCCACCGAGCTGGAGGCGGCGGGCGCCGATGTCGCGTACTCCACCACGACCCGCTCGCCCGTCCTCGCCGTCGACGACCCCGGCTACGCGATCCGCAGCCGCCTCGTCTTCCCAGCGCACGACGCGCCGGCCGACGGGCCGGGGGAGCGGTTCGCGTACAACGTCGCGGGGGGCGGCTTCGACACGGTCGTCGTCGTGCTCGACTCGGTGGGCGACACCGCCGAACTGGACGGTCCCGGTGGGCTGTTGGAGCAGGTGGCCGCGCACGCGGCGCGGGTGGTCGTGGCCGTGGTGCCGTCGTACGTTCCTCAGGAAAGGTCCTCCATGCCGTTGCCCGAGCCGCTGCGCGGTCCCGCGTTCTCCTCGTACGAGCCGGACGAGGTGGGGTGGCTGCTCCAGGACCTGTCGGACGTACAGCTGGAGGCGCCGACCGAGGAGCGCGAGGAGGCCATTCAGGGTGGGGGTGCGCACTACGCGGAGTCGCTGCCCGTCGAGTACCAACCCAGCGCGCAGTACCAGGAGTTGTTCCACGCCGCCCTCGAGGCGTCGGCGGGCCGAATAGCCCACGCGGTGGGCGTGGTCACCGAGACGGTGCTCGCCGAGCGGTCGCCGCGACCGGTCCTTGTGTCGCTCGCGCGCGCGGGGACGCCGGTGGGGGTGCTGATGCGGCGCTGGGCGCTGCGGCGGCACGGGCTCGAGCTGCCGCACTACGCGGTGTCGATCGTGCGCGGGCGGGGGATCGACGCGAACGCGCTGCGCTGGCTCGCCGCGCACCACGATCCGGCGGACGTGGTGTTCGTCGACGGGTGGACCGGCAAGGGTGCCATCACGCGGGAACTCGCGGCCGCGGTCGCCGGGTTCGAAGGGTTCGACCCGGAAATCGCCGTGCTCGCCGACCCGGGGTCGTGCGTGCGGACGTACGGGACGCGGGAGGACTTCCTCATCCCCTCGGCCTGCCTCAACTCCACGGTGTCCGGGCTGATTTCGCGGACGGTGCTGCGGTCCGACCTGGTCGGGCCCGACGACTTCCACGGGGCGAAGTTCTACTCCGAGCTGGCCGGTTCGGACGTCTCCGGGCGGTTCCTCGACGCGGTGGAGGAGCGGTTCGCGGAGGTCGCCGACGCGGTCGACGCCGAGGCCAAGGAGTTGCAGGGGGTCGATCGGGCGCCCACGTGGGAAGGGTGGGCGGCCGTCGAGCGGATCAGCGAGGAGTACGGGATCCACGACGTGAACCTGGTGAAGCCCGGGGTCGGGGAGACCACGCGGGTGCTGCTGCGGCGGGTGCCGTGGAAGATCCTGGCGCGGGCGGATGCGGGGGCGGACCTCGACCATGTGCGCTTGCTGGCGGAGCAGCGGGGGGTGCCGGTGGAGTTGGTGGATGAACTGCCTTACACCTGCGTCGGGTTGATCCATCCGAAGTTCACGCGTGGGGCGACGGGGACGGACGGCAAGGCGGTGGCGGCGAAGTGACCACGCCTGTTGTCGTCGCGAGTGACCTCGACCGTACGCTCATCTACTCCGCCGGGGCGCTCGGCCTGACGATGCCCGATGCGCAGGCCCCGCGGCTGCTGTGCGTCGAGGTGTACGAGGGCAGACCCCTGTCCTACGTCACTGAGGATGCCGCCGAGATGCTGGTCGAGCTGGGGCGGCGAGCGGTGTTCGTGCCGACGACCACGCGGACGCGGGAGCAGTATGGGCGGGTGCGGTTGCCGGGGGCGGCGCCGACGTACGCGATCTGTGCGAACGGTGGGCACCTGCTGGTCGACGGGGTGTCGGACCCGGAATGGCGGCGGGCGGTCGGGGAGCGGCTCGACTCGGAGTGTGCGCCGCTCGGGGAGGTGCGGGAGCGGATGGTTGCCGCGGCGGATCCGGCGTGGCTGCTGAAGGAGCGGGTCGCGGAGGATCTGTTCGCGTACCTGGTGGTCGACCGGGCGGCGCTGCCGGAGGGGTGGGTCAAGGAGCTCGGGGAGTGGGCCGACGGGGTCGGGTGGGGTGTGTCGCTTCAGGGGCGGAAGGTGTATGCCGTGCCGAAGCCGTTGACCAAGGGGGCGGCGGTTTCGGAGGTTGCGCGGAGGGTTGGGGCGGGGTTGACGTTGGGGGCGGGGGATTCGTTGCTCGACGCGGATTTGCTGCGTGTGGTGGATCGGGGGTGGCGGCCGGGGCACGGGGAGTTGGCGGATGTGGGGTGGGTGTCGGCCGGGGTCACGGTGCTGGCTGAGCGGGGGGTTGTTGCGGGGGAGGCGGTGTTGCGGGGGTTCCTCGGGTCGCTGTGAGGGGCGCGCGGCACCGGGGTTTTTGAGCTGTGCCGGGGTGGGCGCCTTCGTGATGTGCGGCCTGCACCGGGGCGCCGCCTTGCCCACCCTGCCGCCCAAGGCGGCAGATTGCCCAAGGCGGGTGGGCTCGACCGCCAGGGTGGGAAGCCGTGGTGGGAGGCGGATCGCCTGAGGCGGGGTGGCGTCGGCCGCCATGGGTGGGAAGCCGGGGTTGGCGGCGGATTGCCCAAGGCGGGTGCGGTCGGCCGTGGCGGGTGGGGAGCCGGGCTGGTGGCGGATTGCCCGAGGCGGGGGCGGCGGGGGCGGGTGGTGCCGTGCCATTCGAGCCCCTCCGGCGATTGAGGAGCGGGGTATGGGGCAGCGCCCCAGCCTTGCAAGCCGCAGGCGGGGTCAGCCGCAGCAGCCGCCTCCGCAGCAGCCGCCGCCTCCGCCGGCCCCGGCGCTCGGGGCGGAAGCGGAAGCGGAAGCTGTGCCTGCCACCGATACCGTTGAGAGGAGTTTGGTCGTGTCCTCGTGGCCCTCCGGGCAGGTGGCCGGGGACGCCGACTCGGACATCGGGCGGGACAGTTCGAACGTGGTGGTGCACCTGCGGCAGCGGTACTCGTAGCGTGGCATGCGCCAAGAGTACGGTCAGGCCCGGTCAGTTGGGGTGTGCCTGGCCTGCCAGTACGGGTTGTCGTGCGGCAGCGAGCCGCTGACCCGGCCGTACATGCCGAAGCACATCAGCAGCACGCCGACGACAAAGCTGAACAGCACGTTCTGGATGCGGAACGCCAGGAAGTTGAAGTCGGTGTTCAGCAGGGCCAGGTTCACGAAGCCGCTGAGGATGAACAGGACGCCCAGCACCATGTTGAGCGTCGACGCGAAGTTGCCGCCGATCACCATGCCGACGAAGAGCAGCAGGCCGACGCAGATGGACAGGACGCTCAGCGCGCCGTTCGTGCTGAGGCCCGCGACCGTGTCCCCGCGGGTGTCGAAGAGGCCGATCCTGTCGATGAGCCCGAGGATCCCGAAGGCCAGCAGGACCAGCCCCATCAGGCCCGCGCCAGTGCGGTACACCTTGCTGAGCCGGTGATCGAGTGGCAGATGCTCGTCGAGCGTGACATGGCGTCGGGGACGGGGACCGGGGTGGAGTACGTGCGTGGACATGATCGCCTCGCCTCCTGGCACGCGGCACGTGGCACGTGTGCACCTGACGTACGTACTGACTCACGTACCTCAAGGGTCCGCCCGTCACCCGGCGAACGCCAACCTCAGACGCCGCCGCCCCGGTCCTCCCGGATCTGCGTGACCACGCGGGCCACCGTCCGCCGCACGCCCTCCGTCTCGGTCAGGAAGTGCCAGTAGTCGGGGTGGCGCCCCTCCAGGCCCGCGACGGCGCGGTCCAGGCGGGCCACGGAATCGTCGAGGGGGCGGGCGTGCCGCGGGTCCGGCGTGGAGCGGCCCGCCATCGCGAGGCGCTGCGCGTCCCGGATCGCGAACCGGGTGCGGTCGATCTCCGCCCGCGGATCCTTCGCCACCGCGTTCAACCGCTGCAGGCGCTCGGAGGCCGCCGACACCGACTCGTCCGTCGCGTTCAGCAACGCCCGCACCGTGGACAGCAGCGCCGTCGCGTTCGGCCAGTCCTGGCTCTCGCGGGCCGAACGCGCCTCGGCGAGCTTGGACTCGGCCTGCCGCACGTTCTCCGCGGCCGTGTCCGGCACGGACTGAAGGTCCTGCCAGCACGCGACGGTGAACCGGCGCCGCAGCTCGCTGAGCACCGGCTCGACCTGCCCCGCCCGCGTCTGGAGCGCCTGCGCGCGGGTCCGCAGCGAGACCAGCCTGCGGTCGATCTCGGCCGCCCGCTCGGGCAGCCGCTCGGCCTCCGCCCGCACCCTCTCGGCATCCCGCGCGACCCGCTCCGCCCGCTCCAGCGTCTCCGGTACGCCGTGCTGCCCCGCCCCCTGGTTCAGCCTGGTCAGCTCGGGGCCGAGGGCGGCGAGCCGGGCCGCCAGGTCGTCGGCCTTCAGGCCCGCCTGCCGTACGGAGTCGAGCGCGGTCGTCGCCGCGAGCAGGGACTGCCGGGCGCGCTCCACGGACGGGGCGAGCCGCGCGAGCTGCGTCTCGGCCTTGCCGAGCAGCGGTCCGATGCCCTGCGCGAAGCGGTCCAGGTCCTGCTTGACCTGCGTCAACTGCTGCTTCGCCTGCGTCAGTTGGGCGTGGGCGCGGGAGGCGGCGGACGCCTCCAGGTCGTCCCGGTCCAGGTCGTGCGCGTCGACCGCGGTGATGTACTCCCCGCTGACCTCGTCGATACGGCGGCCGAGCCCCGCGAAGTCGTCGACGGCACGGCGGGCCGCCGGCGAGTCGTCGACCGCGGTGATCGTCTCTATCGAGATCCGCAGGTCCCGCTGGGCGGTGTCCAGCTCGTAGAAGGCGGCGGCCGCATCGTCCTTGGCGGCCTGCGCCTGCGCGCGCTGCGACTCGGCGCGGCCCCCGAACCACCGCCGGGTGCCCCCGGCGTTGAACGCGCCCGTGAGCGTGGCCGCGAGGAGGGGGAGGGGCAGGAGGGTGAGGGTGACGAAGTCCCGGAGCGGGCCGGAGCGGCGGCGCTCCCCGCGAGGGCGTGGATCACGGTCGGGGGACGACGGATGCTGTCGCACGGATGTCGTCGTCGCCGTCACAAACCTCTCCTGTGCTGCCCGTACGGTTCTTAACCGGTGTCCATTCTCCCACCGGTTAAGAACGAATACACGGGCCGGTTAGTTCGCGGTTCGGACCGTGACTTTCCCGTCCTCGGTGCGGGCGGATACCCGGTGGTCACTGTGGGTGTCGCGCGGGACGGAGACATCGACGGCTCCGTCCTGCGTGTCGGTGGTGACGTCGTACGCGGCGGAGCCGGGCAGCCCGAGGGTCAGGCTGCCGTCCTGGGTGGTCGCCTCGACGCGGGCGGGGGCCGTGCGCAGGTCGACCCGGGCATTGCCGTCCTCGCTGTGGACGGTGACCCGGCGGGCGTCGATGCCGGAGGCGTCCAGGGAGCCGTCCTTGCTGTCCAGGCGCAGCGGGCCCGAGGCGTTCTCGACGCGGACCGAGCCGTCGCTCGTCGTGATGTCGAGCCCGTTCCTGAAGTCGCGGGCGTGGACCCTGCCGTCGTCGTTGCGGACGGCCACGGCGACGCCGCGCGGCACCTCGACGCGGTGCCGGACCGAGCAGTCGGCGATCAGGCCGTTGCAGTGCAGGCGCAGGGTGAGCCGGTCCTCGTCGGACTGCCATTTCCACGTCGCCTTCGGCGAGGAGCCGACCACGGTGGAGCCCTGGAACCACCGGGTGACCTTCACCTGGTCGCCGTCGCCGGGGACCAGGTCGAGCTTCGAGTCGTCCGAGTCGACCGTGAGCGTCCTGCCGTGCAGGGCGAAGGAGCGGTGCTGGGGCTTCTCGTCGTCGGAGGAGTCGGCCCCGCACGCGGTCGCGATCGTCGCGACGGCGACCGCGGCTCCGGCGGCGGCCAGGACGCGGACGGTGCGAGGCGAGCGGACTGACATGGTGAACTCCCCGTGTGGAAACCGGTGTTGCGGCACCGGCCCGGTGGTCGGCACTCACGAACGTACGGGGGTGGGGGCCGCCTCCGGGATGTGGACGACCACCGGATTGCGAGGGGGGTTAACCCCCGCAGGCGTCGCGGCCGCCACGGGATTGCGGAGCACCGGCACCGGCAAGGTAGTCTGTCCATTCGTCCTGGCCACACGCCGGGATCACGGGCGCGTAGCTCAGGGGTAGAGCGTCTGCCTTACAAGCAGAATGTCGGCGGTTCGAAACCGTCCGCGCCCACACTGGTAAGTAGCAGGTCAGAGGCCCCTCGGTGGATCACCGGGGGGCCTCTCCTGTGATCGAAGTCCACATAGAGTCCACAACCCCCGGCGATCTTGGTGTTCTGTCACCGGTTCGAGGGATTGATCGACGCACGCCAGTCCGTAAAGTCACTGGGTGACGAGGGCTGGCGCGACTCCCCGCGTGCGCCAGACGCGCGCTCGTCTTCTTCCTGTGATGTCCGGGCGGGGAGGCCCGGCTCGCAGGCCGCGGCCCCTGTCGCTTAGCTCGACGGGGGCCGCGCGACAAACATAAGCGCCCCACCCGGGGTCTCGGGGTGGGGCGTCGTGCTCTGACTGGATCAGAGCGGATGCGTCCCTCTCGACGGACGCGCGTACATCTGAGAGAGACGCAAGGCCCTCACCAGGAGGGCCGCTTTGTGGGCTAGGTGCCTGTCATATGCACCGTGCCGGATGATTGCTCAGGGCATCGACATACGGGGCTTGAATCACTCGAACGTGTGTTGTATTCGCACGGCTCTTGCACGTGTGGCCGATTAATGATCGAAAAATGTACGGTCGACGATACAGACACTCGATCATGATCGGACCAGCGTTGAGCGGGTGCCGCCCGCCCCGCCCACGCCCCGCGTCCTCGCCGCCCGACGCGCCGTCGGCGACCGCATCCGGGCCGCACGCCTCCACGCGAACATGACGCAGGAGACCTTGGCCGAACGCGCCGGCCTCGACCGGCAGGCGATCAACAGGATCGAGCAGGGCCACGCCTCGCCCGTCCTCGACAACTTGATCCGCATCGCCGACGCCCTCGGCGTCCCGCTCCGCGACCTCGTGTAGCCGAGGAGCGTCAGCCCTTCACGGGAACCATGAAGCCGCGTACGGGTCTCTCGCCCGGGCGGGGTGTCGATTGCTGTGCGCGTCTCCAGGCCGCGACCAGGGCCGCGTGCCGAGGGGCTGTCCACTCGGTCATGCATCACCTTCCAAGTTGATGGGCGGCGGCGCGTCCGCCGTCGTGCCGCCGCCCGCCCGCGCACGGGGTCCGGGAGCGCGGGAGCGTGAAGCGGCCGCCCGGCGCACGGGCGCGGGACGGCCGCACATCCCGACACCGGGGATCCGTGGGGTCCGGCGGCGGGGTCTGCGGTCACCTCCGTGCGGTCCACCCGGCCGGGGCGGTCTGCCTCGGTGGTGGGGTGACAGGACACGTGAGATGTCGATCGACGGGCCCGCCTACGCCAGAGGGGCTGAACTTGGCGATGGTGTCGAACTCCTCGCCGGGCAGGATCGGCTCGTCGCATCTGGCGCAGATCCGTCCGCGGTCGGTGGTCATCGGGCCCGCCCTTCCTTGAGCGCTCGCCGTAGCTCGGCGGAGGCCGGGCACAAGCCGCCGTTGTCGACGCACTGCTCGCAGGACGAGGCGTGTTCTATGAGCTGTACGTACACCTGCTCCGCCGAGCACCGCGGGCAGCCGCGCGGGAACCAGTGCCGGCCGGTGTCGTCATCGCGCTCGCCGACGTCGACGCTGTGGCCCATCGCGAGAGCGCTGCTGCACCACACGCAACTGCGCCCGCATCGCTGTGGCTCGGACAGTGTGTTGACGGGCGGTACGGATACGAGGATCGGCTCGGCCGCCGCCGGGACTGGTGCTGTTCTTGGGGTCATCCGAACGCCTCCGCGCGAAGTCGGCCGGCTGCGGGACCGACCGCCGCGGCAAGGTATGTGGGATCCGTGATCACGCCAGAACCGTCCGGGGCGTCGAGCCAGAACCGGCCGCACGCCGGGCGCTGGGACGACGGGCAGTGCAGCGGCCAGTCGTAGGGGTGCACGGTGAGGGGGCGGATGTCGGCGAGGTCGGCGGCGGCGTCCAGTGGGACAAGCCACCACGCGACCTCGAGCCCGGAGTCGATGAGCAGGGGCCCGCGCGCTCGGCTGGGCATGCGCTTGCGTGCCTCCAGCGCGGTAAGGAGCTGGGCCTCGACGGCGAGCCAGTGGGTGCAGTGAATCGGTGCGAGCCCGCCCACCGACCACACCTCGTGCACGAGGCGCTGATGTCCCGAGCATCCGGCGAGCCACACGTCACCGGGTGGGTGAGTTGCGCGAGGTTTTGCGGCCATGACCAGGACGTTAGGGCGATCCGAGAATCATCGGCGGCAGCGATTCTCCGATATTCTCGCGCCCGCGCTCACGATTCCTGGTGATGCTCAGGCCATCTCCAGGTGCGCGCGAGCGCGGGCGATGACCCGGTGAGCGTTGGCCCCGTACACGGCCGACTGTTCAAGGGAGTTCCACACCCGGCGGTACACGCGGACGCTGTCCGTGTCATCAAGCCACAGCTCGGCGTGCCAGTCCTCGACGATCGCGAGCCGGTCGTCGTACAGCCAGAAGCCGTTGGCCGGCGGCACGGCGACTCCGGCGCCGAGCGGCACGATGCCGAGCTTCACTGTGTCGAGGCCCACCGCGCCGATGAGCCTGTCGAGCTGCGCGCCCAGGACGTGCGGTGGGGCGACGCCTGCGTGCAGTGCGGCTTCCCACATGACGATGTGGAAGACCCGGCCGGGCTGGTAGAGCATCTCCTGACGCTTCACCCGGGCCCGGACCGCGTCGTCCAAGTCGCGTGGCGACTGCTGGAGCTCGGCGTACCGGGCGAACACGTGACGGGCGTAGTCGGGGGTCTGGAGCATGCCCACGACCATGGCGCCCTCCCAGGCGCGGAGGATCGTGGACCGCTCGTACTCGACGGTGAGCGCGTCCTGCACCGGCTTGTGGCCGCTGGTCAGCTGGCGGCGCCAGGACCGAATGTGCGACTCGATCCCCTGGAGGCGGGCACCCAACTCCTCGGCCGCCGATGGCTGTTCCACGGCCTGCGCCCACGCCGTGAGGTCTTCCAGGGTGGGCGTCTGGCGTCCTGACTCCAGCTTGGACACCTTCGACTGCGGCCAGCCGAGCCGCTCGGCGAGCGCGCGCTGGGAGACGCCGGCGCGCAGCTCCCGAAGCCGCGCACCCAGCGCCGTCCGCCCTTGTTGGAAGTCGGTGCTCACATGGTGAACGTACCTGTTACACCTGGTCGTACGGGATGGCGTGGTGCCAGGCAGCTTCGCGGGCCTGCGCGTAGCGGAGCACGTCGACCGGGTTCGTGATCAGTTCGACGCTGGTCATCTCGTCATCGTCGTTGTGGTGCAGGAGCGCGACGACGCGGGAGTCGAAGAGCCAGAAGTCCTCGCGGAGGAGGCCGAGTCCGTCGGCGCGGCTGCGGGTGATGACGCGGATGTCCTCGCCGACGGCCGTGTTGCGGCGGGCGTTGTCGAGGAGGTAGCGCTGGCCGACGGTCGGCGGCTCGTCGAGGATCCGCACCCGCTCGAACCGCTTGCCCAGAGCTGACTGTTCGCGCCGCTCGATGCACCATGGGTCGTCGAGGTCCCAGTCGACCCGGCCCTTCGCGAGGAACTGAGCGTACGTGTCCTGCTGCTCGTCGAAGGCGTACCGGCGCCGGGTCTCCAGCCTCCACGCGGAGTGCTTGAAGGTGGTGAACATCCCGTCGAACTCTTCGAAGCTGATCATCTGCGGCACGTGGACAGCCTCCCTCGGAGCGAAGTTGGCGAGCAACTCCCGGGGGACGACGACTGCATCCTCCTCGACAGTGAGGTTCTCCAGTTGGCCGAGCTCGCCCTCGTCGGTGACCTTGTCACCCTGGACGACATAGCGGTCCGTGCCGGGGATCTCGTACAGGGTCGGGCATCCGTTGTTGCCGCTGTTCGTGCCGACTTTCCACAGGCTTCGCGTCATCGTGCGTCCTTTCGTGGTGGGTTGACGCTCGCACCGTAGCCCGCAGGCAGACGCGCGCAAGGGCGCCTTGGGCATGACGAAACGGCCCCCACCGCCCGAAGGCGATGAGGGCCAAGTGTCATACGTACTGGCGTCGCTGCGGATCAAGGCCCACGGCGAGCGGCTCAGTGTCCGACGGTGATGGGGCTGGCTGCTCCGGTGGCGCCGCGCCGACTCGACGGCACACCAGCGCGTCCGGGTCGGCGGCAGGGGCCTGCCACGAGTAGCCGTCCGGGCACTCTGTCGTGCCGTTCGTCCCATCCCTGCCGTCCGCGCCGTCCTGCCCCGCGGGACCGGGTGGACCGGACGGGCCGGGAACCGTCGAGCCGGGGCCCGGCACTGTCGAGTCCGCGCCCGGAACGCCAGGCACACCGGACGCCCCCGGTGCACCCGACGGACCCGGCTCCGGCATAACCGTCGGCGCCGGCTTCCCCGACGCCCCGCGCCGCCCGCGCGGCCCCGGCACGAGCACGGGATCGCCCACCTGCTCCGGAAGGTCGACCGCTCGCGACGGGTCCGGTGCGGCCGGTGTCCCGCCCTCCGCGCGTACCTGCTTCCGCAGGATCCGTACATCCTCGGCGAGCGTCGTCACCGCGTCGCCGCGGCGGGCAGACTCCGCGCCGAGCTGGTCGGCACGGTGCGCCTCCGAGTCGATGCGCAGCCACACCAGGACGACCGCCCCGGAGAGCACGAGGAGGATCGCGGCGAGCATGAGGGAGCGCCACCGGCGGGCGAGGAGGGACTGGGCGTGGCGTCCACTCACGTCGGTTGGCCTCCCAACTCGGCGAGCTGCTCGCGTAGTCGTCGGTTCTCGTGCGTGAGGTCGCCGATCTGGGAGAGCAGTGCAGCTTTCTCGGTGCGCTCACTGGAGAGTTCGGCGTACGCGGCCGCCAACTTCACTTCGTTCTCGGCGAGCTGGGTTCGCAGCTTGTCGCGTTCCTCTTGGAGGTTGTCGACGAGCGTGGAGTAGCCGCCGAACACGGCGCCGGATTGATTGGCCCGGTTGGCTCCGCGCTGGCCGATGATGCCCGCGATGGCCGCGGCGAGCCCGACGACGATTGTTCCGACGGCGCCGAGCGTCGCTGCGTCCACGTAAAGCCCCCTCCATGATTGCTAGTTCGGGGCGGGCTGCTCGGCTCAGGTGTCCGAGCGTGGGGTGTGCGGGGCTGCCCACCCTGCGACCCACGACGCGGCGGCCGGCACGAGGGCGAGGACGAACGGCTCCAGGGCGTCGGGCATGCCGCTGATGAGCGACGGGTCGTCGGTGACGCCGCCGAGGACTGCGAGCCCGGCGAGGCTCGCCAGGTAGGCGAGCGCGGAGCTCGCGGTGACCTTCTTCTCGATGGGTGCGGACGGTGCGGCCATGGTCAGGACTCCTTGGGGAGATCGAGGGCGGCGCGAACGAAGCAGTCCTTCGCCTCCAGCAACTTGCGCAGGCCCGCCGTCAGTTCGGGCCCGTCGGGCAGCTTCTCGACGAGCTTGTAGGCGAGGTTGCAAACGTCGAAACTGACGGACTGAAGAGGCTGCGGGAGGTGCTGGTACTCGAAGTGCCGCATCAGCTGCTGTGTGCCGGGGTGCCGCTGGCTGTAGTCGGTCATGCAGACCTCACTTCTTGGGGAGGGTGAGCTTCAGGCCGGGCGTGATCGCGTCGGCGTCCTCGATGTCGTTGGCCGCGGCGATCTCGCGCCACCGGTTGCCGTCGCCGAGCTTGGTCGCGGCGATGGACCAGAGGGTGTCGCCGCGGGCGACGGTGTACTTGGACGTGCCGCCCGGCGACCAGGACGCCGAGTGCTTGAGCCGCTCGGCGACGCGCTCGCGGATGTCCGACATGGAGACGCCCGGCCCCTTGGGGTCGATCTTTCCGGGCTGCCACTCCTTGTGGCCGATGACCGAGGTGTCGCCGTCCTCGCCCCACCCGTGATGCCGGCAGATCGCCGCACTCACACGGACCGCGGCCTCGACCTGCTCGGCCGGCCAAGGGTCGCGGCCGTTGCCGAGGTTGATGCACTCGAAGCCGTAGAAGCGGGCGTTGCCGTCGGTGTTCGCCTCGTTCGCAGCGGGCAGGGAGCGCTCGGCGATGACGGCGCGCAGCACGTCGTCGTCGCCGGATCCGGCGTGGTTGGCGCGGCCGTAGCCGACGAGGTGCACGACGCCGTCCTTGGCGATGACGCCGTGGCACAACGGGCCGGGCAGCGACGAGTATCCGTCGCGGCAGATCTTCACCGACGAGGAGGTGCCGGACGTCACGGTGTGATGGATCATCACGCCATGCACCGGCCCCCAACTGCCGTGGCCTGCACGGTTGTGGGTGCGCCACGAGCCGACCTCCTGGACGCGAACGCCCTCGGCACGCAGGGCCGCGAGGAACGCGGACGCGGACATGGGTGTCGCCATGGACTCTCCAGAAATGAGAAAGGCCCCGGCCAGCGGGCACGGGGCGTACGAAATGAGCGGGATCAGCCGAAGGCTGGGACCCACTCGACCTGCGTCGACTGCACGGTGGACTCGTCGACCACTGTGGTGACTTGTTTCATCACCAGCGCCTCGAAGACCACGGATGAATCCGGATCGTCGGTGTACTCGATGATCGTGGTCGGATCCGCCCACAGCGCATCGTTAACGGCCTTCTTCCAGTCCAAGGTCTGCCAAGACGCAAGCTGCGTGGCGATCCCGTTGACCGCAGCCGTCTTGGCGCAGTCCTCGGGGGTCGCCGCTCCGTAGATGCCCGTGATGACCTTGCCGGTGTCCGCATACCGCAGGACCACTTCGAACCGTTCGGTGACCGTGGTGCCCATCGCGTGCCCCCTATCAGGTACTTACGTCGGTGGCCGACGTGTTTGGCGAGGTGGGGTCCGTCAGCGCCGCGCCGGTCCATGTCGAGCCGCGCCAGTCGTTGCCGAACCGGTGGATGAAGGTCACGCCCGCGTTGACTCGGAGCCCACCCTTGCCCTCGGGGGCGCTGCCATTCGGGCGGGTCTTGTTCCCGCTGATCGTCACGGACGACGAGTTGCCCGTGATGTTGATGCCCCAGAAGCCATCGTTCGTGTCCCGCGAGGGGCCCTTGATGAAGTTGCCGCGCAGGTGAATGTCGCTGGCGTTCTCGTCGACGAGGATGCCGCCCTTGCCCGGGTAGCAGATCTGGTTGTCGGCGACCGTGGTCTGCGTGCAGTCGACGACGGTGATCCCGTAACCGTGGCCCCACGTGAGCTGGTTCGAGCCGACAGTGACGCGCGAGCAGTCCTCCATCGAGATGGAGGTGTTGCCGATGTTCGCGACGGCGTTGCCGGTGACGGAGGAGCGTTCCACGTACTGCAACCGGATGCCGTTGGCGGTGGTGCCGGTGTTGTCGAAGACGTTGCCGCTGATGGCGACGTTGAGGACCGTGCCGGTGATCTCGCCGCGGGCCTCGATGGCGTCGGCGTAGGTGCCCATGTCGCGGAAGGTGTTGCCGACGACGGACAGATTCCGCATCGGCTGGCTGCCGCCGGTGGGGTTGCCGTTGACGTCCTTCGTGTCCTCGGGCTCCCCGAAGATGACGCTGCGGAGGCGCACGCCGCTGCCGCAGGCCACGAAGGTGTTGCCGGTGACGGTCAAATCCTCGTAGCTGTAGGCGCTGATCGCGTACTGAAGCAGCCCTTCAAAGGAACAGTCGCTGATGCGGATGCGGCGGTGCCAGCGGCCGATCGTCGCCGAGTGCGAGCCCACCCCGCGCGGCCACGCGGTCGTGCCCGCGGTGCCCGAGGCGCCGAAATGACAGCCGGTGACCAGCACGTCCTCGCACGGCGTGTGGTCGTAGGGCCCGAAGCCGCCGAAGACGCCGCTCGATTTGGCGAGGTCGATCTGGATGGCCTCCGAGAAGGTCCTGCCGCCAGGATCGATGTAGCCGCGGAATTTCGCGTTGCGGATCACGCCGTGCGACGTCGAGTTCAGCTCGATGGCGTGATAGCCGGGGACATCGCGAATCTCCAGGTCCTGGATGGTGATGTCGGTGGCGTGCCCGATGCTGATGCACATCGCCGAGCCCGTGAGCCCCGCGGTCGTGCCGCGCATGTTCCACAGGCCGCCCTCGATGACGATCCGGGAGTGGCCGGTGTAGCCGCCGAGGGCCTGCCCGCTGTCGCCGTTGATGATCATCGTTGCGGCGACGTTCCGCCGGAACTCGGCGCCCGCCATCAAGGTCAACCTGGTGTTGCTGTAGATCCGCAGCGTCGTGCCGATCAGGTAGACGCCGGGCGGCACCATCACCTGAGCGCCGCCCATATCCCTCGCGTAGTTGAGCGCGGCCTGGATGCCCGGCGACGCGTCCGTCGAACCCGACGGGTCAGCACCGTAGTTCGTCACCGCCACCCAGGACTTCTGTTGGTTCATGGACTGGAGGCGGCCGGCCGAGATGTCCATGCCGGAGAGCCACTGTTCGACGGGGGTAGCCAAGGGTCGTCCTCCTCTACAGGGATGCGATCGCCGGATGGGCGAGGGCCAACGCGGTGCGGGCCGCGTGGGGCTTGTTGACGCCGTTGACGGATCGGGTGACTGTGAACGTCTGGCTGTCCGTGATCTGGAAGTCGTCGTAAGCGATCGTCACCGGCAGGGCGTTGGTGTTCGTGTTGCTGATGTAGGACCGGAGCCCGACACCGCCAGAGGCGGGGACCAGGGGATCCGAATCCGTGGCTTCCACGTGCCACACGGCAGGCTCCGGTGAGCCGTCCTTCCAGGCGCGCGCCATCAGCGCACTGCCCTCCACCCTGAAGCGGATCCAGTAGGGCGTACCGGGTTCGTGTGACAGCGTCGTTGACGCCGTCGCCAGAAGAGTCTCTGCTGGCGTGCGTTTGCGGAGCGAGAGCTGGGCCACGCCGCCGGTAGAGACGTACAGCCGCGCGAAGTAAAAGCTGGCCAGCGCCGGGTCCGTCCTGGCCAGGAAGTAGACGTACACGCCGTCACCCGTGGGTGTGAAAGGCACCGCGACACGGAGCATGACCTCCACGTCGACCAGCACCACCGAGTTGAGCGCAGTGACCCGGAAAAGGTTCCTGGTCGTCGCCAGGTGCCGGGCTGCGGTGCCGTTCACGTCGTAGTCCGTGGCAACCGTGCCACCCGATGCGGTCCAGGCCTGGCCCGAGTCGGCCACGCCCCAGCCGCCCGTGACGGAGCGGGTGAAGGTGTCGGCGACTACGGGTGCAGGGCCGAGCAGCACGGGCGCCCACACGTACAGCACTTCGCCCGCGGAGGCGGGCACGAAGCGTGGGCGTACACGAGCGCGGGACGCCGCGGGGGCCGTCACCGTTGCGGACACGTACGTCCAGGTCGCTGCGGGAATGATCACGGACGGGGCCGGCGACGAGGATTGGAACGTGCCGGCCGCGTTGTACCAGGACACCGTGGGCCGGACATCCGTCCCGGTCGGGCTGTACGCCCAGAAACCCGTCCGGTAGGTCGCCCCCGCGGTGACGGCGTCCACGGCGGTGAGCGGGCCGACACCTCCCGCCCACAGCGTGCCTGTGGCCGTGATCGCCAACGCGGCCGTGGCGCCCGCCTTGGGAGGAAGAGGGGCCGTGACTCTGTCGAGCGTGGACGAATCGACGAGCCAGCCGGAGATGGTCGGATCGAACGTCGCCGGGCCGGACAAGACTCGTCCGACGGCTTTGACCGTGACGACTTCACCGCCCACCTGCACGTCAAACGGCAACTCTGCCTGGTCTTCGGTCCATTGCGGGCCCGCCGTCGTGCGCACCGCCAAGGTGGTGTCCACCGCCGTGGCCGGCCCCGCCAACATCGAGCCGTCCGTGTTCGCCTTCCCATAGACCGGGTGGTCGGCCTTCGCGGTCATCCACGGGCCGCCCGGCTCGCACGGCAGCGTCACCGTCCACGTGCGCGGCAGGAGCGTCTCGGACAGGCCGGTGATGAGGAGATCCACCGGCCCGTACGCCACCCACGGCGGAAGGTTGACGATGCGGAGGATGTCGCCCTCACGCAGCCCGAGCACGGTGTCGATCAGTTCCGGGTGCTTGTGCAGCCGGATCGTCACCGCCGGATACCGCGCCCCGTCGTACGTGCCCAGATGGAGCCGCCACGGGGCGATGTACTCCAGCTGCACATCGTCATTGACGTTCAGCGTGACCGACTCGTCGTACAGGCCGATCCCGGCCGGCGGAGCCTGCACCGACAGCGGGCCCTCCTCGAGGAGGGAGCGCGCCGAGCTGCCGCCCGTTCTGGTGACGGTGATGTCATTGCGGGTCGCATCGTCGTCGTCCGTCGGCTCCAGCGACCCCGCCGCGATGTGCCCGGCCGCGTAGTCGAGGACGAGCGCGGGCTCCTGCGTGTAGAGGCTGGAGCGGTCGCGGTAGAGGAGGCCGAGGCGGTCGCGGGACTCGACGAGCATGCCGCCGTCGGCGTCCGCAGCCTCCTGGAGCAGGGAGAGGAGCGTCTCCGGGCGCTGCGGGCCCACACGCTGCGGGGCGAGTGGCCCGGCGATCCGGGACACAGGGATCGCCTCCTCCAACGCCAGGCGCTGGATTCGGGCCCACGCGGTCTCGCCCGCGTAGCCGTCGTCGGATCCGGTGTAGAGGCTGTTGGCTGCGGTGGGCAGGACGGACAGGTGCCCGATGCCCCATCCGGCCATGGCCTCCGTCCAGGTCGCTGTCACGGCGGTCACGTGGCCTGTGGTGCCGGTGATGGTGCTGCCGTAGCCGCCTGCGTCGCCGCCGACGTCCTGGAAGTCCAAGCGCCACTCGACGCTGCCGGCGCCGTTGTCGCGGGCCCACAGGCGCAGCCGCACCCACCCGTGGAACACATCGGAGTTCACGCTGATCGACCTGAAGATGACGTCCTCGCCTGACGAGTTGAACCCGAAGACCCGAACGTCGGCGTTCTGCATGCCGATCACCCAACGGCGAACCGTGCCCGTCGTGGACACGCTGATCAGTTCGTGGTGCACGTCCGAGGCGGGCGGTGGCTTGTCGTCGGCGTTGTAGACGAGCTCGACCTGCCACTCGCCGCGGTCCGCGTGCGCGGGCACGATCGCGGACAGAGTCCCGCCCGCGGAGATCTTCGGCAGCGCCTTGGACGAGGGCAGCGTGTCGAGAGCGCCGAACTCCACCCCAGTCAGCGCGGCCGGGCGCACGCCGAGGATCGGCGAGTAGGCGCGGGTCGCCTCGCGGTCCTCCTCCATCGGCCAGTACGCGATCGGCCTCCCGGACGGGATGCGGCGGCGCAAAGTGGAGTCGAGAGCCTTGGCGCCCTGGCCGTAGCGGCGGAGGATGCCCGCCGCCTGCACGGGTGTCCACACGTCCGCTCCGCTGGGCACCCACTTCTGCGGCCATGAGGCGATCTCGCCGACGAACAGTTCACGCCTGTCCGCCACGGTGGCGGACCCCGAGAACGACCAGGTACGGCCCGCGGAGTCAATGAACGCGCCCGCTCCTACGGGGCGTTGCGTGAAGTCCGGGGCGGCGACGAGCGTGCCGTCGATGCCGGCGCGGACCTGTGCCGCGTAGACCCGGCCTTCCAGGGCGCGGCGAGGCGGCGACGTGTTCAGTTCGGTCGGGGCGATCGTCAGGGGTGCCGTGCCCGCGTAGATGGTGACCGGGCTGTCGTTGACCGAGTAGTCGGCGCTGATCTGCGTCCACGGCCCGGCCAGGGACTCAGCCCAGTAGTGCCGGAACGTGTAGCCGCCCGCAGGCGTCGTGGTGTCGATCGTGGCGCGCAGGGCCGCGCGTCGTGGCAGTGCGGGCAACGGTCGTCCGGCCCACGGCCCGGTGACACCGTCCCGGGAGACGTGCAGGAACAGCGCGCCGTCCTGAATCCGCAGGTGGTAGGAGCGGTTGCCTGCCTCACCCCACTTGCCGATCAGCATGGTGGCCCCGGGCCCGTACCAGTTCGCCTCGCCCTCCCAACGCAGGTCGAGGCTGCCGGTGATGTCGAGCGCCGCGACGTCCGGAGTGGAGGCGTAGGAGGCCGGGTCGCCGTCGAGGTCGAGGAAGTGCCCACCGCCCGGCAGCGACAGACGTACGGGCGTGTTGCGCCCGATGAGCCCGTAGTACGGACCTACCGGGTTACGCGGGCTGTACTTCCCGTCGCGGTTGTTGATGGTCAGCGGCACCGACGCAGGCTCTGCGGTGGTGCCGCCCGACCGGATGCCGCGCGTGTGCGTGATCGCATCGCGGGTGTAGACGTCACCGGTGATGTTCGTCCACTGCCCGGCCTTGATCTCGACGCGCAGCCCCAACGGGTCCTCGGGAAAAGCCACGGGTCACCCCCTTCCGAGGACGGTCTGAACGTTGCCGCCGCGTACCTTCACGAAGTCGCGGATGAGGGTGGCGAGCAGCTCGTCGGCCGCGCTGCCCCCGGTATCAACCCGGAGCGTGATCGCGGACGAGCCACCTCCTCCGGAGGCGCCAGCCACTGCTCCGCCCATTGAGGCGGCCATCGCCGCGGACGGGGATGGGGTGTTGACGAGGCCCGCCATGGTCTTGTCCAGGACGCCCGCGTTGGCCTCGGCGCCCTGCGCGATACCGGCCGGGATCCAGTGGCCGATCTGGTCGGCCATGAGGCGGCTCGGGGAGGCGATCCCGAGCGCCTTGGCGATCGGCCCGGGAATCATCGACTTCGCGAAGCCGATCAGCTTGTCCTTGAGCCAACCGCCCATGCGTGAGACCCCGTTGTAGAGGCCTCGGATCAAGTCGCGTCCCTTGTCAGCGAGTAGATCCTTCAGGCTGCCGATGGCCCGGGAGATCCGGCCGGGCAGCCCGCGCACCCACGCGATCATGGAGTTGACCTTGTCGGACGCCATCTGACGGAACGCCTGGAACGAACGGGACGCCCAGCCGCGCAGGGTGCCGAGGAGCCCGGAGACGGCGGCGCCGACCCGGCCCGGGAGCCCGGCCAGCCAAACGACCATCTCGGCCATCTTCTGCACGGCCCAGTCCTTGGCCTGCCCGAACCAGGCGCCGATCTTGCCGGGGATCTGGCCGAGCCACTCGATCGCGCCGAGCACCCAGTTGACCGCGGCCATGACCGCGGCCACGACGGCGTTCCAGGCCGCGACCGTCCACGCGCGGACCGTGTCCCAGTTCGCGATGACGAGCGCGACCAGGGCGATCACAGCGGCGATGATCCAGCCGATCGGCCCCATCGCGATCAGCCACTGCGCGGCCATCACGGCAGCCCACACCACGGCGCGGGCCGCCATCATGACGAACTGCGCCACAGCCACCGCAGCAGTCCGGATCATCTGCGCGGCGAACGTCGCCATGGACCTCAACGCGGCCCCCGCCCACGCCGCGGCCGTACGCGCGGCCGAGGCGACCGCGGCCGCCGCAATACGCGCGTAGGCAGCGAGCCCGGCCGCCATCATCCGCGCCCACCCGGCGATCGCCGCGTACGTGGACGACGCCATCAGCCGGTTCGCCACGGCAACCGCCGCACTGCCGGCCGCCCACAGCTTCATCGCGATCACGACGGCCGTGATCGTCGTCGCGAGGACGGACAGCACTCCCGGCGGCAGCGCGTTGATGATCCGCGCCAGCGCGAGCGCCACCTGCGTCGTGATCCCGATCAGCGGGCCCAACGCCACCAGCAAGTTGCCCGCGGCCATCGCGAGTTCGCCGAGCATCTGCCCGCCCTGGCGGGCCAGTTCGAGGAACTGCGCGAACCCCTCCGAACCCTGGAGGGACGTGCCCCAGTTGGCGAAGGCCTCGCTCATCGAGACCAGTCCGCCGGTCATGCCGGCCGACACGGGCAGGAACGCCTGGAGGAGCCCGCCGAAGCCGATCGCCAGGTTCTTGATGACGGACAGGAAGTTGCTCAGTGCGGGCCCGGCCGCCGATGCCATGTCGGCCGCCCACTGCTTGAACCCGGCCGACTTGACGCCGACCGAGACCTCGTCGAGGAACCCGCCGATCGCGTCGGCTGCGGCCTTCACGAACGGGGTCAGCGTCGGCAGCAGGTCCCGCAGGATCTCGATGCCCTTGGTGACCAGCGGCATCGTGGTGCTGCTCAGCCCGTCGGACCACGCCTTGTAGTCCGACTTCAGGCCGATGAACGCCTTCGCCGCTCCCCGTGTCGCGGGTGGGAGGTCGGCGAGCGCGTCGGTGTACGCCTTCTGCTTCTCGGCCGCGTCCGCAGCTCCCTCGGCGGCCGCCTTCTCTGCCTCCTCGGCGAGCTTGGCGACATCGGTCACCGCGGTCATCTGCGGGCCCACAGCGAGCGAGAAGGCCTTCACCGCGATGCCCGCCGCGACCGCCCCGGCGGCAAGGCCCATGAGTCCCGTGGTGACGGCGGCGACCGCGGGCAGGCCCACGCCGATGCCGGCCACCGCGGGTGCCAACTTCTTCAGCGCGTCGACCGCCATCCGCGCGCCGTTGCCGACCTGGTAGGCGAGGTTTTGCCCCATGCCCCGCGAGCTCGTCGCGAACTGGCCGTCGAGCGTGCGGAGCTGCCCGTTCACGTCGCGCGTCAGGCCGCGCATCGCGAGCTGAGCGCGGGTCATAGACCGCGTGAACGGGCCTTCGTCCGCCCGCAGGCCGGCGACCAGGTCACCGAGATGCAGCGCCACGTCGTACCCCCTTGGGTTGCTTGGGTTCGGGAGGTGCGAAGCGGCGCGCGAGACGGGACTCGGCGGACAGCAGGCCGACGATGCGCAGGCGCAGCCAACGCCAGGTGCGCTCGCGCATCAGGCCCGGGGCGTTGAGGTCGATGCCGTAGACCTCGTGGAGGTCGCACTCGATGAGGGCCCACTCGCCGAGGAGGGAGCCCCAGGTCAGGTCTTCGCGGCCTTGCGGGCGCGGCTGGTAGCCCTCTGGCCGCTCGTACCACTCGTAGAGCCCCGTCGCTTCGTCGTACTCACCGCAGCCGATGAGGCCCGGCGAGCCGCCCGGTTCGGGGCCAGACGAGAAGGGTCGCCGTCGGCCTCCCAATACTGTTCGGCGACGTCGAGCCCGGCAGTGATCCACATGACGGCGGTCATCGCCACATGCCGGAAGCGGCCCCAGTTCAGGTCGGCCGCGCGCAGCTCCTCGTAGGCGGTGCCGAGCGCGACCTGGAACAGGTCGAGTTCGGCGTCGTCGTCGAGTACCTCGGTGTCCTCCGGGGCGCCCCCGGCGGCGAGGCGGCGGGCCTTCTCCATGAGGTGCTGCACCCGCAGGCCGTCCTCGGCGGTCGGGGCCGGGATGCGGAACTCGCGCACGGTGCCGTCGGGGCAGCGCACGGGCAGGGTGAGCGCGTCGTCCTGGAACTCCTCCAGGACCTTGAACGATCCGGCCATCAGGGGCTCACCGGGTTCGTGATCGGCGTGAGCGGGCCCGTGCCGGTGAACGTCACCTGCACTTGGTCGAGGTCGGTGGCCTCGCCGCCCTGCGGCTCCCACTCCGGCAGGCCCTTGCCCTCGTACGCCTCGGGCAGGCCGTTGCGGTCGAAGAACCTCAGGTGGACCTTGGAGGCGTCGCCGTAGGCGAAGAACGCGGTACGGATCTTCTCGTGGACCACCGAGTACGTGGTGTTGTCCGGGGACGCCTTCCGGTTGAAGGTGACCTCGACTTCCCACGATTGCCCCGTCTTGGTGTTCTCGGCCCAACCGTCGGTGTCGTACGAGGTGTCGTCCTCGTGGTTGGGCTCGGCCGTCCACGCGAACTCCGTGACAGCCGGGCACAGTTGCCAGTTCGGGCTGGCCTCCGTGCCCATGTTGATCTCCAGGCGCCAGCGGCGCGCCAGAGCGGTCTCGGTCGGCGTCGACATGACGCAGCCTCCCTATTCGTACAGGTGAGATCCGGGGCGCGTCGCCCGGAGGTAGTAGTTCGCCGAGATCTCCTGACGGCCGTGGACGTCCTGGCCCATGGGGGCCTGTGACTGGCGCCAGATCAGGGCGACTTGGATCCCGCCGAGGACCAGGCCCCGGCGGTTGTGGAGCAGGTCGAACACGTCCTCGGCCAGCTGCTCGACGAGGCGCGGATCGCGGCCCTGGCGCATGCGCACCTGAATGCCGGTGACCGCGTCGGTCAGGTCGGTGTCCTCGACCGGGTAGGGGGTCAGGCAGACCAGCCCGTCGGGGGTGTCCGGCATGATCGCGACCGTGATGCCGGTCTCGCCGGTGGTGTAGATCCCGTTCGGCCGGTAGACGGCGAGGCCCGCGCCCGCGATCAGCGAGGCGAGGCCCTCCGTGAGCGCGTTGGTGTAGCCCACCGAGCACCTCCGGGCATGCGAAAACCCCCGCGTAGGGCGGGGGTTCGGGGTGGGTGGGTCAGCCGCGCAGCCAGCGGCGCAGCGGTACGGCCATCAGCCGCAGCATCACGTCCCGCTCGGTATTCATCGGCTGTTCCAGGTACTTCGCCTGCCGGCCCGGCAGGTGCTTCCAGGTCAGTTCCTCGTGCTGGCGGACCGCATAGACGGTGTCGTACGAGATCACGCCGTTGAGGCCGTCCACGTCGACCCGGCCCGAGCGGCGCAGCGTGCCCTCGTCGAGGGGTACGAGCTTGTCCGCCTCGCCGAGGGTGTGCTCCAGGGCGCGTTGCAGCCCCTCGGAGGCCAGACGCCGGCCGCGGGCGCCCCACAGCCGTCCGCCCTGCCAGTTCATGCGCGCGTACTGCGTCACTGGAGCTGCACCTCCAGATGATCGGGGGTGGGCAGGTTCCCGCCGTCGCGCTGGTAGGCGGCGATGACGGTGGTGGTCCGGCCCGAGGGCAGGGTCACCCGCGAGCGGGCCGGGCACACCGCGTCCGGGAGGGCGTACGCGGTGCTCGTCGAGGTGACGTCCTCGCCGCCGGGGCTGCGGACCATTCGGGTCTGCTCGTCGAGGAAGCACCGCACCGTGACCGGAGCGGCGTACGAGGGCCCGTAGGGTCCTTCGCCCTGCCACGCCTCCACGGTCACCTCGTGTTGGAGGAGGAAGGCGGGGATCAGCACTGGACCACCTCGCCGAGGCGGAACAGGTCCGAGGTCAGGTCGGGTGTGCGGAGCGCTTCGAGGGCGGCCTCGGCGACCGTGCGGCCCGTCGAGGAGCCTCCGGCCCCGGACGACGAGCCGGGCCCGGACAGACTGACGGACCCGATCTTCACCGAGCCCCACTGTCCGGCCGTGCCCAGCTCGTCGCCGGTTTCCGCCCACCACTGCACCTGCGCGCAGACCGCATCGGCGAAGGCCTCCCGCACGACCGTGTTCGCCGGGTAGCCGTCGCCGTCCGCCTCGTACCAGCACAGCCGGAACACCTCGGAGTCGAGGAACCGGCTCGCGCGGCCGAGGCGGGCGTCGATGTCCGCCGGGACCGTTTGCCCGGTGTACGTCGCGTACTGCGCCGAGGTGGCGTAGCTCCGGGCCATGGCCACCCCCTACGCGGACGAGCCGACGATGACGATGTCGTACGAGACCGTGCTGCCCGCACCCGAGTTGGCGATCTTGAGCAGGTCAGCGGTGCCGGCCGTGACCGCATACGCGGTGGTGTCGGCCGGGCCCGCCATCGCCCCGACCGAGGCGCCCGGCCGCAGCGTCAGCGTGCCCGTCGCGGACAGGAGCGTCGCCCACGCGTTCGTTGCGGCCCCGACGACGACGTTGTTGGTGTTCGCCGCCGCGGCGCTGATGAACAGGCCTTTGACCCGCACGAAGGTGATCGTGGCCCCGAAGGCGTCCAGGAGCACGCCTGCCAGGTCGAGATCCTCTGTCGCGGACGCGGCCAGGGTGCGCCGGTCGTGGAACACCCGGTCGGCCTTGCCCGCGCCGGTGCCGTCGTTGAGCTGGACGGCACGCCGGAAGGCCAGCCCATCGCGCGCCGTCGTGAGGTCCAGCGCCTTGGACAGGTCGACCGAGGCGGCCATGGACAGGGAAGCGGACATGGGCATCAGGAGTCACCTCCGTCCGCGTACCGCGCGGCCAGCTCGTCGCGGGTCGCCTTCTCGGCCTCCGCCTCGTCCAGGCCCTGGCCGACGGCGTACGCCTTCCAGTCCGCCTTGGACGCCGACTTGGCCGGCCGGACGTCCACCTCTTCGGGCTCGTCCGCCTCGATGGTGATGCCGTACGCGGACGCGATCTCCGCGACCGCATCGGCCTGTTCCGCTGTCGCCTCCGCCACGCCGTCCGTGAACTTCACGGGCCCGGCCGAGGTGTTCACCTGCATCGTCGGATGCTTCTCGCACCGCAGCGCAATCATGATCGGTACCCCTTTCCCGGGCCTACAGAAGGCCGGTGATCTTGCCGTGGGTGCGCTCGTTGCCGAAGTTCAGGCCGACCTCGCCGTACAACTGCGTGCGGTCCTTCGCGCCGGTCCGCGCGAGCGGCTCGGCGAAGAAGTGCCCCTTGCCCGGGATCTCCTGGTACACCGGCATGCACTGCTCCAGCGAGACGACCGCGATCTGATCGGCGGGCATGTGCCGGTCGAGCATGATGTTGAGCGAGCCGAAGTCGGTCTCGATGGTCTGGACACGGACACCGCCGACCGTGCGGCTGGTCTCCTGGTAGTTCTTGTCCGTGACGAACAGCTTCGTCAGCACCCGCTTCTGCTTGCTGTTCGTGAGCAGCGTCGCCGTCTCCGACTCCTGGATGCCGCCGTTGTCCCACACCATCTGGAGCAGGTCGAGGATGGCGTTCTCGGTGAGCGCGGCGGCCGGCGCGTTCGCCACGACGTTGGTCGCGATCGCCGAGAGGATGCCTCGGGTCTTGCGCGCGGTCGTGTTGTCCGCGGGCTTCGCGTACGTGCCCTGAATGAAGCTGAACTCGATGTCGCGAACCATCTGCTTCAGCATCTGCTCGACCTGCCAGTCGAGTTCGTTCGTGATCGGGTTCGTCTCGGAGTTGTTGATGCCGGCCTTCACCTGCGTCGCCGCGAGCTTCGTGTAGGACACGCCCACGGTCTCGTGGTGAATCTGCACGATGTTGGACACGTTGGCCCGCACGCGCTCGCTCTCGGCCGGCGCCTCCGCGCCTTCGAGCTTGGTGTTCTGTGCGGCCGCGCGCAGGTCGAAGGTCTGCCACTCGAACTCGATCGAGTTGGTCTGCCCGCCGCCCGTGAGGCCGCCGACTGCCGAGAAGAAGGGCGTATCCGACGGGGTGAGCTGGTGCAGGATCCCGGTGTAGTTCGGGAGGTTGTACGTGGTGCCGAGGGCGGTGATACCGGCCATGGCCACTCTCCTTAGGTGTGATGGGGCGCGGCCACGAGCCGGGCCCTGCTACTGCTGTCCCGCCTCGACGGCGGCCAGCTTGCTGTTCTCCAGCTGCATCACGCGCCGCCAGTTGCCGTCGGCCTTGGCCTGCGCGATCTGCTTGTCGAGGGATGCCGCCTGGTCACCGGAGCCGCCCGAGCCCATGTCGCCGCCCGAGCGGCCGGGGCCGCGCGGGGCGAGCTTGGAGAACTTGGTGACTGCGGACTTGATGGCGGGGACGTTGACCTCGCCGTCCTCACCGACGAAGCGCGAGACGTCGATGTACTCGGCGGCGTCGCCGAGGTCGATGCCCGCGGCGGCGACCGCTGCCCGGAACTCGGCGGCGGCGAGCTTCTGGCCGTACTCCGTGGCGGCGGCCGTGCGGCCCTTCGCCTCGGCCTCGGCGACCGCCTTCTCCTGCTCCGTCATCTGGGAGGCCTTGAGCGTGGCGAGTTCATCCTGCGCCTGCTTGTTGGCCTTGGCGCGGTCCTCCCACTTGCGGGCCTCGGCCTTCCAGTCGGTGCCGTCGCCCGCCTCCGATCCGGACGCCCCGGATTCCTGTCCGGACTGCTGTCCGCCCTGGTCACCGGGCTGCCCGCCGGACGGGTCTCCGCCGGTTCCGGACTGGCTGGACTGCTCGGATCCGTTGGATCCGGAGCCGCCTTCGCCCTCGCCGCTGCCACCCGCGATGGCGTAGATCGGCGAGCCGTTGCGGCGATAGCCGAGCACCTCCATCGCGTGATGCGTCGCGGAAGGGTGCTTGAAAGGGTGCTGCATGGTGATCTCCCGTGCGGGATTGTCCGGCGGTCGCCGTGCGGCGGATGCCGGGAAGGGGTTTGTTCGACATGCCGCCTGTGCAGGACGGCCGTAGCGTCGGGGCATGAGCGAGGAGCGGCGAGACGTAGACCCGCCGGAGCCAGACGCCGACCCCGGCCCGTGCCGAGGCTGCGGGGAGCCTCGGCAGTGGCGATTGCAGACCAGCCGGAAGGCTGTGCCCAGTGGGCAGGTGAAGACTTGGGCGCCCACTTGCGTGAACGACTCGTGTTTCCTGCACGGAGCGCGTTAGCGGGCCGCGCCGATCTGCTCGCGCGGACGCTTCCGCGCCAGGCCCTTCTCGTCCGTGAGAGCACGGATACGGGCCTGATAGGCACGGACCTTGGCGTTCGCCGTGCGGCGCGCGCCCTCGTCCATGCCCGCCGCAGCCCTGCGCTTCCACGCGCGCACTTGGCGCTCGTAGTACCGCTGCCGCTGCGTGTCTTCGTACGTCGCACCTTGCGGATGCGGCGGAGTCTTCGGCCGGGTGGTGACGCCCGGCAGGTAGGCCGACAGCGCGTGCCGGCAGTTCGGATGGAACAGGCCCGCGGCGCGCGCCTCGATGAGCGAGCCCGCGACGTGCACCACGACCGTCTGCGTAGCCGCGAACAGGCGCTTCGGCTGGATCGCGTGCTCGACGCGCAGCGACCGCGGCCCCGACTCCGCGCCCAGGGACAGGACTTCGCCCTCCCACGGGGCGCACAGCGGGCACTCCAGCGGCGCATCCGACACGATGACCAGGCCCACGCCGATCTCCGCGAGGGCGTCGATGTGGCCCTCGACCGCTGCTCGGGCAGTCACGGAGCGGACGGCCATCTCCGCGTACGCGCCGAGCTCCCAGTTGCGGCCGGCCTTGTCGGTGAAGCCGGTCACGCCGCGCCGGGCGAACCGATTGAGTGCCTCCTGGCTGGCCTGCCGTCGGGTCATCGTGCCCAGCAGCGTGCCCGTGGAGACGCGGGTGACGATGTCGCGGAAGAAGTCCAGGACCGCTCGGGTGATGCGCGCGTACAGGGGCCGGGTGTCGGCGGCCCACGAGGCAGCGAGCCGGTCCACCGCCGGCGCGTTGGGCAGCTGCGCGCGGGCCTGAAGTTCCCGGCCGATGTCGAGCGCGCCGAGCTCGGCGACCGCGGCCTGCCTCCCCCGCCCGTACGCGGTGGCCAGCGCCTCCGCGACCGCCCCGTCCGCGTCGGTCTGGAGCGCCTGCGTGACCTCCTCGACCGCCTGCCGGAGGTCGCCGATGGACCGCAGCTTGATCTCCGCCCACAGCGGCGACTCCAGGCCGTCGGCGAGGGCCTGCCGGAGCTTGTCGATCAGTGTCAGCTCGGCGTCGTCGTACAGGGTGCGGATCGCGGCGGCGAGGTCCTCGGCCATGGCCGGTGATACGGGCATGGCCTACTCCTCCTGCTCGTCCTCCCCGGGGACGCCCGGAGGCTTCGGCGGACCGTCGGCCGGGTCTTCTGCGCCGGTGAGGAACGGGTCGGCGACCTCGCGGGCCTTGCCGAGCCGGTCGACCTCGGCCTGCACCTGGTCCTCGTCCCAGTCGGGGTGGATCATCTGCACGAGCGTCTCGTCCGAGGCTGCCTCGGCGCGGCGCAACAGCTCGGCCGTGGTGGCGAGTTCGGTCATGCCCTCGCTGATCGAGTCCTGGAACTCGACGCGCGGCGGCTCGACCTCCAGGTCCCCGACGCGGAACCGCGGGCCTGCCTCGACGGCGAGCAGCGCGGCGGCCCCGTCGGCGATGCCCGGGCCCCAGTACATGGACTTGCGTCCGCGCGTGCTCATCGAGCGGCGCTCGCGGGCCCGGATCTCCGTCGCGGTGACCGCGGCGCCGTCGCCCGTCTCCCCGAACGTGGACGCCGAGTAGCCGGCCTGCCGCACCGCCTGCTCCAGTAGCGCCTGGCAGGTGTTGCGGTGCTGCTCCACGCGGATCTCGAACTGGACGACGGTGAGCGGGTTCGGGTCGCCGGGCCTCTGGAGCATGTTGAGCCCGGAGTAGATCCGCCGTTCCTCGTCCCATGCCGCGCCCTGCCCGGGGCCGAGCGACTCCAGCATGGTGTTCGGGACGACGATGCGGCCCTTGCCGTTCTGCACGTCCCGCATCCACGACGAGTAGGTCTCGTCGAGGGAGTCCATCAAGGCCTCGATGCCCTGGAAGTCGGACTGCCCCCAGTACGCGGCGGACGGAATGTGTCTCCAGGCGCGCGCGGGGCGCACGTTGGGGACGTACGAGGCGGTGAGGTGGTCCGGGGCGCCCGTGTCGAGGCCGCCCTCCTCGTCGACCTCCGTGGCGAGGCCGGCTGTGGCCGGGTGCTCGGTGAGCGGGATCGCGTGGCCGAGCGCGGTAAGCGAGCCCTCGTAGAGCCCGTGGAAGATGCGACCGCGCTCGTGGCGCTCCAAGTGGCGCAGGATGCGGCGCGAGTCCTCGGTCTCGAGCACGGTCCAGAACGTCACCGCGGAGAGCCGCCCGTACCGGAACTCGGGGACGGCCCGGTCGGCGGCCACAGCGTCCAGCCACGGCCGGTCCGACACCTCCTCGTCCCAGACCACGCGCAGATACGCGCCGCCGAGCGCCGCGCACAGCTCGCCGGCCTCCAACAGGGTCGGTTGGAGGCCGGTGTTCATCAGCTCGTCGAGCCGGTCCTGCGTCGTCGTGTGCTCGGAGACGAGCTTGGGCGGCTCGGAGAACAGCAGCTCGGACGAGGTGCGGGCGATGTCCCCAGCGAGCGGCACGTGCAGCTTGGTGCGCTTCTCGCCCGCACTGGTGGGGTTGCCCCAAAACCATCGGGCGACCTTGCCGACGAGGCCGCCGCGGTGCTGCGCGGGCCGGTCGAGGGCCTCGCGGTAGCCGCGGCCCTGGTACCGGTTTTCGAGCCGGTCGGGATCGGCGGAATACCAGGCGTCCCAGTCGGCGAGCGCGGCCTGTACCTGGTGGTCGGTGGGCGGCCAGGGGGTGTCAGACGTCGGAAGCGGCATCGGGCACCTCCTCGTCGTCCATGGTCTTCTCGAACTCGTCGGCCAGATCGCGCATGAGCCTCGGGAGTTCCCTGCGCATCTCCGGCCACGTGTCGCCCTCGGCCTCGCCCACGACGGCCTCCGGCTGGCCCTTGGTACGAAGGATCACCTCGACCTTCACGCGGCCACCTCCAGGAGAGTCGGGATGTGCGGCCGCCACAGGGCCTCGGTCGTGCGCACCCCGTACCGCAGCGCGTCACAGGAGTGGTCATCGAGCTTGATCGGGGCGTCCTCGCCCTTCTCGGCCTTCTCGTCGTCCCAGGAGTAGCCGGGCAGCTCCTCGATCAGGCCGCGCGCGGAGGCGTGCACGCGCAGCCGGTCACCCGCGAACAGCGAGCCGACGGTGCGGATGCCGTCCAACACGGTGTTCTCGGCCGGGGTCACACCGGCCACGCCGTCGCGGTGCAGCTGCTCGATGTACGAGGCCGCCGACGGGTCCACGACCGTCCACTCCGGCTGCACGCCGAGGACGTTGGTCTGCGGCTGCGGAACCGCGGCGAGCCAGCGACGGCGGGCCTGGCTGTACTCGGCGTCGGTCATCTTGCGGCGCTCGGCGCGCGAGTCCCACCGGTACTCGGACACGACGTAGAGCCGCTGGTCGACGCCGAGGCCGATGAGCAGGTCCGCGTATGGGTTCGTCGTGCCGTAGTCGATCGCGTCGCACAGCCAGCGGGCGATGTGCGGGACCTCGGTGACGACGTGCCGCTCCTCGTCGAAGCTGTCGTAGATGGCGCCCTCGGCCTGCACCCAGTGCCCGAGGATGTTCCGCCGGTAGAACAGGCCCGTGTACGTGGCCTTGAGCGCGGCCACGTACTCGGGGTCGAGGAACGGGTTGTCGTCCAGGACGAAATGCCAAGAGCGCAGCCGTACGGCCTCGGCGCGCTTGAGGTACTCGCGGCGAGCCCAGTGCCCGGGGTTGTCCGGGTTGGTCGTCGCGAAAATCTTGGAGCCCTTGACCGAGCAGCGCGCGACGAGCTGGTCAAAGAACGTCCGCGGGATCGTCGTCAGCTCGTCCACGTAGGCGCCGGCGCACGTCATGCCGCGCACCTTCGGCTCGGCCTTGGCGTCGTTGGCGCCGATCACGTGGACGGGGCGGCCCATGATGTACGCGATCGGGGCGCCGTTGTTGTAGCGCACCTGGGAGGCGAGCGGCCCGAACAGGTCGGGGTTCATCAGCGGGCCGATGATGTTCCGGAACAGGGAGTCGCGGGTGCGGCCGACCATGACCAGCTCGCCGCCGCGCGGCGCGTTCGCTACGTAGATCAGCCAGCGGAGCAGTGACGCGACGGTCTTGCCCGAACGGACCGAGCCCTCCCACACGTTGATGCGGGACTCGGCCTCGACGATCGACACGACCTGCTTGCGGGACAGCGGCAGCGCATCAAGGAGACCCACCTTCCGCCTCCTCGTCGGCCCCCCGCTGCTCGTCGTACACCGCGGCGAGCCCGCTCATCAGCTTGCCGAGCATCGACCGGGCGTCATCGGCGCCGGTGTCGCTGTCGATCGCTTCGAGCTTCGCGGCCTGCGTGAGGTACTGGCTGGCCGCCGTGGCGAGAGAGCGTTCCTCGGGGCCGGGAACGTGGTCGAGGGTGGTGGTCTCGATGCCGTTGACCGTGGTCGCGGTGAACCGGTATCCGCTGGTCTCGTCGGCTTCGAGTCGGTCGAAGAGCCGCTCTGCGCGCGCGTAGGCGCGGTCGATGAGTGCGGCGCGGCGGGCCTTGGCGTCGATCTTGCGGGCTTCGGTGGCCACGGCGGTGGCGGTGCGGTCGAAGTCGAGGCCGAGTTCCTGCGCGATGAGGGTGACGGTGCGCGAGGATCGCTGGATCCGGCGGGCGATCTCGTTGCGGCCGAGGTTCTCGCCGTGGAGGCGGATGATCTCGGCGCGCTCCTCGTCGGTGACGAGAGTGCCCTTGGAGAACTTGGGCTGCGGCATGGTCATCACCTCCGGACATGCGAAAGGCCCGCACGTGGCGGGCCTGTTGTGTCCGGGCACGCCGGACGTGGGGCCAGTGTGCGACACGATCACTCGCGGCGCAACTACGGGCGTAGTGAGGCCCCGCCGTCACGGGGGTGTACGGCGGGGCCTTGGCTCAGTGTGGCTGAGCTACTTCTTCGGTGCACCCGGAACAGGCGCGTCCTTCTTCACCGGGTAGTAGCCGCCCTTCGATGCCTGGTACTTGGTGGTGTGCTTCGTGTCGGTCTCCGCACGCTTCGGGTCACGGATCGGCATGTTGTTGTTCAGTGCCATGATGGCGCTCCTGTCTCGTTCGGGATGGGAACCGGGGCGGCCGGCTAGCTGCCAGGCGGACGGCCGCCCCGGGGTAGATGACCGGGTAGATAGCCCGGTAGATGGCGGTAGATGTGCCGGTAGACCCGCAGGTCAGACGGCGGTAGACGGCGCGGTAGACGTCTCCTCGGCGGGATCCGGGGAAGGGGCCAGATCCGCGCGGCGGACGCCCCTCGTCGGGCCCCGCCCGCCGGCCTTCACCTTGGGGTGGACGGGGATGTTCAGGGCCTCCAACTGGGCGCGCAGATCGGACACCTGCCAGGAGGCTGTGAGGGCCTCGGTGTCGGGCCGCTTCTGGAGGTGGTCCAGGACCGTGGAGAGGTGCACTGCCGAGCCGCTCCCCATGAGGTCGAGGAGGAGGGCGCGCATCGTCTCCCCAGGGGCCTGCGCCGGGGCCGCTCCAGGGGCGGGCTGTTCGGGGGCGCGGCCGGCCTTCCACGCGGCCCGGCACCATAGCGTGGCGAGGAGGCCGAGGAGCCAGGGCAGCGTGCGGAGGATGGCGTACGCGAGGTAGGCGAGCAGGCCGACGAGGAGGAGCCGCAGGAGGGGGCCGAGGGCGGCCTGCCAGCCGGTGAGGTCGTCGCGGCGGCCCGCGCGGATCCACGCGGTGATCCGCGCGGTGCGGCGCTGGAAGACGAGGGCGCTGCCGCGGGCGAGGCGGTCCGCGGCGTGCGCGCGCACGGTACGGGTAACGAGGTGCTTCACAGCAGGCCCGCCCCCTCGACGCTGCTCCGGAGGATGGTGCCCGCCTGGTTGATCAGGCCGGGCAGCCAGTTCAGCAGCGAGGCGACGCCGGCGGTGAGGCACAGGCAGACGCCGCAGAACGTTCCTCCGACCATGCGCTTGCGCTCGTCCTTGCCTGCGGCCCGGAACGCGAAGATCGTTGCGCAGGTGAGCAGGAAGACGATCACGGCGCCCTCGGGTGTGAGCTGGCCGAGGTTCCCGTGCGTGATCGCGGCGTCGGACGTCTTGCCGGTGGCGGCCTGAACGCCCTTGCTGCCGCCTGTGTTGGCGATGCTCGCGGAGCATCCGGCGAGCCAGCCGAGGACTCCGCCCGCGCACATTGTCGACACGGAGCCGAGCAGCGAGCCGAGTCCGAAACTCTTGAGCTTGGCGGGGTCGCGGTCGCCCTTCCACCAGGGGCGCAGGTTCGCCCACAGGATGACGAGGACCGCGGCGACGCCCGCGAGCGTGAGGCCGGTGCTGCCGGTCATCGGTGGACTCCTGTGACGAAGGTGATCGGGTCGAACCAGTCGAGGACGCCGAGGGACCCGATCACGGAGGTGACCAGGGCGAGGCGCAGTAGCCAGCGACGTCGCTTGAGGTCGAGCAGGTACGTGACGGCGACGGCGAGGGCGGCGGCGGTGTAGGCGCCGCCGATCGTGTCGTCGCGCATCTCGTGCAGCACGCGGGCCCAACCGGTGGCCAGGGACCAGCCGCTGAAGAGAGGCAGGACGCTCACGGCCCCGGCGGTGAAGGTGCCCCAAGGGCGGAGCCACTGCCACAGCCACGACCAGTCGCGCCGCTCGCGGGGCGCTGCGTTCGGCTCGGGCTGCTTGGCCGGCCGCGGCGCGCGGGCGGGGCGCGGGGCGGGCTCGTCGGCGTTGCCGTCGAGGATGTCGTCGAGCCAGTCATGGGCGCGCGGCTCGAACCCTGCGGGCAGGTGCGCGGGAGCGGCCGGGAGTGGCTGCTCGTCGGCATCGGGCCCTACGCCTGCTCTGCGCAGGAGGAAACGAACTCGCTTCTCGTCAGCCCCGGGGCGGGTGTCGGTCATCAGCTGGCCAATCGGATGTAGCGCGAGACGGTTTCCTCGCGGGCGTTGGCGTCGGCGACCTTGCGGACGTAGGCGAGTACGCGGTCGGGCTCGCGGATTCCCGAGTCGAGGGCGGTCCGGACCGCGTCCTTCACGGTCATCGGGCCCGTGGCCGTCGGTTGCGGATTGGGGTCTGGATGAGGTCCGGACTGATCCGGAGCGTTGGATCCGCCGGGCTCCACGGTCCGGGCGCGCTGCTCCGCGTCGACGAGGGCCTCGCCGCGCAGGAGTTGGCGCCGCACGGGGATCATGGCGAGCTGTCCGTCGAGGGCGGCGCGTCGCTTCGCCACCCACTGCGCCGTACGCGGGTCGAGGGGGCGGGCGTGGGCGCGCATTGCGATCGTCCAACCGCCCTTGGCGAGCAGCGAGACGGCGGCCCCGGCCGCACCGACGGGCCACTGCCCGAAGTGCCGGCCGTGAACGAACACGGCGGCCATCGAAATGGCGAGCGCTACGTGCCCGGCTCGGCGGGCAAGGGCAGCGCGCTCGGGGTCGTAGCGGAGCAGCCACTCGACGCCCATGCACATGATCCAGGTGAGGTCGAAAGCGACGCCGGCCGCGTAGGCGACGGCAGTGATCGTCGCAAGGGAGAGGAGGTCGCCGATGCTCGCGGTCGTCCAGACCAGGGAGACGGTGACGAGCGCGCAGGCGATGGCGGTGACGCCGATGCGGACGATGCTGTCCCAGTCGCGGGGCGGGAGCGGCTCCTCGACGTCGTACTCGTCGAGGACGAGTTCGGTGTGGCCGTCGACGGTGTGCTCGACGAGCTGCTTACGGCGGACGGTTCGGGTCTTCACGGAGCTGCTCCAGGAAGCGAAGGTGGCCGGGCCCGCACCGGGGGTGAGGCGGGCCCGGCCGGTCGGCGGGTCAGTTGGTGCTGGCCTGCTCGTTGCCGTGGGCGCGGGCGTGGGCGAGCTGGTCGCGGGCGGCGGCCTGCTGCGCGGGGTTCTGCGCCTTGGCGTAGTCGGCGGCCGCCTGCTTCTGGAGCTCGGCGACGCGCTCGGCCTCGGTTGGCGCGCTCATGCGATCAGCTCGGCGGCCGGGATGTGCCGCATGATCGGCAGGTCGGTGCCGCCGCTCGGCTCGTCCCAGTCGGTGACGATCTGGACGTCGCCGATGTTGGGCACGGGGACGGTGAGGGTGATCTCGGTGGCGGGCCATGTGCGGCTGCCGTCGCTGGTGGAGCGCGAGACGAGGCGGGTGGTGACGGTGCCGCCGGCGCGGACATAGATCGCGTTCAGCTCGTGCTGCGTCCACGCGGTGATGAAGTGGAGGGTCTCGCCGAGGTGCTCGTTCGGCGTCCAGCCGCGGGGGAAGCCGAGGGCGCGGGCGACGAGGGCGGCTCGGCTGGGGGCTTCGCTGGTGGTCTTGGTGTCGGTACCGTGGGCCACGGACCTGCTCCTTTGATCGCGTCGGGGTGGGTCCGCCCCGGCCCAATGGAGGTGCAACTCCGGGCCGGGGCTTCCTTGTTGGTGCAGTGCCAGACTGGCAGGAACCTCTTTACAACGTCAAGAGGTTCGGGAAGGATGTTGCCGTGCCCAAGAGCCCTGATGCAGAGGGGAGCCCGCGCTTGATGACGACCAGCGAGATCGCGGTGGAGCACGGGGTCAGTCGGCAGACGGTGCACACGCACCGGAAGCGCGGCGACTTCCCGAAGCCTGTCGAGGGTGAGGGCAGTACGCGGCCCCGGTTCCGGGCTGACGAGGTGGCCGCGTTCTTCGCGGCGAACCCTCCGAGCCCGGGCAAGCGCACGGATCTGGCCTCACGAGACGAAGGAGTGCCCATGAACGTCACCGAGTTGCACCCGGCGGGCGACCCCGAAGCGGATCTCACCAAGGGGGAACGACTGGCGAACGTGCTCTCCTACCAAACCGGTGTCGCAGCCCAGAAGATCGGCCTCACCGACGAGCAGGCCGAGAGGGCCGCACAGGCGGTCGCGCGGGCCGTGCAGGAGGTGTCTGCCGACTGGGACGCGTAGCCGCGCGCAGTCGAGCCCCCGGCCGTCGTGGTCGGGGGCTTCGTCGTGCCCGCCGCGCCCCGTCGTGGGGCGCGGCTTAAGATCCGGTTCGTGGCGATCGAACTTCCGGATGACCTGATCAAGTTGCAGCGCGCGGCCGACGACGAGGGCAAGAAGCTGGAGCACCTCGACGACGACGACCGCGAGAAGCAGCGCGAGGTGTGGTTCGAGGCGGCGGCGAAGGCTCAGGCCGCGGTCACCGTGTACGCGCAGGAGGCCGGTCTCAACCGGTTCGACGTCGAGAAGCAGCTCCGGCAGATCACTCGTCATCCTCCGAAGGCGGAGGAGTAGCTCGACGACTGCGGCGGTTCCGTAGCCGAAGGTCATGCACCGTTGTGGATCGGACCCACCAACTCAGGACCACGATGCCGCCGATGGCGATGCCGAAGGCCACTGTCAGGAAGCCGTTCATGTGGTGTCGTCTGCCCCGGTCGCTCGCGGCCACTCTCGGAGCGGCCACTCCCGCCCGCCATCCCATTCCGTGAGGAGCAGTCGCGCGCTGGCATGCTCCTCGTGCTGCGCCTGGAGCCCGTCGAACTTCCCGTCGGCCGTGTCCGGGTCGTCCCACCAGCCGTCCAGGATGCGCGTGCCGTCGCGGTCGAAGGCGACGTGATAGCGGCCGGGTGGGGTGTAGGTCACAGGTCGCCGCCGCAGTGCGGGCACATGCGCCGGCGTCTCCATCCGCGCGTGCGGATGTCGATGCCGCGCTCGCGCATCTTCTTGAGTTGAAGGCTGATCGTCGAGGGGGTGACGCCGACGGCGTCGGCCAGTTCGCGCACGCTCGGCTCGCCGTCGAGCTTGAGGAGCAGCTCGCGGTAGGCGCGCTCGATGCCGGCCTGTCGGATGTCGGCGGGCTGCGAGTGGATGGTGCGGGACATGGTCACCCCCGGAGGCTTGGCGATCACTTCCCTTTAACTAGAGCACGTGTTCGATTTATTCGGCAACGAGGCGCGCGACCTGCGAGGCTCGCCCGCCAGGCGCACCCTGGAGGTATGGCGAGCGCCCCGATAGTCGTGCACCCGCCGCTCGGCACCGGCGGCCGGCGCGTCACGGCTCGCGGACAGATCCTCGGCCTCGCGCACAGCGACCACGACGTCGTGGAGTTCCTGCGCCGGGCCGGGCTGGACGACGCGGAACGACTGCTCGACGATCCGTCGTGGGTGAAGTGGCGGGGCGGGCGCGCGCACCACTACGAGGCGGCCTGATCCCCGCAGGAGGCGATCATGGCGGAATACGATGGACCGGCTGTTCTTGAACTCGATGACGGCAGACGATGGCAGGCGCGGGCGCAGCTCGATGGATTTGACCCGCCCTTCCGCGGACGGCTCGACCTCGACCACGGGCCTGTTGACGCGGCGGCCGAGGGCATCCCTCGGGAGGGCCTCGGGGTACAGCTGCACCTGCTTGACGAGCCGCGGTATTCGCTGGAGGTCGCGATCTACCGGCGTGAACAGAAGTGGAACGGGGGCGTGACGCTGCGTATCGCGGACACGTCGGCGACTCGGTGAGGCTCCTCGGGGTGACCGGGCGTAGCTGCTTGCCCGTGACTCATCCACGCGACGGTACCCGGCCAGCGAGGTTGGCGAGCAGGTGGCGCGCGAGCTCGGCATCCGGCTCATGCCCGTCGCGGACGTCCGCGAGCAGCCCCATCAGGTCGTGCGCGTCGTCGAGGTCGAGCACGGGGAGTAGCGGAGCGGGCGGCGGGGGTACGAAGGTCACGTCGTCGTCGAGGTCCACGGCCCGGTAACGCTCGCGCAGCGAAACGAGTCACGGGGTGCAGCATGGAGCTCCCGGCCTCGCGCGAGGTCGGGCGCTCTTCATGTCAGGGATCAGCTAAGCCATTCCCAGATTGTTCGCGCCAGCAGCCATCGAGCTGTGTACGCGGCCAGGGGGCCTATCGCGCGTAACCCCGTCTTCACGAATGCGCGCCAACTTGTTGCCGCCACCCGTACTCCTTTCGTTGGAAAATGCGGTTCGTTATGGACCGCCGCATCTCCTCGGGAGCACTACCGATTTTACTCCTTTCGGTATGTTTCGGGCGGCTGGGCTCGTCGACGTTGCTCGAGCGTGGAGGCACGTTCATGCCGCGATCGCCCCGCCCGCCGTCCAGATCCCCCCGCACCCGTTGCAGTGCGCGACCGGGGCCCGGCCTTCGCCGCCGTGCATGTCGATCTCCCCGCCACAGGCGCAGCGTTGGGCGAGCGTCCTCTTCTGCGCTGCAATGTCGAGGGCCTTCTCCACGCGCTCCGCGGCCCCCGCGGCGACGATGCCGATCCGGCGGGCCTCGTCGTCGGTGAGGCGCCGGCAGGGGCCGGGCTTGAACTCGATGCGGGCGAGGAGCCACAGCGCGGCGTGGGGTGCGGAGCGTCGGCCGGTGTGCCGCCACCTGCGGGGGTCGGCCAAGTCGGCGCGGGCGAGCACGGCTTGGCGTTGCCGGTCGCGGTGGGCGATGTCGGCCTCCCGCTGGCTGCCGTAGGTGGCGTGGCGTGCGGTCGGCATAGCCATGGGCGGGCGTTGTGCGGCGCGGGCGATGTCGTCGGCGCACTGGGTGAGCGCGGCCTCCACGGCGCGCATGGTGTCCACGATGGTCAGGCTCAAGGGCGGCCGGGTGACGCCGAGTTGGTTCGGGTCGCGGTCGAGGTACTGCCGGTTGTAGGCGGCCTGCCAGCGTGCGGCTTCGGCGAGCTGCTCGTCGGCGTGGTCGAGGGCGGTGAGGTAGTCGCTCATTCGGCCGGCGGGGGGCCAGGTGGTGCCGGTGGTCGTGAGGGCTTCGCGGAGGTCGGTCCAGTGGAGGGCGATGGTGCGGAGGTGTGCGGCGGTGGGGTTCATCGAGCGCTCCTGGTGCTGGTGGGGCGGTACGGTGTTGCCACCGGATGGGGCGTGCCTGCTGTCGTGGTGGACCTGGGCGCGCCCCTTCGTCGTGCTCAGCGAACGTCGTGGACGCAGGTGGCGCCCGCGGGCTTTCCACAGCAGCGCTCGGTCGCTGCCGGCCCGGGCTGCTCGTCGAGGGATGAGCGAACCATCGCGAGGGCGTGCGCGCCGGCCGAGTCGCCGTTCGTCATGCACGACGTGCGCCACTCTTCCTCGACTTGTCGGGCCCGCTCGATGGCGGCTTCGGCCTGCTCGGCGCGCTCGTACAGGGTGTCGAGTTGGTCGCTGGTCAGCGCGTCCAGCGGGATCCGGTTCATGCGGCGCTCCGGTGGCTCTTGTGGTTGGGACAGGTGTGGTCGTGTTCGAGGCCGGTGGACGTCCACCAGAGGTCGCAGCACGCGTCGTTGAGGTCGCGGATCGCTTGGATCATCAGCGCGTTGTCGTCCTGGCGGGCGGTGGCGCCGACGTTGATGATCCGAATGCGGGCGCTGGAGTGGCCCCAGATCCAGCCGAGCGCGACGGCGAGCAGGGCGACGATGAGCAGGGTCATCGGGACCTCCTTCTGTGGATGACACCGGCGAGGGCAACAGCCGCGGCGGTGGTGAGGGCGGCGCCGCCGGCGATCCAGGCGAGCGCGCCGACGATGACGGTCTGGGCAGCGGCGATGAGGTCGGTCATCCGTCGGGGTGGCCTTCCCATGCGGCGAGACGGGCGGTGGTCTCGGCTTGGGCGTTGGTCAGATGGGTGTGGTCGCGGAGGACCTCTTGCAGGGCGTTCCAGCAGCGGGCGGCGAGCAGGTACAGGTCGCGCTCGACGTCGGTGTCGAAGTGGCCGCAGGCGGCGTTGAGTCCGGTGGTGAACTGCATAGCCTTGATCTGCGCGAGGCGGGCCGGGGTGATGGTCGACGGGCTCGGTTCGTAGTGGGCCTCGTAGTCGGTCTCGGTCATCGTGGCTCCGGGGTGTTGTGTGGTGGACTGGTCGGGTCGGCCGCCCCCGGTATCAGCGGGGGCGGCCGTGCTGCTGTTCACGCGCTGTTGCGGGCGCGCCAGGCGTCGAGGACGCGCTTCGGGATCTGGCCGACCGGGGCGCACTCGATGTCGTTCGCCGCGGCCCATGCCCGGACCTCACGCGTGTCGTAATCCCGGGCCGGAGCGCGGCGCTTGCGCTTGGCCGGCACCAGCTCGGCCTCGCGGGCGCGGAGTTCGGCGAGGCGCTTCTCCAGCTGCTCGGCCTCGGTGCCGATCGCGGTCAGCTCCTGGTCGGCGGCGTGGCGTCGGCGGAGGCCGGTGAGGGCGACGCGGGCGCGTGCGGCCTGGTCGCGGATGTCGCTGTCGGGGTGGTCGTCGCCCCACTTGAGGAGTTGGCCGACGGGAATGGCTTCCTGCGCCTTGAGGCGGACGTCGGCGTCGCGCGTGATCTGCACGTCGGCGACCGGGCGGGCCGGCCGGAGGACGGGGGCTGTGGTCATGGTCTGGGGCCTTTCGTCGGGGAGGTGGAGTCGGTTGTGTCGGGCTGCGTCGGGGCCGCCCTGCGTGTCGATCTCGTCGAGGAGCGCGTGGAGCGCGGCGATGGTCATTGGCAGATCCGTGGTGTCGGGTCCGTAGGTCTTGCGCGCGGGGCGGCCGTAACCGAGTGACGCGCGCTCAGGCGGCGTTGGTGTCGGCTTGTCCGTCGATGAGTTGGAGGTGTCGGCGTTGGTCGGCGCGGGCGTCTTCGTCCCAGATCCATCCGTCGATGGCGGTGAGGAGGTCGGCGCAGTGCTGGGCTTGCTCGGTGGCGCTCCAGGTGGGGCCGGGCCGTACGTGGGCGTCTGAGGGGCGAGGGGGGAGTGCGTGACCGAAGGTGCCGGTGGGCACGTCTTCGGCGGCGAGGCGCTCGTGTGGCGTCATGACGCGGTCCTCTCGCTGGGTTTCTGGCATGCGGTGTGGGTGGTGCGGCCGGGGCGGCGGGGGTCGGGGGCGAGGTGCCAGCCGCATTCGGTGCAGCGGGTGATGCCGTCGGCGGCGGGTTGTTCGCCGTGGGGTTGTTCTTGATCGGGATCGCTCTGTTGGGGTTCGGGAGCCCCTACCAACTTGGGTTTGGAAACAGACCCGGCCCCGTCTTGGGAAAGACCTTGGGAAGTACCTGGGTTGTTCGGGTCGCGGTCACCCGAACCATTCGGGTCGCGGTCACCCGAACTCATACGGGTCGCGGTCACCCGAACTTCCTCGGCCTGATCCGCCTCAAGTTCGGGTCGCGGTGGCCCGAACTGGTTCGGGTCGCGGTCACCCGAACTTTCGTCGGTCTCCTGCCATACGGCCGGCCGCTTCCCTGGCTTGCGTGCCGTCGAGCGGAGGTGGTCCTCGGCGGCCTGCCAGTCCGGGAACGGGGCGAGGAGGAGGCAGTACACGGTGGGTACGCCGCGGCGCCGTTCACCCCTCACTCCGACGACTCCCGCGTGGATCGCTGCGTCGAGGTAGCGGCGGGTGTCCTTCTCGGCTGCGCAGGCGGCCTTGGCGATGTCCTGGATGCGGATGGCCTTGCGGTCGGCGAAGCGGAGCTCTCCGGCGGCGTTGGACATGGCGCGCAGGGCGTAGAGGAGCGTGGGCAGCCCGGAGCGCCGTACGGCGGTGGGCATCTGCCGCGTCCACTTCCAGGCGAGCGCGTTGCCGAAGCTGTTCGGCACGCTGCCGGGGGTGGGGGCGGGCTGCTCCTCAGTGCTCAACTCGGGTCTTCTCTCGTGATGTTGCGGAAGCGTTCCGTCAGGGCCGTGCGCGGGGCGGGCGGTGTGCCCGCCCCGAACGCGGGTTAGCGGACGTACTCGGAGCGGCGGCGGTCCTCGACGCGGCGCTTGTGCGCCTTGAGCTCGTCCTCGGTGGGCTTCGTGACCGTGACGTCGAGGAGAGCCGCGTCGGGGCGCTGCGGGCCCTCGCCGACCTCGTCGAGCGTTCCGTCGATCTGGCGGCCCCTCCACATGGCGCGCTTGGCGTCGGCCAGGGCGGCGGCGTCCTCGTTGCTGCGGGCGACCTCGCACTCGGTGACGCGGACCTTGACCTGCGGGTCCTTGTCCTCGCCGTCGGCGTGACCCGTGTAGCTCTTGGAGGTGAGCGCGACGATCGCGTACACGGTTGTTCCGGGCTTCTCGAAGAGGCCGCGGCGTTGGTCGCGGGAGAGCGAGGCTTCGATGTGCGCGGCGCCGGCGTCGAGCTTGACCTCGGGGACGTCGGCGGGGCTGAGCTTGGGCATTACAGGGTTCCGTTCTGGTAGGCGTCGGCCGCGTCGGCGGCCTGTTGGGCGAGGGCCTGCTCGGCGCAGGTCTTGTGTGCGGGCTTGTGCTTGGAGTCGCGGAGGTGGGTCGGCTCGGCGCAGTACCGGCAGGGGCGTGCGTGCTCGAAGTCCCAGTGGGAGGAGTCGCTCCAGTCGAGGAGCCCGCCGGGCGGGGGCTCGGTCGGCGCGCGCCGCTTGGCCCGTCGGCGCGTCACGGCAACCGCCCGCTGACGCGGAGCCGGGTGTAGCGGCGGTGGCGTTGTCTCGGGGTGAGCCCGCCGAAGATGCCCCAGCGCATGTCCTTCGAGCGGGCGCCCTCGATGCGCATGGCGTCCTGGAGGCACTGCTGTTGTACCGGGCAGCCGGCGCAGACTCTCTTGGCGTACGCGATGCCGGCCTCGTTGCTGTCCGGGAACATCACCTCCGGGTCCTCGCCCCGGCACGCGGCGAGGTCACGCCAGGCGTTCGAGTCGGGCAGGACCAGGGCGAGGAGCGCAGCGAGCATGGTCACCACGCCCCGCTCGCGAGGGGGTCCTCGCCCTGATCGAGGCCGGTGACGACGAGGACGAGGCGCCCGCCTTTTACCTTGTGGCCGAGGCGCATGTCCGGGCCGACGAGCTGCGTGTGGTCGTCGTCCTCGAGGAGCCCGGCGTCGACGAGCCCGTCCACGGCGGCCTTGAACGACGGGTACCAGTTCGCGGGGTCGGCGCGGCCGTCACGACGCGGGTGCAGGACGCCGAGGATGTGCGCGCGCTGGAACAGCGGGCCCGGCTTGGCCGCGGCGAGCGCATCCATGAGCGCGGGGCACTCACTGACCGCTTCCATGGCCTTGGCGCGGATCTCGGCTGTGATCTTTGCCTTCGGGCGGTGGTGCATCCGCTGGTTCGCATTCAACAGCGGCATCCCGGCCGGGAGTTGGATCACGTACGGGGTGCTCACTCGGTGTCGTCCTCGGTGTAGTGGGTGTGGCCGCAGTCGCCGCAGGTGTGTGCGTCGCGGTGCAGGACGGCCGGCGTCTCCGTGCCGCAGGGGGTGCAGTAGCGGAAGGCCTGCGTGATGACGGGCCGGTGCGGCGCGGCCGGGAACAGCGCGGCCCGGGGCGCGGTGGCGGCGCGGTGCTGGCCGGTGGGGCGGATGAGTCCACGGAGCTTCACGGCTTCACCTCGGTCTTCTTGTCGGGGCGGCGTTGCTGCCAGCGGGCGCCGTCGGTGACGGCGGTGGAGTTGAGGCCGAGGGCGTCGTCGAGTCGCGCCTGGAGCTGGTCCGCGCGGCGGACTGCGGCGGCCCGGGCTTCGTCGGCCTGCACGTAGTGCTCGGCGGAGGACTCAGCCGCGGCCTTGAACGCGTCCCGGTCCTTGGCGAACTGGTCCCGTTCACCGCGCAGACGCTCACGGTCGGCGGTCGCGGCCTTCAGGTCGCGTACGAAGCGGCGGCGGGTGACGAGCGGCCACTTCATGCGCGGGCCCCCGATCCGGGCTCCGCGGCGGCCGGCCACTGGCCGGAGTCGGCGTCGCCATCGCTCGGGGCGGGCGCGCTCTGGTCTTCGTGCTGGCGGGTGATCTCGGCGACGGTCACGCGCTGCTGCGGGAACTCCTCCTCGACCGTCAGCTCACCGCGGCGGATCGACTCCGAGATGATCTGGAGCTGGCCGAGATCCAGGTTGGTCCACTTCCCGGAGGCGCGGCCGGACCGGTTCTCCTCCAGCTGCTCGACGGTGACGCCGAGCCCTTCGAAGTGGCTGATGCAGTCGGCGACGCGCTGTGCAAGCGGCTTGTCGCCCTGGCCGTTCTCCACGGTGTTCGTGGCAATGGTCTTAGCCTGCTCGCGGAACCAGTCCGGCAGGACACTGAAGATCATCTCTCGCAGTCGGCGGGCGCCGTTGTTCGAGTTGTTCTCGTAGACGTCCCGCGGATCCTCCAGGCGAGTCCCGCCGCTGTCCTTGGTCCACCGGGTGTGCGGCACGATGAACGTCGTGGACGCCCGCTCGTTGGTCTCCAAGTCCCAGGCCCACGCCTGCATCTCGGACTCGCCGGCCGCGTCGTCGCGGCGCAGCTCGTGCACGCCGTAGTGGATGTTCGTCCAGCAGCGGGCGAGTTCCTTGGCGAACTGGATGGTCTCGCCGGACACGTTCGAGGTGCCGCGGCGGAAACGGAAGAACGAGCGGATGGCGAGGCTGTGCTGCGAAAAGCCGGTACGCATCTTGGCGATGGCCTGCGCCTCGTTCCGGGGGAACTGGCGAGCCACGATGACAGCGGCCTGGACCTCGGCGACCGCACGGGACTGCTCAACTGCGGTGCCCTGTCCGACGAACGACGGGGCGGGCGCGGCAGGGACAGCGAAGTCGCTGGTGTGAGCCGGGTAGTTCACAGGTACTCCAAGGTGTCTCGGGTCTCGGCCCACGGCGGCACGGCGACGGATACGACGTCGTCGCTGTAGCCGGGCCAGTAGCCGTCGGCGGTGCACTTCGCGAAGGTTTCGAGGGCGCGCCGGTTGCGTGCGGCGGCGATGCGGCGGGCCGTGGCGTTGACCTCGATCACGGTGATCACGTACGGCGCGGTCTTCTCCTGGCAGACGAAGACGAACGCGGCCTCGTCGTCGGCGATGCCGAGCGCGTGACAGCCGGACCGGTAGGTGTCGTCCTGCTGGTGGTAGCCGAGGTCGTCGATGACGCGCGTGAGCTTCTCGGGGTTGGCCGAGACGCACGTCTTGTAGTCCGGGATGATCAGCCGCCCGGAGCGGGGGTTGGGCAGCCAGTCGAGGCGGGCGCGACGCATGACGGCGGTCTTCTCGTCACGCCAGAAAAGCGACCGCTCGGGGGTGCCGTGGTCCGGGTCGAACAGCAGGCTCGCGACGGGGTGCCGGCGCAGGGCGTCCGCCATGTCGTGCACCATCTGGAACTCGGCGGGCTTCAGCGGGATCTCGCCCGCCTCGCGGGCCTGGAGCACGGCGGCCTTCGCAGCGTTGGTGTTCCAGGTGTCGTGCTCGATCTTGCGCAGCGTCGGCCCGTTGCCCAGCACGAGCTTGTGGGCGGCGTTGCCGATGTCCCACACCTTCTTCACCGGCTGTGGGTGGTCCTGCTCGTATCGGAAGATCGCCGGGCACGAAGGCGGCAGAAGCTTCCGGGCTCCGCTCGAGGAGAGGGCGTACCGGTGGGAGTGGTACTCCTCGTTCGTCATGTCGTAGATGCCGGGCTCGGTGATGGGGGCCGGGCCGGCGGCCGGGGCCGAAGCCCCGGCCTGCACGGTCGTCGTCATGCGGCGGCACCGCCCTCGCGCTGCCTCGGCACCGGACGCGGCACCCATCGGCGCCCCGTGTCCGCGAGCGCCACCTCGTCCGCGATGTCCAGCTCGTCGGCCTCGGGCTCGTTGTTCAGGTCGGAGTCGTCGGACATAGCGCCTTCGCCCTTCGGGTCGTTGTTCATCGGGAACTCGCGGTCGAGGCCGTGCTTGAAGAGGAGGAGGCCCTCGCCGGAGAGCGCGAGGGAGAAGACGAGGAGCGCGATCGTCAGCACGAGGCACCGCCCATCTCGGCCTCGCGGAGGGCCTGCGTCGGCGCGAGCAGCGCCGTCAGCCGGTCTGCGGAACGCCGCGGATCCGGCGTCGGCTCACAGTCGCCGGAGTGTCCGGCCGGGCGCTGACACCGATAGCCAGGGCCGAGATCCGCGCCGCACTCCAGCTCGGCGAGGCGCTCGCGCATGGCGGCCACCTCGGCGGCGTGCTCCGGGGAGTTGAGGAGCCCGGCGGCGTCGAGGGCGAGCGCGATGCCGGCGGCGACGCGCCCCTGCTGCTGTGCGGCGAGGATGGCCCCGGACGCGGCGTTGATGGCGCGCGTGTTCACTCGTCGGCCTCCTCGTCGTACTCGGAGGCGATCTCCAGCGGCGTGACGAAGTAGCCCGAGCACACGACGTCCTCGCCGATGCACAGTTCTTCCGCCGCCAACTCGGAACCGTCGTCCGGGACCCAGCCGAGGAACACCTCGTCGCCGATCTCGCGGCGCAGTACCGTCTCGCAGTGCTGGCGCGCGGCCTGGCGGTTGGAGTACGTGCCGAGGGTGATGCCGGAGTCCGGGTGCTCCGCGCGGTAGACCGTGGTCGGTGCGGCTTCCAGCTCGGTAACGCGGGCCTCGGCGTCGAGCAGGCGGCGCAGCACCGGGGCCATACGCTCACCCATGTACGACACGAGGTTGAGGCAGTACAGGTCTTCCCACGTGGGGTGCTCGTGCTCGCGGACCTTCTGCGTCGCCTCGGCGAGGGAGACGAGCAGGTCATCGCGCACTGGCTTCGCGTCACCCAGGAAGGCGGCAAGTTCGACGGGGGCGTTCATGCGGCGACCGCCGCATCGCGAGCCGCGGGCACCCAGGTCACGGCCGAGATCCGAACCTCGGCTCCGCTCACCTCGAACTCGGCGGCGTGGTGCACGGCGTGGCCCTGAGCGGTGGCCCCGCTCGCCGAGTCCGTGAGGGTCATGCCGAACGCCTGCGCCCACAGAGCGGCATCAGCTTCGGTCGAGGACTGCAACGTGATGTGCGCCCGGTTCGTCGACGCCTCCAGGCTCACGGCGAGGAGCGGGGGCATCGCCTCGCCACCTTCGGCGATGAGGCGGGTGGCGACCTCGCGGACGAGGGCAGCGCGCTCGTCGACGAGGGCCATCGCCTTCACGGCCATGGTCATCGGGTCGGTAATCTCAGTGGCCATCGGGGCCTCTCTTTCTGTGATGGGTAGGGGCGCCGTAGTCGTGGGGTCGCTCAGGCCGGGAAGTCGGAGCGGCTCTTCGGCGCGTGAGGGGGAGTCAGCCGGTGGCGGCGAGCTGCGGGTCCGGCTGCGCGTTCTCCGCGTGCCAGGCCTCGCAGTCGGCGAGGTTGAAGCGCCGGCCACGTCCGGCGTAGGGGACCGTGGGCATCCCCTGCTTGATCCACTGGAGGATCTGCCAGTCGGAGACGCCGTAGTACGTCTCGATCTCTCGCTGGCTCAGCAGCGGGACGAGTCCGGCCGGGAGGGCGACTATGCGGTCACTCTTCTTCGGCATCAGACCTTGACCTTTCTACTGTCGTAGTCGAACGTGTGGGCATGCTGAAGAGGTCCTGGAGGGGGGCGCTCGTTCTCCGGTGCAGCGCTTCGGCGACGAGCCAGGCCGTAGACAGCTCGCATTGGGTGCGTGCGGTCCTGCCGCGTCCGGTGAGGCGTCCGACGGTGGCGGGGCTGATGCCCCTACCGATCGGGTCCACTTCCTTGGTGGCCTCGGCGAGCTCCGGACCGGAGAGTCCAGCTCGGGCCATGGCGTCTCTAAGTGGCTTGCCTTCGCCCTTGCGGCTGACTTTGGGCATGCGGACCTCGTGCCTGGTGGTGGTGTTGCTCACTCCGGTGTCGGGGTGATGCGACATTTCTACAGTCGAAGTCGAAGATGCGTCAACGGGTTCGCCGAGTTCTGCCGAGAATTCGTGAGGGCCGCGCGATCTTCGAACCTGTGTTCTATTCTGGTGGCATATACAAGCGCCGACGGCGCGCGACGGGGAGGTCACGCGCCGGACTAGAACGCGTCACGCTTCTACTTTCACTTGCGAAAAGTAGAAGCGGCGGGGCAATCTTGGCGCGTGAAAACCGAGGAGCCTCACGAGGACTTCGCGCAGGTGCTCGCCGAGCTGATGGACCAGAACAACCTCGACGGCAGCAAGCTCGCGCGGCGCATCGGTGTGTCGACTTCCACGGTGAACACCTGGATCCACCGCAAGCGCACTCCGCGCGACGACGCCATCCGGAAGCTCGCTGACGCCTTCCCCTCGTTCTCGGTCAAGCGCCTAAGCGATGCGGCCGGCCGCAAGGCCCCCGGCCCCCTCTCTCCTGATCGCGTGGAGCGACTCATGGAGCTCTTCGCTGGCCTCACTGAGGATCAGCAGGAAATGATGGAGATCCAGGCGAAGGCGCTCCGCGACAGCAACCAGTAGCGCACTGATGCGCCGTCAAGTGCAGGCGTACAACCTTTCCTTGATCGCGCGAGTCTCCTCCAAACGGACTCGTTCACTCAACGTAAGAGTTCGCTCACAAACCTTGCGCTGAGTGGTCGCATATTCCATCGGCAGGGGCTATCTTCGACCGCACGGCCGATGTCCTCCCCCACGGCTCTCTCTGACCACTCGTGTCTCTGGGGGGACCGTCATGTGTATTCGCGCGCAGTACGCGCCGCTTGCCTCGCTCGTACCGTGGGACGCCGACCGCCAACTCGTTTCGATCCCAGCCGAGTTGCGCGTGCCCGGGTACGCACTCCTGGCCCTCCGTGCCGTCCTTTCCGAACTCGCGATACCCCAGGGCGAGTTCGGTGCACGCTGCTGGTGTGGCGAGCCAATCCGGCTCGTCGCGCACGTCCCACAGCAGCGAAGGAGTGGCGAGGTGATCAACCTTGGCGCGTAACCGCGAGCAGGGAACCACGCGAAGCAGTGCGGATTTCCCTGCCGATCATCAAAGGCAGAGCTACGGCGCAACCGAGGAGGACCGTCGTGCCGCGTAAGCCTCTGAACAACCCACGCCAGATCGAGACCAAGTCCTGCGGCTGCCCGGCCTGCATGGCCAAGTACCCGCCCGAGCAGTACGGCGAGCGCCGGCCCCGCCGGGACTGCATCGGGTCCTGGCAGGCCCGTTACCGCGACCCCACCGGCAAGCAGTGCTCGAAGAACTTCCCGATCAAGAACGGCGGGAAGAAGGCCGCCGAGGACTTCCTCGACAGGACTAGGACCGAGGTCCGGGATCGGAGCTACCGGGACCCGGAACGCGGCAAGATCCTCGTCGGCGACTGGTGGGAAAAGTTCTGGGAGGTCCAGAGCAAGAAAGGCAAGGTCAAGACCCGCAACCGGAAGCTCAGCATCTGGAGCGCCCACATCGAACCGAAGTGGGCCAAGTACAAGCTGATCGATCTGGAGTACATGGCGCTCCAGCGGTGGCTCACGCACGAGGTGAAGGGCTACCGGACGCAGTGCCAGGTGCGGCGCCTGCTCATCACGCTCCTGGAGGCGGCGATCAAGGATGGCGAGCGGATCAAGATCAACCCCGCCGAGCACCTCGAAGTCACGGCACCCAAGCCCGCCAAGCACCCCGACGACCTGAAGCCGCCGACGGTCGCGCAGTACGCCCTGATCCACGCAGCGCTCCCCGAGTACTACCAGCGCATCCTGCGGGACTTCGCGTACGAGACCGGCATGCGGCCGGGCGAGTACGCGGGCCTGCGCCTCCACTGCCTCGACGAGGAGAACATGGTCGTCCAGGTGCGGGAGATCCTCGTCCTCGACAAGGGGCGGTTGTGCCGGCAGGAGGCGCCCAAGACCGAGGCAGGGTTCCGGACGGTGCCGCTGACGCCGACGGCGATGGAGGCGCTGCGCTGGATGGTCGCCAAGTGGCAGCCGAAGCGCACGCGTTCAGCGATCGGTGACGGGTACGACCTGCACACGGAGGAGCTGGTGTTCCGGGGTCCAAAGGGTGCTGCGCTGAACATGAACAATTTGCAGCGCCCGTGGAAGAAGGCCATCGAGCAGGCGGGCGTGGCGCGCAAGGTGAAGGACCCGGAGACGGGTCGCACTGAGTGGTGGCCGCGGCTGTACGAGTACCGGCACGACGTGGCGAGCCGTCTGCACCACGCAGGCGTGAAGGAGGTGGACGCTCAGGCGTTCCTCGGGCAGAAGCGTGGCGGCAAGGTCACGTGGATCTACACCCACGAAGGCGAGGGGGCGCAGGAGCGGGTGCGTAAGGCGCTGACCGGCGAGGGCGGCGAGGGAAGTGGACTCCGGGCCGTTGAGTGACCCAATGGCGGTGGAATCCACAAGGAGTCCACAAGACCCCCTCGGCGAGTCTCGGCGAGATCCGAAGGGACTCAAAGTGGGGGCGCAGTGAGGGTGTGATCGAGGTCCGGCGAGTCTCGGCGAGACTCGGAAACGCTGGTCAGAGCGATGTACTGCCTTACAAGCAGAATGTCGGCGGTTCGAAACCGTCCGCGCCCACCGTGAAGCACGATGAACGAAGGCCCTCAGGCGATCAAGCCCGGGGGCCTTCGCCGTTCCCGGAGCCTTCATTGCTCCCGGGGCCTCCATCGTTCCCGGGACTGTCTTCGTTCCCGGCGTCGTCGCGCGCGGGCTCGTCGTGCACGTGCTTGAGGCGCGCGCGGGCCCGCACCGCGTCGCTGCCCGTCAGCTCGGACCAGTACCGATGGCACGTCACGAAGACGGCCAGTTCCAGCTCGCGCCTGCGGAGTTTCTCCACCTCCGCCTGATCGTCCTCGCTCCAGCCGGGCGAGGCCGCGCGCTCCATCTTGCGCCAGCCCTGCGTGTCTATGACCGCGTCATGGGGCTCGACCGACCAGGGGAGCCGCTTGAGCAGGGCCAGAAGCTCGGCCCTGATCTGATGCAGCTCTGCCTGGCCGGCGAGAAGGTCGCCGGGAAAGTCGAAGTCGGAGTCATCGGTCGCTGCCACCCGGCAATGGTACGTCTGTTCGAATTCAGGGTGCGAGCAACTTCGGGTACTTCATCGGGTGGTTCACGCGAACGTGTGGTCATCGGGGGTCCGGCCGTGGGATGCCCGGCCGTTGGGCGATCGCCGGGTGCGGAGCGCTCCCCGGCGGCAGACTGGAGGCATGTGCCGCAGCATCAAGACCCTTCGCCCGCCAGCGCTCCCCGAAGAGGCCACCGGGGACGAGATCAGGGCCGCAGCCCTCCAGTACGTGCGGAAGGTGTCCGGCTTCCGGGCGCCGGCCGCGCACAATCGCGAGGTGTTCGAACGGGCGGTGGACGACATCGCCCGCGCGACCGCCGAGCTGCTCGACGGCCTCGAGGTGCGCGGATCCGCGCACTCGAAGGAACCGAGGGAGGCGGCTCGGGCCTCCTGAGTCGAAGGCAGGGCGGAGCGGCTCAGGCCTCTTGAGCCGAGAGCGGGGCGGAGCGGCTCAGGCCTCCTGGGCCGCCGGCACCGGCCTGCGCATCACATAAGCCGCCACCGCGCCCGCGCCCACCAGGGCGAGGACCGAGACGATGGTGGAGAGCCAGCTCGCGCCGAGCCACTGCGCGCCGAAGTAGCCGAGCGCCACGCTGTACGCGGCCCAGGCCACGCCCGCGGCGGCCGACCACGGCAGGAACTCGCGGACCCGGCGGTGCGCCGTACCGGCCGCGAAGGAGACGACCGAGCGGCCCGCGGGCGCGAACCGGGCGATGATCACGAGCAGCCCGCCGCTGGAGCGCGCGAGCGCCCCGCCGAGACGTTCCTGCGCGGTGCTCAGGCGGCGGGAGCGGGCGAGGGCGCGGTCCAGGCGTTCGCCGCCGCGCCAGGCGATCCGGTAGGCGACCAGGTCGCCGAGGACCGAGGCCGTCGCGGCGCAGAGCGTGAGAGCGAGCAGGTCCGGGAGGTTGGGGTGCGGCACGCCGCCGGTGGCGGCCGCGCCGCCCGCGGTCGCGGTGGCCGCGGCGATCACGAGGAAGCCGCTGGGCAGCACGGGCACGAACACGTCGAAGACGACGGAGAGCGCCACGATCGCGTAGATCCACGAACTGTCGGTCAGTGACCCCAGGACACCTTGCAGCACTGTTCGCCTACTCCCGTACGGACCGTTCCGGTGCTTTCCGGCCGTTCCTCCCGACAGGAGCGGCTGACATGACAGCTCTACAGCGTACGCCTCGGAAGTGGCTGAAGTGGCGAAAGGGGCACAGTTGTTCCTGATCTCACGTTCCCGCGTGTTCCTGCCGTGATGGGTCGGTCACGTCCCGTACCAAAAAGTCAGTATAGGACGGGTCTGGTGACCCCCAGTGATCGGAGGAAAGGGAAATGAAGGCGAAAATCGTGACAGGTGTCCTGGCGGCGGCCGCTCTCGCGGTGACCACCGGCACCGCGAGCGCGACGACGAGTTACTGGGTGCGGATGGCGGGGCACTTCTCGCCGCCCAACGCGTTCGTCGCGTCCTCGGCGCTCACCTACGACAAGGCCCTCGTGCCCCCGGCGTCGTCGATCGAGGTGTCGCAGCACGGGACCGACTCGTCCGGCATGACGGTGAGCATGCGGGTGAGAGGGCTCGTGCCGGGCCACGAGTACGGCGCGCACGTGCACCAGAAGTCGTGCGGCGCCGACCCCGAGGCGGCGGGCGGGCACTACCAGGACGTGGTGGACCCGAAGCGGGTGACCGAGGAGAACGAGCTCTGGCTCGACTTCACCGCCGACGCGAAGGGCGATGGCAGCGCGAAGGTGCACAAGTCGTGGGGGCTGCGGCACGGCGGCGCGGGCTCCATCGTGATCCACGACAAGCCGGGCGCGTCGGGGGAGCGGGTGGCGTGTCTCTCGGTGCCGTTCACCTCGATCTCCTGAGGCCGTACGTGCAAGTACGCGTATGACGGCGGCCCGCCCTCCACGAGTTCACGTGGGGAGCGGGCCGCTGTCATGCGTGCGCGGAACCTCAGGCCGGGACGGCCTCGCCGGTCCGTGCCGTGTCTTCGACCCGCTCGCCGCGTCCGGCGAAGAGGCGGTCGAGGCCCAGCGCGCCGGAGCCGGTGAAGACGAGCAGCAGCATCGCCCAGCAGAACAGCACGGAGGCCTCGCCGCCGTTCTGGAGCGGCCACAGCGACTCGGGCTGGTGGACCTTGAAGTACGCGTAGGCCATCGAGCCCGACGCGATGAAGGCGGCGAAGCGGGTGCCGAGGCCGAGCAGCACGAGGCCGCCGCCGACGAGCTGGATCACGGCCGCGTACCAGGCGGGCCAGGCGCCGGTCTCGACGCTGCCGCCGCCCATCGCCCCGCCGAGGACGCCGAAGAGCGAAGCGGCGCCGTGGCAGGCGAAGAGCAGGCCTATGACGATGCGGAAGAGGCCGAGAGCGTAGGGCTGGGCGCGGTTGAGACGTCCAGTCATGGTGGGGCTCCTTCGGTCGGTGGGGACGTAACCGAGAGCACCGGCGCGAGGAGCGCCTTCATCGCCGCTGCCGCCACCGGTGTGGGGCGCCAAAGATTAGGGGAACCTAATTAGTGCTTGCAAGTTCAACATCCGGCCATGATCGCCCTCCGGGTCGGCCTCCGTTTCGGGCGTCGCGGGGTCCGCGCCGGCCGTGCGCAGGGCCGCGCGGGCCACCGCGTCGGCGTCGGAGAGGGTGACCGAGTCGACCCCCGGGCGGGCGCCCGCGGCGGTCACCCAGTGCACCCCCTCGGTGGGCACCCCGAAGGCGAACCGCCGTGTGTGCAGCCGACCTTGACGGTTGATCAGGTGGTACGGGCGGGGTGTGACGTCGAGGCCCCCGGTCTCGTGCCCGTCGACCGTGTGCGGCCGGGCGCCGCCGGTCTTGAGGAGGCGTATCAGCAGGTCGTCGGCGGTCCTGCGGAGGTCGGGCTCGGGCAGTCGGGCCTCGACGAGTGTGGTGACCCTCACGGTCGAACCGGGCACGTCGGGCGAGTGCGCGACGAAACGGCCGTCCCGCGCCGTCACCTCCATGCGCGGCCCCACGACGGTCAGGACGCCGGCCTCGATCAGTGCGGTCAGCTCCTCGATACGTCGCCGGGGCGGCCCGATCGACAGGAACGCGTTGAGCGGGGTGTACCAGCGGTCGAGGTGGTCGCGGCGCGAAGTGCCGGTCAGGCCGCCGTGGTCGACGACGAGCCGCAGTTCGTTGCGCAGGTCGCGCAGCACGTCGAGGGCGGCCTTCACCGGCCCGTCCACGTTGCCGAGCGCGGCGTGCGCGGCGTCCTCGCGAAGATGGCCGAGAAGCCAGGCGCGCCATGAGGCGGGAGAGGTGTACGTGCGGCCCGAGGCCGGGCGTGAGACGCGGTCCCAGGACCACAGAAGATCCTCGGATATCCCGAACTCCCTCAGAATGGCCGCCTCTTGGCGGGAGCGGTGGGGTGCGGCGAGGAAGCGTTCGCGGAAGGAGTCGTCGGTGCGGGGGCGGGCGTCCGTGGTCCGCAGGAGCGTCTCGTAGTAGACCGTCTCGACCTCCTTCGCGACCAGCGGCCATATGTCGGCGAGGAAGTCGGGGGCGTCGCCGGAGTCGGCCCGTTTGCGGAATCCGGCTATCAACTCTGTTGTGAGTACGGCGGGTTGGTGGCGGCCGTACGCGCCCTTGGCGTTGTCGCCGCGTGCCTGGTGCGGGATGCCGCGGCGTGAACCCGCGTACAGGCGGGGCTCGTTGCCCGAGGGGAGATAGCGCAGGGCGCCGTCCGCCGTGCGTATGTGGCGGCCACCGCGGCCTTCCGTCAACAGGGCCATGTGGTCGAAGAAGTTGAGGCCGAGGCCGCGCAGGAGGACGGGTTCGCCGGGGGCGAGGGGGGTCAGGTCGAGGTCGGCCGGGTTGGCGGGCGGGAGGTGGCGCAGGCCGTGCCGGCGGGCGTACTCGGTGAGGTCGCGTTCGGCCGGGGCGGGGGCGGCGGGCAGGTGGCCCTGGGTGAGGACGACCGCGTGCAGGCCGGTGAGGTGGTGGCCGTCGGCGAGGGTGAGGGTCTGGAGGCGGCCCTCCGTGCCGGGGGTGTCGTCGAGGCGGACGGCGCGGGTGGCGTGTGGGACGACCTCTACGGACTCCGGGGCGGACGCCACCGTTTCGGCGAACACCCAGCGCAGGTAGCGCCCGTACTGGGCGCGGGTCGGATACGCGTCGGGGGCGAGGGCCGCGTCGTGCCGCAGGGCCCACTCGTACAGGCTCGGGCCCGGGCGGATCGGGCCCGAGCAGTCGACGCTGTCGTCGGTGAACAGGGTGACCTGTGAGGCGACCGTGTTCATGAGGAGTTCCGGGGCCTGGTCCGTGCGCCAGACGGCGCCCGCGCCCAGTGGGTGCGGGTCGATCAGGTGGATCGTGAGCCGCGTCCCGGGCGGGAGGAGCTCGTCCGCCGACGCGGTGAGGCGTTCCAGGACGCTGGTGCCGCGGGGGCCTGCGCCGACGATGGCGAGGGCGAAGGTGGGGGGTGCGGGGTGCGTGGGGTGCTCGGGGTGCTCGGTGTGGGGGACGGGCAACGTGGGACTCCCGAGGCATGTGGGGCTGCTGGGAAGCGGATGGACCGCCTCATCATGCCGGTTCCCTGCCGGGGGTGGTGTGGGTCGGTGGGGGTGTGGTCCGTCTCACCTGGGGTGGGGCCGTTGGCCGGTGTCCGTCGGTGGTGGCCCACCGTGCCTACGTCACGGGGCTCTGCCCCGGGCCCCGCGGGCTCTCGTTCGAAAGGCGGGGCTGGATTTGCCGAACCGGCGTTACGGACGCGGGGCTCCGCCCCGGACCCCGCTGGCTCTCGTTCGAAAGGCGGGGCTTGGATTACGTCAGCCTTCGCTCGTGCGCGCGGATCAGGCCCCGGTCCGTGTCCGCCTGGTCGAGGGTTAGGTGGGCGGTGCGGGAGCGGAGGGTCAGGGTCATGAGTTGGTTGCCGAACCAGGGTCCGCCCGTGCGGCGCCAGGCGATGCGGGGGGTGCTCGCGCGGGCGTGGCGGGCGAAGCGGCGGCCGATGATGCGTCCGAAGCGGCTCCAGCCGAAGCGGAAGCCGAGGCGTATCGAGGCGGGGACGGAGTTGTGCACCGGGGAGCAGGTGAGTTGGAGGACGCGGGCGCTCGGTACCTCGGCGTTCGCGGGCCAGGTCGGTTCGGCGACGTAGGCGTGGTGGACGTCGCCGGAGAGGACCGAGATCGTCGCGGGCGCGGCGGGCCCCGAGCCGGCCTCGGCGATCAGGTCCGCGAGCGCGTCGAAGGATTTGGGGAACGCCGCCCAGTGTTCGAGGTCCGCCCTGCGTCGCAGGTCCTCCCCGAACTTCGCCCAGCGCGCCCCCCGTTCGCCCCGGCACAGCGCCGCGTTCCAGCCCTCGGCGTCGTGGATGAGGTGCGGGAGCAGCCAGGGCAGCGACGTGCCGATGAGGAGGTGGTCGTACGTGCCGTGGTCCGCGAGGGTCTGTTCGCGCAGCCACTTCGTCTCGCTGGGCGCAAGCATCGCCCGGTGCTGTTCGTCGAGGACGCGGGCCGCCCGCGTGTCCACCATCAACAGGCGTACGCGGCCGAAGTCGCGGCGGTAGCTCCAGCGGACCGAGCCGGGGTCCGTGTCGGCGCGGGCCGCGAACTCGCGGAGCGCGTCCGTGCCGTCGGGGGTGGCCCGGACGGCCGCGTAGACCGGGTCGGTGGCGAGCGCCGCCGGTGACAGATTGCCGATGTGCTGGTGCACCCAGTACGACATCAGGCCGCTCAGCAGGCGCTCGCGCCACCAGGGGATCTCGCGCATGTCCGCGAGCCAGGAGGCGCTGGTGTTCCAATCGTCGATCAGGTCGTGGTCGTCGAAGATCATGCAGCTGGGGACCGTGGAGAGCAGCCAGCGGACCTCCGGGTCGAGCCACGACTCGTAGTAGAGGTGGGTGTACTCCTGGTAGTCCGCGACCTCCGTGCCCGGTGGCTCCGACAGGTCGCGGCGGCGGGACAGCCACGCCTGCGTCGCCGGTGAGACCTCGTCCGCGTAGACCTGGTCGCCGAGGAGTACGAGGACGTCCGGGCGCTCGCCGTCCGGGTCCGCGGCGATGCGGGCGGCCAGGGTGTCGAGGGCGTCGGGACCCACGGGGTCGTGCTCGTCGGCGGGCGGGGCCGCCCAGCGGCAGGAGCCGAAGGTGACGCGGACCGGGCCCCCGCCCTCGTACGACGGGGTGCGGATGGTGCTCGCCGGGTACGGGGAGTCGGGCAGCGGCCAGACGCCGCCGCCGTCGAGGATCACCTCGTACGTGGTCTCCGTGCCGGGAGTGAGCCCGGTGACCGGGATCAGCGCGTAGTGGTGCCCGTCGACCTGGAACGTGGGCGCGCTGCCCGACGCGCCGTCCGCGCAGCGCACCTCGGCGACGCAGGGCCGGCTCGCCTCGACCCACACCGTCGCCGTCTCCTCGTCCACGTACCGCAGCAGTGGTCCAAGGCGCAGCCTCGCCACGTGATCGCCTCCCGCTCGTTCCTCCGACGTTCCGGCCCCGTACGGTACGGAACGTCGGAGGTGGGCGGGGCGGTTCCATCGGCCCGGTTTTCCGCAGGTCCCTGCTGAGGCCTCGGTGCAGGCCTCAGCAGGGACCTCGGCAGAGCCCTCAGCAGCCGCTGAGCCCCGACTGGATCGCGGACTTCTCCGCCGGGTCGACGCTGAGCTTGTAGTAGTGCTTCACCTGGACCCACATCCGCAGATACGTGCAGGTGTACGCGGTGCGCGAGGGCATCCACTCGGCCGGGTCCTGATCGCCCTTGGACTGGTTGACGTTGTCGGTGACCGCGATGAGCTGCGGCCGTGTGAGGTCGTTGGCGAATCCCTGGCGCGCGTCGTTGGTCCAGGAGCTTGCGCCCGACTTCCACGCCTCGGACAGCGGGACGACGTGGTCGATGTCGACGTCCGCGGCCGCCGACCACGTCGCGCCGTCGTACTCCGAGTACCAACTGCCGGACGTGGCCGCGCAGTCGGAGCCCGTCACGACGTTCTTTCCGTCGCGCTTGAGGACCACCTCGCGGGTGTTGCACGTGCCGGACTGGGTGATCCAGTGCGGGAACTTCTCGCGGCTGTAGCCGTCGGAGGAACCTTCCGCCTTCTCCGTCAGCTCGCCGAGGTACGTACGGGCGGTGGCGCCGCTGATGGGGGTGGGCGGGGAGGCCTGGGCGGACGGGGTGGCGAGCAGCAGGGCGAGGGCGGTGATGCCGGTGGCGGCCGCGGCGAACGAGGATCGACGCGCGTAGACCGGGCGTATGCGGCGCGAGGTCGAGGTGGAACGCATGTGAACTCCCTGGGTGTGGGGTGGAGTTGCGCGGGACCTGCCGCGGTGTGTGTTGTGGGGCGCTCGGTGTGGCAGGGTCGCGTCAACATGGTGGCGGGCCCGGAGGTCGATCACAAGTAGGCCCGGCAAAACGGGAGTTGGCGGGGGCCGGGCGCGAAAAAGAACGCGGGGATTTTTCGCCGGACGCTGATCGGTCCGGGGTTCGCGTCCGTACTCTCCGGTATCCCTTGTTCGCGACTGGAGGCACCATGCGACTCTCGCGCTCCACGGCCGGAAACTTCTTCGTGATCGGCGCGTTGATCGTGACCGTCTCGGCCCTGGCCTATCCGGCCATGCTCGGTGTGCAGAACACGACCACGACGCAGGCGCGCGTCGTCGGCAGCACCCAATGGGGCCCACTCACCGAGGCCGACCGTGACTTCGTGGTCAAGGTCAGGTCGGCGGGGCTGTGGGAATTCCCCCTGGGCCAGGAGGTGTTGAAGCGGGGGACGACGCCGGAGATGAAGACGGCCGGGCAGCACCTCATCGTCGGGCACTCCCTGCTGGACGCCAGCTGCCGCAAGATCTCCCAGGATCTGGGCATCACCCTGCCCAACCAACCCACGCCGCAGCAACAGCAGTTCGTGGCCACCGTGGAGTCCAAGGGCGGCAAGGAGTTCGACTCCACGGCGTCGAACATCATGCGCGTGACGCACGGGCAGATCTTCCCGGCCATCAGCAATATCCGGGCCACCACCCAGAACTCCGAGATACGCCGGCTCGCGAACGAGGCCAACGACGTCGTGCGCGACCACATGGAGGTCCTGGAGAAGACCGGCCTGGTCAATATGGACCAGGCCCTCGCCGAGCAGACCGGGCCGCCGCGGGTCCCGAAGTCGCAGATGACCCCGCCGGTGCCGCAGCCCGGGGCGCCCCAGGTCGCGCTGATCGCGCCGCCGGGGCTGCCGAATCCGTATACGAAGACGTTCCCGTCGTCGCCGCCGACGACGCGGTGAGTGGCGGTTGAGCGGCGGCGCAGGGCGTGCCGGTGCGGAGAGTGGGGGGGCGGGTGGCGATCTTCGGGTGAGTTTTTGTATCGTGGAGAAACAAAGTGGCACCCGCCCGTTAAACCCTGACCAGCGGGCGGGGCCGCCTTGTTCCCTTTCTGCCTCCGCAGCTCTTCGGAGCTCTCCGTAGCCCTCCGCAGTCTGGAGCCCGCCGATGTCGGCCACGCCCACTGTTCCCACTGTTCTGAAGGCGCGCGCACTTCTCCTCGACATGGACGGCACGCTCGTCAACTCCGACGCCGTCGTCGAGCGGATCTGGCGCCGCTGGGCCGCGGCCAACGGATTCGACGCGGAGTACGTCCTCTCCGTCGCGCACGGCCGCCAGGCGCACGCCACGCTGGCCGAGCTGCTCCCCGAGCGGCCGATGGAGGAGAACTACGCGGACAACGCGCGGATGCTCGCCGAGGAGACCTCCGACGTGGAGGGCGTCGTCGCCGTGCCGGGCGCTCCGCGCTTCCTTGAGTCGCTCGTCGCGGGTGGCGTCGCGCACGCCCTCGTCACCTCGGCCGATCTCGCGCTCTCGACGGCGCGGATGGGGGCGGCGGGGCTCGCGTATCCGGCGGTGCGGGTGACGGCGGAGAACGTGGGGGCCAGCAAGCCCGATCCCGAGGGGTTCCTGAAGGGGGCGGCCGAGCTGGGGGTCGATCCGGCGGACTGCGTTGTCTTCGAGGACTCGGGGGCGGGCATCGCGGCGGGGCGCTCCGCGGGGATGCGGGTTGTGGGGGTTGGGCCCAGGGCCGTGGCGCACGGGGCGACCGTGTGTGTGCCGGATCTTTCGGCGGTACGGGTTGAGGTTCTTGGTAGTGGTGAGGTTGCGCTGTACGTGCGGTGACGTTTTGCCCTAGGGCACAGAGGTTCGGGGACGTCGCGGATTGCGCCCTGTAGTGGCTGGGCGCGCCCCGCGGCGGCAGCCGCAAATAGACACAGCCCCGCGCCCCTTTTTGGCTACCCGTGCTCACGTCCCCGTTGACCGCCGGTTTCCCGTTCCAGGGCTGTGCGTGTTGCTGGGCCGTATTCGCCTCGCTCGTCGTCCTGGATGCCTCGGGAGAGTTGGTAGGTGCCTACCGCTGACTCCGTGGGGCTGTCGAAGTCGCCGGTGATTTCGCCTACGTAGATGTTCAACTGCTTGAGGCGCCACTGGAGTTCGGCGACCTCGCGGCCGCTGTCGCCCTTGCGCAGTGTCGGCGTGGTCTCCGGACTCGACGACGACGTCGTGCGGGAGGGCGAGGGGGACGGGCTCTTGCTGCGCTTCTTCGAATCCGACTCGGGCTTCTTGCTGGTCGGGGTGGGGGACGGTGTGATCGTCCGGGAGTGCGAGGGGGAGGGCGGGGCGGATGTGGGGTCCGTCGGGGACGGGGACGCGGAGCGTGTGGTGGGAGTCGACGAGCGGGACGGGGCGAGTGTTATCGCCGTCGCCGTCGCGGCCGTGTTGTCCGAGGCCGAGGCGTCGTCGTCGCCCGGGGACGTGATCAGCACCGTGACCAGGGTCGCCACGCTCAGCACGGCCGTGACCGCGGAGAGCAGCAGCATCCGGCCGTGCTTGGCCGGCTCGTCCGGATCCGGGCCGTCGTCGGCGTCGTCGCCCGCGGCGTGCGGAGGCGGCGGCGGATACGCGTACGGGTCGGCGGCCCGTGGCGGGGTCGGCTGCGAGGGCTCCGAGAGCGAGACATAGGGGCGGACACGGAGCGGAGCGAAGGCTTCCGGCTCGCAGGCGCAGGACGGTGCGCCGTCGGGACCTCCCTCGGTCCCGCACTCCGGACACGTACGACGTTCTTCGCTCACCGCTGGGAACCCCCTCCGAGCGCTCCGGCCCCCCGCCGGGTCTCTGCAGCGCATTATGCAGACCCGTCGGCCCCGGGCGCAGCGCCGGTCCCATAAACGCTCGTCAGCACCCGTGTGCACGCCGTGACCGTACGGCGCCGGGAAAAACTTCGAGCGCCGCACGACTCAACAGGCCAAACCTGGTCACACCTACCAGGATGGGAAGTACCAAGCACCCGGCCACGTCCGTGCCGGGCCGGCTTCGGAGGTGGCCATGAGCAGCCAGGACATCGACAGCGTGGGGCCGGGAGACAGTGGTCGCGGAGCTCCCGCCGCGCCCAAGGAGAACGCCAAGTCCGGTGGCGTCCTCGTGTCGATCGGCGCGCTGCTGCTCGGCATGCTGCTGGCCTCGCTCGACCAGACGATCGTCTCGACGGCCCTGCCGACCATCGTCAGCGATCTGGGCGGCCTGGAGCACCTGTCCTGGGTCGTCACCGCGTACATGCTCGCCGCGACGGCGGCGACCCCGCTGTGGGGAAAACTCGGTGACCAGTACGGGCGCAAGAAGCTCTTCCAACTGGCCATCATCATCTTCCTGGTGGGGTCCGCGCTGTGCGGACTGTCGCAGAACATGGGGCAGTTGATCGGTTTCCGCGCCTTGCAGGGACTCGGCGGCGGCGGTCTGATGGTGCTGTCCATGGCGATCGTCGGCGACATCGTCTCGCCGCGTGAACGCGGCAAGTACCAGGGGCTGTTCGGTGCCGTCTTCGGTGCGACGAGTGTGCTCGGGCCGTTGCTCGGCGGACTGTTCACGGAGCATCTGAGCTGGCGGTGGGTCTTCTACGTCAATCTGCCGATCGGCGTCGTCGCGCTCCTCGTGATCGCCGCGGCGCTGCACATCCCTGTCCGCTCGACCAAGCACCGCATCGACTACCTCGGCACGTTCCTCGTCGCCTCCGTCGCCACCTGCCTCGTCCTGGTCGCCTCGCTCGGCGGCACCACGTGGGCCTGGGGCTCGCCGCAGATCATCGGGCTCGCGGCGCTCGGCGTCGTACTCGGTGTGGCCTTCGTCCTCGTGGAGTTCCGGGCGTCGGAGCCGGTGCTGCCGATGCGCCTGTTCCGGGTCCGCACCTTCACCCTGTCCGCGATCATCAGCTTCGTCATCGGCTTCGCGATGTTCGGCGCGATGACGTACCTGCCGACGTTCCTGCAGGTCGTGCAGGGTGTCACGCCGACCATGTCGGGTGTGCACATGCTCCCGATGGTCTTCGGCCTCCTGCTGTCGACCACCCTGTCCGGGCAGGTCGTCAGCCGCACCGGGCGCTGGAAGGTGTTCCCGGTCGCCGGCACGGCCATCACCCTGATCGGGCTGCTGCTCCTGCACAACATGGACGAGCACACGGCCACCGGCATCATGAGCCTGTACTTCTTCGTCTTCGGCGTGGGCCTCGGCCTCGTCATGCAGGTCCTGGTCCTGATCGTGCAGAACGCCGTCCCGTACGAGGACCTGGGCGTGGCCACATCGGGCGCCACGTTCTTCCGCTCCATCGGCGCCTCGTTCGGCGTGGCGATCTTCGGCACGATCTTCGCGAACCAGCTCGGCAGCAAGCTCGGTGACGCCCTCGCCGGACGGCAGCTGCCGCCGGGCGTCACCCCGGACTCGCTCGGCTCCGACCCGCGTGGCATCGCCTCCCTCCCGCCGGACGTGCGGGCGCCGGTCATCCACGCCTACTCCACGTCCATCACCGACGTCTTCCTGTACGCGGTCCCGGTCACGCTGCTCGCCTTCGCGCTCGCGCTGCTGCTGCACGAGGACCCGCTGCGCGGCTCGGTCACCGCGCCCGACGTCACCGAGACGCTCGCCAGCAACCCCGTCGAGCGCTCCTCGTACGACGAGGCGGTGCGGGCCCTGTCGACGCTCGGGAGCCGCGAGGGGCGCCGCGAGGTGTACGAGAAGATCACCGCCAAGGCCGGCTACGACCTGTTGCCCGCGGCCAGTTGGCTGATTCTGCGCACCCATCGCAACGGGTGGGCCGAGCCCGGCGTGCTCGCCGAGTACACGGCGATCCCGCTGCCGGTGATCCTCGACGCGGCCCGTCAGGTCGAGGAGCGCCGCCTCGCCGTGCGCGAGGGGCCCGATCTGATCCTCACGGACGAGGGCCGCGTGGTCGCCGAACGCCTCGCGCGGGCCCGCGAGGAGTCCCTCGCCGAGCTGCTCGGCGACTGGTGGGGCCCGGACCGCCCCCGCGACCTCGTCCAGCTGGTGGCCGACCTCAACATGGAGATGTGCGGCTCGGACGGGGAGCGGCCGCATGCGAGTTCGGCGGCGTCAGCGGCTTCCTGAACCAGTGCTCGGCGTAGACGTCGTCGTTGTGCGGCGTCGTCTCCTCGTAGCCGAGCCGCGCGTACAGCGATCGGGCCTCCACCAGGTCGTCGCGGGTGTCGAGGCGGATCGCGGCGGCGCCGAGCGCGCGGGCCGCGTCCTCGGCGGCGGCCACCAGGAGCGCGGCGCCGCCCCTGCCGCGCAGCTGCTCGCGTACGTAGACCCGCGTGAGCTCGGCGGTGACCGCGTCCACCAGCCGTACGCCCGCCGTCCCCGCGGGCTCACCCGCGTACCGCGCGAGCAGCAACTGCCCGTGCGGCGGCGCAAGTTCACTTCCCGACTCGGCGACGATCGCCCGCTCCAGCTCGACCGGATCCGTCACATGCCCCTCGTGCAGCAGATACCACCGATCGCTCACCTCCGTGTAGTACGCGCGCCAGAGCGCGGCCGCTGCGGGGGAGTCGTACGGCTCCGGGGTGACGGTCCAGGACGTGGTGTTCATGGGACATGGTGAGGCCGGTGGGGTGGGTGAGTGCAACCGGATTCGGCCGTGACCGGTACCGATCTGTTTCAGGGCGCCAGTGGGGGCAACCCGGCGTGCAACAGCCACAGTTGAGGGAAGGCAGTCATGTCCACAGGCTTGATCATCGCTCTGGTCGTGGTGGGGGTCGTGATCGTGGTCGCGGCCGGTATCTTCGCCGCGCGGACCGCACCCCGTGGCGGGCGCGGTCTTCGGCGCCGGTTCGGGCCCGAGTACGAGCGGGCCGTGGCCCGGCACGACGGCGACACCAAGGCCGCCGAGCGGGAGTTGGCCGAGCGTGTGCGGCGGCACGGTGCGCTGCGCGAGCAGCCGCTGGACCCCGCCGCCCGTGAGCGCTATCTGATGCGCTGGGCCGACGCCCAGGAACGCTTCGTCGAATCCCCGGACGTTGCCGTCGCCGAGGCGGATCTGCTCCTCGCCGACCTGGCGCACGAGCGCGGCTTCCCGGACGGCAGCCGCTACGACGAGCAACTCGACGCGCTCTCCGTCCACCACGGCCCGCACGTGCACGGATACCGGCGCGTGCACCTCGCGGCGCACGCCCGCACGAACGGGAACGGGGCCGGGAGCGGGGCCGGTACGGAGGAGCTGCGCGAGGCGATGGTCGAGGCGCGGCCACTCTTCGACGAGCTGGTCGGCCCGGACCGCGCGACGTCCCGCACCCACACCCCGGACCGACCCGCCCACCACCACGCGAACAAGCGCCACGGCGTCTTCAAGGGCCGCCTGGCAAAGGGGAGTTGAGACCCATGACGGACATCGAGCGCGCGCAGGCGGACGGCGTCGACAAGGGGGTCGCGATGGATCCGACGGTGAGGCGTGAGGCGAACCGCGGACCGGACCGCGGACCGGACCGCGCGGCGGGCCGCGGGGTGGACCCTGCGGTGGGCCGTGGGGTGGATCCCGCGATGGGCCGCGAGGCGGGCCCCGTAGCGGGGCGCGAGATGGATCCCGCGGTGGATCGCGGGGCTGGCCGTGGGATGGGTCCCGCGGTCGGGCGCGAGGCGGACCCGGCGGTGGAGCGCGGGGTGGGCGCCGTGGCGGGCAGCCAGGGCGACCCCGAGCGTGGGGCACGTGCCGGGCGGCGCTACGGCCTCGTTCCGGCGGGCGAGCGCGATGAACTCGAAGGCCGGCTGCGGCACGCGCTCACCGGCTTCATCGACGAGCCGCGCGCTTCCGTGGAGGAGGCCGACCACGTCCTGGAGGACCTGACGGCCCGCCTCACCGAAACCCTCGCGGGCCACCGCCGCACCCTACGCACGTCCTGGCAGGGCTCCCCGGACGACACGGAACAACTCCGCCAGGCCCTCCGGGATTACCGGGAGACGGCGGAGCGGCTGCTGAGCCTCTGAGGGTTGGCACCTCGGGCCCGGGCAACCGGTGGATGAACCTGGAGACAGGACGGCCTGGCCCAACGGGGCGGCCCCGACTCACGGGGCCGCCCCCTTCGGCCTGGCCCCCGCCCCTGTCACCCCCGGGTGCCGGAGGCCTTACGCCGACTTGGGTGCCGCCTGTTGGACGACCTCGAAGGACCACACCGTGGAGCCGCTCGCGGCCGGCTTCGGGCGGTCGCCGCCCTGCGGGCCCTGGTGGGCCGCCTTCATGGGGCCCTCCATCCAGGCCTGGAAGGAGGCCTCGTCGCGCCACCGCGTGTACACCAGGTAGTCGTCAGTCCCTTCGATGGGACGGAGAAGCTCAAACCATTCGAAGCCGTCGGAGTTCTCGACGGCCCCGGCGCGTGAGGCGAACCGCTTCTCCAGGGTCTCGCGCTGCTCGGCCGGCACATTCAGGACGTTGATCTTTACGACAGACATGTGCCCATCCTGCCTCAGCGCCCTCTCAGGCCGACTCGCGGCCCGGCCGCGCCTGCCGCCACTCCCGTACGAGATCCTCGATCTCCTCCGCCGTGTACGGCTTCAGGCCGAGCGGCGGGCCGGGCGGTGGCTTGAACATCATGTCGCGGATCTTGTCGTTGAGTTCCGTGATCGTGCGGCGCACGACGCGTTCCGACGGGGCCTTCGGCAGCGCGGCGAGGGTGTCCTCGGCCTCCTTGCGCAGGGCGAGGGAGGGCGGCAGGACGGAGAAGCCCTCGCGGCGCAGCTTTCCCTTGATCCACCAGTTCTCGTCGTACGTGGAGTCGGCCGAGGATTCGAGCGGCTTGCCCGCTCCGGGCAGCGAGGAGAACTCCCCGCGTCGTTCCGCGTCACGGATCTGCTTGTCGACGAATGACTCGAAGCTGACTCCGGGCGGTTTGCGTTCGGTCATGACGCAAGTGTCCCAGAGCGGATCGTGGCGCCATAGGCTGCGAGGGACAACGGGTGACCAAGCAACGACGGTGGTGGGGGGAGCGCGGTGCTCGAACTGACCATGGCCACCATGGCCGGTGGCGACGAGGGTGCGACGGCCGCGATGGCCATGGCCGAGGCCCGGAGCGAGCCGGGATCCGTGCTGCGCGTCGGCCGCGACGCGAGCGTGTGCCGGCTCGTGATCCCGGAGGACTGGCTGTTCGTGTCGCGGGTGCACCTGGAGTTCCGGTGCGGGCCGGAAGGCGACTGGATCCTGTTCTGGCTGCGCGGCTCGCAGGACGACCCCGCATCCGAGGTGCGGGTGCGGTTCGGGCCGCAGGGGCAGGGCCTCGGACAGCCCGTCGCGTACGGCGGGGTGCTGACGTTGCCGCGCGGCTCCTCCGGTGAGGTGCTCGTGGCCGACCGGAGCGGGCCGCGCAGCGTGCACGTCGGCTTCTGTCACGAACTCACGTAGGCCAGCGCGAAGCCGTCGTGCCCCTTCGAGCCCACCGTCTGGATCGCCGTCGCGTCCAACTTCGGGTGGTCCGCGAGGAGTTGGAGCGCGGCGCGGGTTCCGACCACGTCGCCCTCCGTGGAGTCGGCGTTCGTCACACGGCCGCCCCGCACCACGTTGTCGACGACGATCACGCTGCCCGGATGCGTCATGCGCAGCGCCCACTCCAGGTAGTGCGGGTTGTTGCCCTTGTCCGCGTCGATGAAGACCAGGTCGAAGTCGCTGCCCTCGGAAGCCAGGCCGGGCAGCGAGTCGAGCGCCGCGCCCACCCGTACCTCGACCACCTTGTCCAGGCCCGCACGGGCGATGTTCGCGCGGGCCACCTCGGCGTGCCGGGCGCTGTACTCCAGGGTGACCAGCGACCCGTCGGCGGGGAGCGCGCGGGCCAGCCAGATGGTGCTGTAGCCGCCGAGCGTGCCGATCTCCAGGATCCGGCGGGCGCCCTGGATGCGGGCGATCAGGTTCAGCAGTTTCCCGTTGGTGGCCGAGACGTTGATACCGGGCAGGCCCGCCGCCTCGCTGTCGGCGAGGGCCGCGGCCAGGGCCTCGTCGGCGGGGGCGAGCAGGTCGCCGAGGTAGGCGTCGACGGCGGCCGCGGACTCGGGCGGACCGGAGTGTGGGTGAGTCGTCATGGCCGTCAGCGTAGGCACGGGGAGCGGAAAAGAGGGCGGGGCCGCGGCGATGGGGCCCCCCCCGGGCCCCCCCCCCCGGGCGGGGGGGGGGGGGGGGGGGGCGGGGCGGGGGGGGGGGCGCGGGGGGGGGGGGGGGGGGGGGGGGGGGGGGGGGGGGGGGGGGGGTTTGTGGGGGGGGGGGGGGGGGGGGGGGTGGGGGGGGGGGGGGGGGGGGGGGGGGGCGGGGGGGCCCGGGGGGGGGGGTGGGGGGGGGGGGGGGGGGGGGGGGGGGGGGGGGGTGGGGGGGGGGGGGGTGGGGGTGGTGA
>NZ_JBTYHB010000011.1:0-255489 GCF_054871485.1 Streptomyces sp. UC4497 | reverse complement strand
TGGGGCCCCCACTCCTGAACTTTGAGGCGCTGGCCGGGTCTCTCCCCCACCAAAACCTTACTCCGGCCGCTGGGCCCCCCCCGGGGGCGCGGCGGGGGGGCCGGGGGGGGGTCCCCCGCGCCGGACCGCTCAGGGGTTGAGGTCACACACCCACCGGCTCACCGGCGGCGACGGCGATCTCCGCCTCGGCGACGACGCCCGGCACGCGGCGCAGCTTCTTCATCGGGCCGAGCTCGGACTCGTAGACCTTCTTGACGCCGTCACCGAGGGACTCCTCGATGGTGCGGATGTCGCGCACGAGGCGCGTGAGGCCCTGCGGCTCCACGGAGGCGGCCTGGTCGGAGCCCCACATGGCGCGGTCGAGGGTGATGTGGCGCTCGACGAACGTGGCGCCGAGGGCGACCGCGGCGAGCGTGGTCTGGAGGCCGGTCTCGTGGCCGGAGTAGCCGATCGGGACGTTCGGGTACTCGGCCTGGAGGGTGTTGATGACGCGGAGGTTGAGCTCCTCGGCCTGCGCCGGGTACGTCGACGTGGCGTGGCACATCAGGATGTTGTCGCTGCCGAGGACCTCGACGGCGTGCCGGATCTGCTTCGGCGTCGACATGCCGGTGGAGAGGATGACGGTGCGGCCGGTGGCGCGCAGGGCGCGGAGCAGCTCGTCGTCGGTGAGGGAGGCGGAGGCCACCTTGTGGGCGGGGACGTCGAACTTCTCCAGGAAGGCGACGGCCTCGGTGTCCCACGGGGAGGCGAACCAGTCGATGCCGCGCTTCTTGCAGTACTCGTCGATGGCCCGGTACTCGTCCTCGCCGAACTCGACGCGGTGCCGGTAGTCGATGTACGTCATCCGGCCCCAGGGGGTGTCCCGCTCGATGTCCCACTGGTCGCGCGGCGTGCAGATCTCGGGGGTGCGCTTCTGGAACTTGACGGCGTCGCAGCCGGCGTCGGCGGCGGCGTCGATCAGCCGGAACGCGTTCTCCAGGTCACCGTTGTGGTTGATGCCGATCTCGCCGGTGATGTAGACGGGGCGGCCGGGGCCGGCCTCGCGGGAGCCGAACTTGCGGATGCGGGAGTTGGACGCGTTGGTCATGGTTCTGGCGTTCCTTACTTGTTGAGGGAGTCGAGAGAAGGGCCGAGGATCCAGCTGGCGATCTCTCGGATCGCGCCTTCGCCTCCGGGGACGGTGGTGACGGCGCGTGCGGCGCCGCGCACGACGTCATGGGCACTGGCGACCGCCACGGGCCAGCCCGCGAGGGCGAAGCACGGGAGGTCGTTGACGTCGTTGCCGACGTAGAGCACGCGCTCCGGCGCGATGCCCTGCTCCTCGCACCACTGCTTCAGTGCGAGGTCCTTGCGGTCGATGCCGTGCAGGACCGGGATCTTGAGCTTCCGGGCCCGGGCGGCGACGACCGGGTTCACTTCCGTGGACAGGATCAGCAGTTCGAGGCCGCTCCTGCGGAGGGCCGCGATGCCGAGGCCGTCACCGCGGTGCACGGTGACGAACTCCCGTCCTTCGGAGTCGATCAGCACCCTGTCGTCCGTCTGGGTGCCGTCGAAGTCGAGGACGACCGCGTCGACGTCTTCCCTGGACGGGAGGACGGACTGCTGGTCGAAGAGGGGGGCCAGCGCGCGGGCGCGCGCAAGGTCGTGCGGGTCGTCGATCTCAAGCACGCGCGCGGGGTCGGTGCGCACCAGTTCGGTGCGGCCGAAGAAGCGGTGCTCGTGGCGGCGGAACCCGCTGGTCTCCATGCCGTAGACGGCGCCGGTCTCCAGGAGGTCCTGGGGCCGGTCCTGGCGCATCTGGCGCTGCGACTTGTCGTGGTTGACGCCGTAGCCGCCGCCGGTCGCGGTCTTCCGGTCGGCGAGGACGGCGACGCCGCCCGCCTCGGCCGTGGCGCTGTGCACGGTCGCGGGCCGCGGCTCGTCGTCCTCGTGGCGCCATACGAAGCCGTGGAAGGCCGCGACCGTGAGGGCGCTGTCGGCGCCGCCGTCGAGGATCGCGCCGACCACCGCGTCGATGTCCTCCCGTACGAGGAAGGGGCTGGTGCACTGGACGAGCAGCACCACGTCGACGGCCGCGCCGTGCAGCGCCTCGTGCGCGTCCATGGCGTGCAGCACGGCGGCCTCGGAGCTGGACTTGTCGCCCGCGATGGCGGTGGGCCGGGTCACGACCTCGGCGCCCGCGTCCCGCGCGGCGGCGGCGATGGCGGCGTCGTCGGTGGAGACCACGACGTCGGTGACCTGCCGGGTGGCGAGGCACTCCCGCACGGCGCGGGCCACCAGGGGCACGCCGCCGACCGGGGCCAGGTTCTTCGCCGGTACGCCCTTGGAGCCGCCGCGGGCGGGGATCACGGCGAGGACGCGTCGTACGGGGGCGGCGAGGCCCGCCTCCGGGGCGCCCTGCACCGTCTCGAGGTCGGTCATGTGCGCTTCTCCTTCAGGGAGTTGGTCGTTCCTCAGAGGCGGGTCCTGACGCGGGGTCACAGCTCCCCCATCCGCCGGATCACGGGGGCGACGCGCTGCACCCCGTGCCGGTAGGCGCCACGGGCGGCCCGGCGCACGACCTGTCGCACAGGGCCCGGCGCCCGGTCGGCGGCGGGCGCGCCGGGGAGCGGGCTGCCGTCGGGTGCGAGGTGGTGGCGGGCGAGGATGCGCGGCAGATAGCCGGGGGCGGTGGTGCGGCTGTAGTAGGGCGTCAGCGGGGGCCTGTCCTGGTCGAGCAGTTCGGCGACCCGGGTCCGCGCGCCGTCGAAGGCGCTCGCGTACGTGCCGTCGGCCGCGACGCCCTGCCGGGCGAGCCAGCCGGCGTCCGGTTCGGGCCGCACTCCGGCGTCCAACTGGTCCCAGGACACAAGGCAGTTGGAGCCGGTGAAGTGGTGGTTGCCGAGGGCCTCGCGCACACCGAGGTCGGTGAGCAGCGCGGTCGGGATGCGCCGGTGCAGCGATTCGAGGGCGGCGGTGGAGCTGACCGTGACGAGCAGGTCCGTACGGTCGAGGACCTCGCCCATGTTCCCGTACACGAGCCGGAAGTTGGCCGGCAGCTCGCGGCGCTGCGCGAGCTTCTGGTAGGGGATCTCCTCGATGTGCGTGGTGTGTTCGCCGGGCTTGCTGCGCAGCTTGAGCAGCACCTCGCGGTCGGGGTGCGACTCGGCGTGCCGGACGAGGCGGCCCAGCAGATAGTCGCGGTCGGCCGCGGTGTCCGGCACGGACGGCTGCGCCGCGAAGGTCACCGTGTACGGGTCCCGTTCACCGGCGTACGGCTCGCCGCCGAGGAACGGCAGCGCGCACTCGGTCACCGCGGAGGCGTCCGCGCCCACTCCCTCGTACACGGCGCGGAACCGGTCCGCGTCGTAGCCCGAGTTGGCGAGCACCACGTCGGCGCCGTGCCGCAGGAGGAGGCCGTCGGCGAGCTTCTCGTAGACGACGCCGACATAGCCGGTGACGACGACGGGGCGGCGCGCCGCTCCCCGCCAGGCGTGGGCGAGGCCGTGCAGGACGGCCTGGACTCCCCCGCCGACGAGGGCGAGCAGCACGACGTCGTAGCCGCGGGACCCGCTGTCGCCGGACGCCGCCGACTCCATCTCGCGCAGGAATTCGACGGCCGTGACCTCGCGCAGGCTGTCGGCGCGGACGCCGATCTCGCGGAGCTGGCGCGGGGTCGGGGTGGCCCGGCCGCGCAGCAGATAGCCGTCGAGGGCGACACTGTCGGGGGCGATGCGGGAGGCGGTGAGCGACCCCCATTTCCACCGGGTGTCGGAGTCCGCGAGCACGGCGACCCTGAGCTGCTTTCCGTTCCTTACTGGCACGATGGAAAACCTAGGAAGCAATTCCGAGCCGCGGCCCAACCAGAATGCAACAAACGGTTAACAGCACACCGACGAATGGCGAATCGGCCCCGGAAAAGCCCTGCGCCAGGGCCGGTTCACGGTCCCGCCACGCTTCGTTCACCTGACATCAAGCCACCGGTCAAGACGAATGCCGGGCCGCGCCCTAACGTCACCGTCGTGGTCAAGCTCTCCGTCATCGTGCCGTTCTACAACGTGCAGCAATACGCGCCCGACACCCTCAGAAGTCTGCGAGCGAACGCACGCGACGACTTCGAATTCATTCTCGTCGACGACTGCTCCAAGGACGAGACACCGGACATTCTCGCGCGCGCCGAGCGCGAGCTGCCCGGCGCGGTCGTCGTGCGACACGAAAGGAACGGAGGACTCGCGACCGCCCGCAACACCGGACTCGACAGGGCCCGCGGCGAATATCTCGCCTTCCTGGACGGCGACGACTGGCTCGCGCCCGGGTACTACGCGCAGCTGCTGGCCGCCATGGAGGGCCTCGGCTGCGACTTCGTGCGCACGGACCACGTCCAGTGCACGGCGCGGGCCCGCTCGGTGCACCGCTTCCCGCACGGTCTGCGCAATGTCGTCATGGACCCGCGCGCGGCCATCCTGCCCGCCGACCGCTCGACCGCCGTCGACTACGCGTACGCGTGGGCCGGCATGTACCACCGGCGGCTCGCCGACCAGGGTCTGCTGCACTTCACCGACGGGCTGCGCACGGCGGAGGACAGGCCGTGGATCTGGCGGCTGCACCGCGAGGCGAAATCCTTTGCGGCGGTCTCCACTTTGGGCGTTTTCTATCGCCGTGGCGTCTCGTCCTCGCTCACTCAGATCGGCGACGTACGGCAGCTCGATTTCATCCGGGCATTCGACCAGGTCGTCCGGGAAACCGCCGAGGACCGGGACGCGGAACTGCTCCTCCCGAAGGCCGTGCGTACGTACTGCGCCATCATTTCCCACCACTTGGGATCCATCGAAAGGTTCGAACCTCCCGTGGCCCGCACATTGAAGTCGCTCAGCGCGGCCGCGCTCAAGCGCATGCCGCAGCGGGTGCTCGACGACGCGCTCGACTCGATGGACACCCAGCGGGCCACCCGCCTGCGCCGGCTCCGTCGCCGCCCGGTCAGCGCGGAGGTCACGGCATGACGACCCGCATCCTGCTGGCCTCGACCCTGTACGGCGCCGCGACGCTCGCCGCGGCCCTCGACGCGGAGCGGTTCGGCCCGGCGGACCGTACGCTGCTGCTGATCGCCAACAACGCGGCGACGCCCGAGACCACCCCCGCCGTCGACGAGATGCCCGGCTTCGAGCAACTGCGGGGCCGCTTCGGCGGCGTCCTGTCGTGGAACGAGGCGATCTCCCCCTTCCACCCCGGCAGTTGGGGCCCGCGCACCGACGACATCCCGCTGTGGGAACGGTACTTGCGGCTCACGTGGGGCCTCGGGGACGACGACATCGAGCTGGCCGTGGAGTCCATCCAGGTCAACCCGGCGATGGCCGTCGCGCAGATCTTCGCGGGCGCGCCCGTCGACGTGTACGCGGACGGCCTGATGAGCTACGGACCGACCCGCAACAAGATCGACCCGCTGATCGGCACACGGGTGCGCCGCCTGCTCCACCTGGACCTGGTGCCGGGCCTGAAGCCGCTGCTGCTCACGGAGTTCGGCGTCGAGCCCGAGGTCGTACCCACCGAGGTCTTCCTCAAGGTGCTGGCAGAACTGTCGGACTCCTCGGGCGAGTTGCCGGGAGTGCCCGGCGAACCAGCCCTCCTGCTCGGCCAGTACCTCTCCGCCCTGGGCATCCTCACGGCCGACGAGGAGGAGGACCTGCACGTACGGATGATGCGCGGCGCCGCCCAACTCGGCCACGAGCACGTGGTGTTCAAGCCGCACCCCACCGCCCCGGCCCGCTACTCGCGCACGCTGGAGAAGGAGGCGGAGCGCCTCGGCGTCGAACTGACCGTCCTGGAGACACCCGTCCTCGCCGAGGTCCTCTACCAGCGGATGCGCCCGGTCCTCGTCGTCGGCTGCTTCTCCACGGCACTGCTCACCGCGAGCGCCCTGTACGGCATCCCGGTGGCGCGCATCGGCACGTCGACGCTCCTGGACCGCCTCACGCCGTACCAGAACAGCAACCGGGTGCCGGTCACCATCGTCGACGCGCTGCTGCCCGACCTGACCGACCGCACGGCGGTGGAGGCGCAGGAACAGCCGCTGCCCGTCGGCGAGTTGGACGAGCTGCTGCGCGCGGTCGGCTACGCCATGCAGGCCAAGATCTACCCGGAGCTGCGCCGCCCCGCCGAGCGCTATCTCGCGACCCGCCTCGACGACCGCACCTGGCGCTACTTCAAGCGGCGCCGGCTGACCTCGCTCGCCCTGCCGGGCGCGCTCCCGGCCCAGTTCGCCTTCATCCCGCGCAACGCGACGGTGCGCAGGGTCGCGAAGCGCGCCCGCTCCCTGAAGCGGGCGGCCCTCGGATGACGGCTCCCGGCACGACGCTGCCCCCGCTCCCCGCACCACAGACGGAGCCGCAGGCGAAGGCCGTGCCCACCCGCCCCGCGTCCCGCATGTACGCCCTGGACGGGCTGCGGCTGATCGCGGCGCTGATGGTGGCGGCGTACCACTACGGAGGCAGGGACGGCGAGATCTCCCAGGCCTGGGGAACGTCGCCGAGCAGCCAATTCCCCACCCTGCACAGCTGGTTCGCGTACGGCTGCCTCGGCGTGCAGATCTTCTTCGTGATCAGCGGCTTCGTGATCTGCATGAGCGGCTGGGGCAGACCCCTGCGCTCCTTCTTCGCCTCGCGCGCCGCCCGCCTGCTCCCCTCGTACTGGGTGGCGATCGTCCTGGTGACGGCCGTCTTCGCGCTGCCGGTCGTGGCGTACGAGGCGGTGTCGCCCAGCGACGCGCTCGTGAACCTGACGATGCTGCAACAACCCCTGGGCGTGGACCGGGTGTTGGGCGTGTGCTGGACGCTCTGGGCGGAGCTGCGCTTCTACGCCCTGTTCGCGCTCTGCGTCGTGCTGCCGGGCGCGACCCGGCACCGGGTGGTGCTGTTCTGCGCGGTGTGGACGCTGGCGGCGGTGCTCGCGGAGGGCGCGGGACCGGACGCTTCGCTGGCGAATCTCGTCCTGATGCCGGAGTACGCGCCGTTCTTCATCGGCGGCATCGGCCTGTACCTGGTCCACCGCGACCGGCGCGACGTCACGGCGTGGGGCATCGTCGCGGTGAGCTGGCTGATCGGTCAGCACTTCGCGGTCGACCGCACCTGGCACGCACCGAACCCGGACTTCTTCTCCTACCGCTCCTCGTTCGGGATCGTCGTGGTGGTCACGCTCGGCTTCGCGGCGGTGGCGGCGATCGCCGTCGGCTGGACGCGCTGGGCGAACTGGCGCTGGTTGACGGTCGCCGGCGCCCTCACGTACCCCTTCTACCTGGTCCACGAGCACCTGGGCTGGGTGACGATCGCGGCCCTGCACCGCCGCGTCGGCCTGCCCGCGTCGGTCACCTTCGCGGCGACGATCGCGCTGATGCTGGCGCTCGCCTGGGTGCTGAACCGTTACGTCGAGGAGTGGGCGACGCCGCTGCTGCGCAGGTCGCTCAACCGGAAGCCGGGGGTGGGGGCGGGGGCCGGCACGGGGGCGGGGGCTGTTACGGGGGCGGGAGCTGCTCAGCGCACTCCGTAGCGCGCCTCGATCCCCGCGACGATCAGCCGCAGTCCCTCCTCGAACCGCTCGTCGTACGCCGCGAAGAGCTGATCGCCCGCGGCGGCGGCGAGCGGGTAGTCGGCCAGCTTCCGCGCCCGCTCCTCCACGTCCACGGCCGCGGGGCGCTCGCCGGACGGCGACCGCATGCCCTGCTCCTCCGTGACGAAGCCGAGCGTGTACATGTACGCGGTGGTGCCCGCCCACGCCGCTTGGTCGGGGGTGAACCCGGCGTCGATGAGGAAGCGCAGGTGCGCCTCCAGCTCGGGCCCGTGGTCGGTGCCGGTGAAGCGTGAACCGCTGAAGACCTTCGCGCCGTCGCGGTAGCGCAGAAGGGTCGCGCGCAGCTGCCGGTTGCCCTCGACCAGCCACTCCTGCCAGGTGCCGGGGGGCTCGTACCGGACCTCGGCACCCGGTTGCGCACCGGTCTGCGTCATGCGCCGGAACATCACGGTCGCCATCTCGTCGAGCAGCGCCTGCTTGTTCTTGAAGTGCCAGTACAGGGCGGGCGCCTGCACGTTCAGCTCTTTGGCGATGGCGCGCAGTGTCAGCCCTTCGAGACCCACGTCGTTCAGCAGGTCGAGGGCGGTGCCGGCGACGTGCGCCTTGTCGAGCTTCGGCTTGTCCGCCTTCGGCTTGTCCGCCTTGGCCTTCTTCACGTCTTTCGGGTTCTTCTGCTCAGCCACGCTTGACAGTTTAACGCCGTTAAGCCCATGCTCGGAGACAGGCGGATTTAACGGCGTTAAGGAGAGGGTGGATGGCGATGACTGCGGACACGGTGACGACGGACGTTTTGGTCGTGGGTGCGGGCCCGACGGGTCTTGCGCTGGCGACGGATCTGGCGCGGCGCGGTACGCGGGCCCTGCTGGTCGAGCGGGCGGACGGCCTGTTCCCCGGCTCGCGCGGCAAGGGCCTCCAGCCACGCACGCAGGAGGTGCTGTACGACCTCGGGGTCCTCGAGGAGATCCACGCGGCGGGCTCGGAGTATCCGCGGATGCGGGTCTGGGAGGGCGCCGAGCCGGGCGACGAGTGGGACATGATGCAGCGCTCCGAGCCGACGGAGGGGGTGCCGTTCGCCAACGCGTGGCTGATACCGCAGGCCCGCACGCAGGCGATTCTGTACGCGCGACTGCGGGAGCTGGGCGGCGGCGTCCGCTTCGGTGCCGCGCTGACCGGCCTGACGCAGGACGCGGACGGGGTGACGGCGACGTTCGGGGACGGTTCGACGGTGCGTGCGCGGTACGTGGTGGCGGCGGACGGCGGCCGCTCCACGGTCCGGGGGCTGCTGGGCGTCGGCATGACCGGCGAGACGGTCGACCCGAAGCCGATGCTGGTGGCGGACGTGCGTGTCACGGACGACGCCCCGATCCCGGACACGCACTGGCACGTGTGGCCGAAGTCGCCGGAGGGCGGCGTGGCGTTCTGCCCCCTGCCGATGGCCGAGGACAAGGGCCGTGTCTACCAACTGGCCGCGCAGTACGCGGACGAGTCGGCGGTCCCCGACACCTCACCGGAAGCGGTGACCAAGCTCCTCGCGACGCGCACGGCACTCTCCGAGGAGCACATCGCCGAGGTGCTCTGGGCCTCCGACTTCCGGGCGCGGGCGGCGCTCGCGGACCGCTTCCGGGTGGGCCGGGTCTTCCTCGCGGGCGACGCGGCGCACGTCCACTCCCCGGCCGGCGGTCAGGGTCTGAACACGAGCGTGCAGGACGCGTACAACCTGGGCTGGAAGCTGGCTGCGGTGCTGTCCGGCGGCGCACCGGCCCGGCTCCTGGACACGTACGAGGAGGAGCGGACACCGGTGGCGGCGGGCATCCTCGGCATCAGCACCCGCATCCACCGGGCGCGCGCCGAGGACCAGCCCACGCAGCGCGGCGACGAGGTGCGGCAACTGAGCATCGGCTACCGGGAGTCGACGCTGACCCGGGAGACCCGACCGGGGCTCGCGGACGACGCGCTGCGGGCGGGCGACCGGGCACCGGACGGCCGGCGCGGCGGGGTGCGGCTCTTCGACGCCTTCCGGGGCCCGCACTGGACGCTCCTGACGGTGGACACGGCGGCCGAACTCCCGCCGCTGAGCAGCAACTTGAGCGACCTCATCCACACAACCCGCATCCCGGCATACGAGGCGTACGGCAGGGGCGTGTTCCTCATCCGGCCGGACGGCTATGTGGCATGGGCCGGGGAGACGACGGAAGGCTTGGACCAGTACCTGACGGAGTCCGTGGTGGGGTGACCGGCCGGTCGCGGCAGCCTCAACGGCAGCAGCACTACACGCTGGACAACGACAGCTTCACCGCGAAGCCGAGGAACAGCACCCCGGCCGCCGAGGTCGCGCCCGCGGAGAGGCGCCTGCGGCGGCGGAAGGCGGCGGAGAGCTTCATGCCGCTGAAGATCAGCGCCGACAGGTAGAGCACGCTGGCCACCTGCGCGAAGGCGCCGAGGACCACGAAGGAGAGGGCGGGATACGCGTAGGACGGGTCGACGAACTGAACGAAGAAGGCGATGAAGAACAGGATCGCCTTGGGGTTGAGCAGGCTGATCACGAAGGCGCGACGGAACGGCCGCTCCTGCGCGGGCGCCTCCTCGGCGGCACCGCTCTCGGCCGCGAGCCGCTCCTTGCGGGTGCGCCACATGCTCCACGCGGCGCGCATCATGCCGATGGCGAGCCAGGTCAGATAGCCGGCGCCGGCGTACTTCACGATCCCGAAGATCAGGGAGTTGGCCTGGAGCAGGGAGGCGACTCCGGCGGCGGAGAGTGTCATCAGGACGGTGTCCCCGCACCACACGCCCGCGGCGGCCTTGTAGCCGGTGCGGATGCCGCGGCGGGCGCCGACGGAGAGCACGTACAGCGAGTTCGGCCCCGGCAGAAGAATGATGAGGGCGAGGCCCGCGAGATAGGTCGGAAGATCGATGACACCCAGCATGCGGCGAGTCTCGCACGCCCGTCCGCGGGGCCGCCCCCGAATTCCGGATACCGGACACCGATCAAGCCCCGCCGGCAATTGAGGCGCGGGGCCCGGGGCAGAGCCCCGTGAGCCCGGCCCCGGTGCCGCCGCACGAACCTCGCGGCGCGGTAACGCCCCCGCCCAGCCGACGGCCCGTCAGAACGTGTCCGACGGGACGTACGCCCCCCAGACCTCGCGGAGCGTGTTGCAGACCTCGCCGACCGTCGCCCGCGCCCGCAGCGCATCCTTCATCGGGTAGAGGACATTGTCCTCGCCTTCCGCCGCCTTCTTGAGCGCGGCGAGGGCAGCGTCAACGGCCCCTTGATCCCGCTCGGCCCGCAACTTCGCAAGGCGTTCCGCCTGCTGCGCCTCGATGGCCGGGTCGACACGGAGCGGCTCGTACGGCTCCTCCGCATCGAGCTGGTAGCGGTTGACGCCGACCACGACGCGCTCACCGGAGTCGGTCTCCTGCGCGATGCTGTACGCGGAGCGCTCGATCTCGCTCTTCTGGAAGCCGCGCTCGATCGCGTTGACCGCGCCGCCCAACTCCTCGACCTTGTCCATGAGTTCGAGGGCCGCGGCCTCCACGTCGTCCGTCATGCTCTCGACGACGTACGAGCCGGCGAACGGGTCGACCGTCGCCGTCACATCCGTCTCGTACGCGAGGACCTGCTGCGTACGCAGGGCCAGGCGCGCGGACTTGTCGGTGGGGAGCGCGATCGCCTCGTCGAAGGAGTTCGTGTGCAGCGACTGCGTGCCGCCGAGGACCGCGCCGAGACCCTGGACCGCGACGCGCACCAGGTTCACCTCGGGCTGCTGGGCGGTGAGCTGCACACCGGCCGTCTGCGTGTGGAAGCGGAGCATCAGCGACTTGGGGTTCTTGGCGCCGAACTCCTCCTTCATCACCTTCGCCCAGATCCTGCGCGCCGCGCGGAACTTGGCGACCTCCTCCAGGATCGTCGTACGGGCGACGAAGAAGAACGACAGGCGCGGGGCGAAGTCGTCGACGTCCATGCCGGCGGCGACGGCCGTGCGGACGTACTCGATGCCGTCGGCGAGCGTGAAGGCGATCTCCTGCGCGGGAGAGGCACCCGCCTCGGCCATGTGGTAGCCGGAGATCGAGATGGTGTTCCACTTCGGGATCTCGGCCTTGCAGTACTTGAAGATGTCCGCGATCAGCCGCAGCGAGGGCTTCGGCGGGAAGATGTAGGTGCCGCGGGCGATGTACTCCTTGAGCACGTCGTTCTGGATGGTGCCGGTGAGCTTGTCGGCCGGCACCCCCTGCTCCTCGCCCACGAGTTGGTACATCAGGAGCAGCAGCGCGGCCGGGGCGTTGATCGTCATCGACGTGGAGACCTTCTCCAGCGGGATGCCGCCGAACAGGACGCGCATGTCGTCGATGGAGTCGATGGCGACGCCCACCTTGCCGACCTCGCCGGACGCGATCGGGGCGTCGCTGTCGTGCCCCATCTGGGTCGGCAGGTCGAAGGCGACGGAGAGGCCCATCGTGCCGTTCGCGATGAGCTGCTTGTAGCGGGCGTTGGACTCGGTGGCCGTGCCGAACCCGGCGTACTGCCGCATCGTCCACGGGCGGCCCGTGTACATCGTCGGATACACACCGCGCGTGTACGGGTACGCGCCCGGTTCGCCCAGCTTCTGATCCGGGTCCCAGCCCTCCAGAGCCGACGGGCCGTAGACCGGCTCGATGGGCAGTCCGGACTCGGATTCGCGCGCCATGGTTGTGCCTCCAGCGATGACTTGCCGATGCTTGCCGATTAGGTGCTGATTACTTGCGCTGTTACTTACCAGTAGTTAACGACCCTCGCGACGGACTGTAGCGGCGGGCGTGCGGCCAGTGGAGAGCCCCGCGCTGGGACCTTGCTCACAGACTTTCCCGTGTTTGCCCCGCGTCGGAACATCCGGCGTCACCCTGAGTTCGGAGCCGTTCCGGCGCGGGCAGCATCCGTCGTGACAGGAGAGAGCGGCGCGGCAGGCGGGGGGACGTCATGCGGACAGCTGTCCTACGTTCATCGATCGCGGTCACCGGGGTGTTCGCCCTGGTCGCCGGGTGCAAGGCCCAGGCGGTGGAGGGCGGGCGCGCCGCACCGCCGCTGACGTCCCAGCCGTCCGCTTCCGACGCGTCCCGGCTCCCCACCGACGACGCGTCCCGACCGCCCACCAAGGACTCGTCCCGGCCGCCCTCCGACGACGCCAAGCCCACCGGGTCCGCGACGCCCGCACCGGCCGCCCCCAAGGTCTTGCTCTCCCCCGGCGACAGCTCCAAGGACGTACGGGAGCTGCAGGCGCGGCTGCGCCAGGTGGCCTGGCTCTTCAACGGGCCCACGGGCACGTACGACGACACGACCACCGACGCGGTCAAGGGGTTCCAGGGCAAGCGCGGGCTGCCGCGCACGGGTGAGATGGACACCGTGACCTGGCAGCGCCTGCTGAACATGACGGACGAGCCGGGAAAGTGGGAGCTGTACCAGTTCGGCGGCCAGCCCCCGGCGAAGCCGGACCCGCGCTGCATGAAGGGGCGGGTGCTGTGCATCAGCAAGAACAGCCGCACGCTGACGTGGATGGTGGACGGCAGGCGCCTGATGACGACGGAGGTCCGGTTCGGATCCGAGTACACGCCGACCCGCGAGGGCGTCTTCCCCGTGTACTTCAAGTCCCGGCACCACGTCTCGACGCTCTACGACTCCCCCATGCCGTACGCGATGTTCTTCAGCGGCGGCCAGGCGGTGCACTACTCGCAGGACTTCGCGGCGCACGGGTACGCGGGGGCCTCGCACGGCTGTGTGAACGTCAAGGACGAGGAGAAGATCGCGAAGCTGTTCGCGCAGGTGAGGAACGGCGACAAGGTCGTCGTCTACTGGTGAGGCCCGGTGAGGCCCCGCAGATGACATCCGCGGGTGATGTGTTGAGTGGCGCGGGTGGGACCGGGGGAACGTGTCCCACCCGCGCCAGTGGCACTGAGCACCAGGTACGGGGGGAACCCGGGCTCGTGCGCGGCCGATGACCAGTCGGCTCACTCATTACTGCGCCGTGCCGTCCAAAAACGTCACACATGGCGCGCAACCTTTTTGACCCGTTACGTTTCCGCAGGTCAGGGAGTCGGGCTCACGCTCGGGCTCGGCGTGGAGCTCACGCTGGGACTGGAACTGGGACCGGGGCTCGCGGCGGCGTCCGGGTCCCCGTCCTCGTCCTCGTTGTCGCCGCCGCGATCGCCGCCGCCCTTGCCGCCCGAACCGTTGCCGTCGTCCGAGGCGCTCTGGCTTCCCGAGTCGCTCTTGCCGTCCGTGTGCTGCGAGGTGGTCCTGTCGGCCGGCGCGGTGGGGGCTCCGGCGCGGGCCAGGACGCGGTCGCAGAAGCGGTCGAGGCTGCGCGTGTCCTGTCCGAGGGACTTCGCGGACGCCTCCAGGCGCTGCACGTCCGCGGCGCCGGACTGCCCGCCCCGGTACTTTCGACAGGTGTCGACGAGCTTGCGCGCCTGGGCCCTCGCCCCGTCGGTGTCCGTCACGTCGGGACCGGGGCGCCTGCCCTGGTCCGTGCGGCCGTCGCGCGGTTCGCCCGCGCCGTCGCCGCGGGACGGGGAACCGGAGGTCGACCCGCTGCCGGAGGTGCCGGACGGCTTCGTCGGGCTCGGCACCGCGTGGCCGTCCTCGGTGACGCCCGCGGAGGCCGAGGCGAGCGGCCGCTCGGGGCTCGCGGCGGCGGACACGGACGCGGCAGGCGCCGGATCGTCCGACTCGCGGAACGGCGAGGGCAGCACCCCCGTCCCCGCGGCGACCGCGACCCCGCCGACCATGCACACGGCGAACGCGGCGGCGGCTCCGAGTCGCGCGGGGCGACCCCAGAACGAACGCCGATCGGACGTCTTCGGGGCGGACCGGGCGGACAGCCGGGAGCGACCCGCGCGCGCGGGTTTGTTCACAGCGCCGTTCACAGCCGCGACGGCGCGCGTCTCACGGAACGCCTTCAACGCGGCGTCCTCGCCCGGAAGTTCACCGTCGGCCCCGGCCGGCACCTCGGCCAGCGCGTGCAGCGCGGCGGTCAGTCGGTCGGCCCGCCGGGCGTCGTCTCCGGAAACGGCCGGGGCCTCTCCGCGCAGCAGGCGGTCCGCCGCGTCGCGGTTGAGCCACTTGTCCTGCTCGTCGGCCATCACATGTCCTTCTGCGTCCGCGAACGCGAATGCGTCACACCTGCGGACGTCGCCGTACGGGTGCGGTCGCGCCGTGGAGTCGGTACCGCTTCGAGGGAGTCGGCGGAGTTCCCGGCCGCGGTGGGTTCGGCGGCGCCGAGCAGTTCGGCGAGCCGCTTCAGGCCCCGGTGCGCGGCGGTGCGGACCGCGCCGGGCCGCTTGCCGAGGGTCTGCGCGGCGCTCTTCGCGTCGAGTCCGACGACGACGCGCAGCACGACGGCCTCGGCCTGGTCCTGCGGAAGCTTGGAGATGAGCGCCATGGTGTCGCCGGTGGCCAGGGACTCCATGGCCTCGTCGGCGGTGTCGGAGAGGGCGGGTCGGCCGGTGAGCTCGGTCTCGTCGCCGCCGATGGCGGGCCGGCGTCCCCGCATGCGTATGTGGTCGAGCGCGCGGTTGCGGGCGATCCGGGCGGCCCAGCCGCGGAACCGGTCGGCATCGCCCTCGAAGCGGTCGAGGTCGCGGGCTATCTGCAGCCAGGCCTCCGACGCGACGTCCTCCGCGTCCGGGTCGCCGACGAGCGTGCGTACGTATCCGAGCAGCCGTGGGTGCACGGTGCGGTACACGGTCCGGAAGGCGGCCTCACTCCCGTCCCGCGCCGCAAGCACCGCGGCGGTCAGCTCCGCGTCGTCCCCCAGCACTCCCTGCCCCTGCCCTGCTCTGGCTGTGAAGCCGTGTGCGCCGTCGATACGGGCGCGCGCGCCCGGCGCGAACCAGAACGCTACGGCCTGAAACGTCCTCGCGTCCATGTTCGTACAACTTGCAACCAACGGGATCCCAGGGTGGTGTGACAGAAAACGCACCGGCGGCGCTGAGATAAGTACGGGCCGTTCGCGACCCGTGACGCGCGGCGGCCGGGGTCTCTCCTGTGGGGGGTGGCGACCTCGGCCGTCCCGCATTTCCGGGCCCGTTCGCCGGTGCCGCTACCCGCCCCTCTCCTGGGGGGAGTTGACCACGGCCCGCGCCGGCCACCCCGTCCACCGCCTGCCCGGGCGCCAGTCGTCGCGCCTGCGGGGCGCCGCGGCGAGCGCCCCCGCGTCGCGGGCCTCGCGGTACGCGGCGAGCGCCCGCAGCTCGCCGTCCGCGCCCGGGGACGGGCCGCCGCCCCGCACGGCATCGCCGAGCAGCGCGCCGACCGAGGACCGGTCGGCGGCGCGGCCCGCACCGTCGGCTTCGCCGTCGGGTTCGACCGGCGGCGAGGGATTCGCAGTCATCTCGCCTCCCCCAGCGTGCGCGCCCCGCGATCCGTCACACCGGACGCCCTCCCGCCCCGCCGCCTCCGAACTGCCGGGCGAGCCGCCTCAGCCCCCGGTACGCCGCCGTGCGCACGGCTCCGGGCCGCTTGCCGAGGACGCGGGCGGCGGCGGGCGCGTCGAGCCCGACGACGACCCGCAGCAGCACGGCCTCGCGCTGATCGCGCGGCAGCAGGTCGAGCAGCGCGAGCGCGCTCTCGGTGGAGAGTGCCTCCAGGGCCTGCTCCGCGGTGTCGTGCCCGCCGGGCAGCTCCAGCACGTCCTGTTCGAGCACGGACTGCCTCGGCCGCACCTTCTGCCGCCGCAGCAGATCGAGCGCACGGTGCCGCGCGATGGTCGCGGTCCACCCCCGGAACCCGGCCCCGTCGCCACGGAACCGCCCCAGGTCCCGGGCTATCTCCAGCCACGCGTCGGAGGCGACGTCCTCCGCCTCGTCGCCCACGAGCCCGCGCAGATAGCCGAGCAGCCCCGGCTGTACGAGCCGGTAGGCGACGGCGAAGGCGGCCTCGTCACCCTCCTGGGCCCGCGCGACGGCCGCGCCCAGCTCCCCGTCGTGCGCCTGCGCACGACGGGGTTCCCCTCCCTGGCCCAAGCGCTTTCCTCTTCGCACGTCTCCACAGAAGGCGGACGCGCCCGCGCCCACCGCCCCTTGACGGGATCAGCGCCGCCCTCCACAGAAACGTCACAGATGGCCCGGCGCCCGTACCGCGCACTCAGGCCGAGAACATCGACCCGTCGTCGGCGAACTCGACGATCTCCGCGGCCGCGGGCCGCCGCACCGTCATCGGCTTCCCGTACTCGGAGAACCTCAGGTCGACCGACATGTCCTTGTCGTTCCCCTTGAGGGCCCGCAGATACGGCTTCCCGTCGGCGTCCACGTACGCGACACCCTGGTCGTCGTCGGTCGCCGACGGCGCGAGCGGAATCACCCGCCGGCCCTCGCGCCGCACCGGCGCGAGCTGCCGCGTCCCCTTCCAGTCGTCCTCGCCCGACCCGATCAGCCGCGTGATGCTGCACCCGTCGGCCAGGCCCTTGGCCCCCTTCGCGGGCGCCTTCACGTACTTCCCCCGCATCTGCTCGATCCGGTCCCGCATCCGGGCGGAGACGGTGCCGCTCCGGCTGTCCGCCATGCCTTGCAGTTCGGCGAGCGCGGATTCGCTGAACCTCATGTACGCCTCGGGCCCCTTGCCCGCGAGGACGACGAGCGTGCCCCGGTTGCCGACGCCGCCGTCGAAGCTCCCGGAACAGCTCCCCGCGTGGTCGATCCGCACGTCCATGCGCACACGTTGCTGCCCCTTGCGCACATCGGCGGCCATCCGCACGGACCTGGTCTCGTGCATCAGCCCGGTCGACGTCGTCAGCAACCGCTCCGCACGCGTCATCCGCACGACCTCCGGCGGCTCGATCCCCTCGAGGTCGCCCGCGAGCCACGTCGCCCGGGACTCCTCCCGCGGCGCCTGCCGGTCCTCCGGAACGGCCCGCTGCACGGCCCCCGCCCCGAGAAGCCCGGCGACGAGGACTCCTGTCACCACGCGCCGTACGATCACGCGCCGCACATCCGGCGCCGGCTTCTCGTCCTCGGTCACGGTTCGCACCCCTTGGTCCACTGATGGGCGACCGCGACTCCGGCACACCCCGCTCAGCTCCAGCGGACCGACTCACATGACCGTCACAGGTTTCCCCCATGTCGCTTCTCACACGACGAACTCGGGTGCCCCGTACAACCTTTGCCGTGACTCATCGGTCGCCCCGAAACCCCTCCCGCACCGAATCCCGCACAGTGACCTGCGCCACAAACGCACAACCCGTGACGCTTTTCGGCAGTCGTTCGCTGGATAGAGCATCTACCCGCGTGTCACGCGGGGTCCATGTGAACTTCATCAAGGGGTGGGGCAATTGAGCCCGCGACATTCGCGAGAAGACGCGGCCGGCGCGCGCAGATCGCACGCGTACAAGCCGCTGAGTCTCAAGCGGAGAGCGTGGATCACGATGGGGGCGGTCGTGGTCGGCGGGGCCGGAGTCGTGTCGTACGCGATGGCCGATCCGAGCACGGAGGCGGCCCCGGCCGCCGCGTACCGGGCCGCCGCCGTGCACACGTTGAGCCTGGAGACGAAGGCGGACCGGAAGGTCGTTCCGCAGAAGTCGACGAAGCCGTTCAACGCCGTGTCGGTGACGTGGAAGGACACGAAGGACGAGCTCGACGGAACGGCTCAATTCCGGGCGCGCAACGCCGAGTCGGGCACCTGGGGTGCCTGGACCACCCTGCCCGAGGAGACCAACGACGCGGACGGCGCCGAGCGCGAGGGCACCGACATCCGCGGCGGCACCACGTCGGTGTCCACGGCCGCCGCGTCGAACGGCGTCGAGGTGCGCGTCGTCGACGCCGACGGCAAGGCGTCCGGCCTGCCGTCCGGGATGGACGTCAAGCTGATCGACCCGGGCACGGGAACCCGCAAGGGCGCCACCGAGCCCGCCGCGTTCACCTCCGACGAGACGCCGCCCGAGGCCCGCCCCTCGACCGTCGTGAAGCCGACGATCATCCCCCAGTCCGTGTGGGGCCCCGGCCTCCCGCACGACGGAACCCCCACGTACGACACGGAGATCAAGGCCGCCGTCGTGCACCACACCGGCGTCGACTCGGACAACCAGATTCCCTGCGCGCAGAGCGCCCAGCGGCTGCGCGAGATCCAGCAGGACCACGTCGCCAAGGGCTATTACGACCTCGGCTACAACTTCGTGGTCGACCGCTGCGGCCAGATCTTCGAGGGCCGCACCGGCGGCATGGACCTGCCGGTGCACGGCGCCCACGACTACGGCTTCAACACCGACACCGTCGGCATCTCGTACATCGGCAACTTCGAGAAGGTGAAGCCGACCAGGGCCGCGCTCGACTCCATCGCCCGCGTCGTCGCCTGGAAGTTCGGCCAGTACGGCATCAAGGCGACCGACAAGGTGACCCTGACGTCCAACGGTGACCTCGGCACCGACGGCAACAAGGTCCCCCTCGACTCCACCATCACCCTGCCCCGCGTCTTCGGCCACAAGGACACCAACACCACCTTGTGCCCCGGCGCGAACCTGTACCCGAAGCTGGGCCGCATCGCGACGCTCGCCGCCACCCCCGGCGTCTCGCACGCCCTGGCGAGCCAGAACGTCGTCGGTGACGCCACCGACGACATCGTCGCCGGACTGCCCAAGGGGGCGAGCGGCGGCCAGATCGCCCTCGTGCCCGGCAGCGTCTCAGGACCCACGACGACCGGCAAGAAGCTGATCTCGCAGTCCACCGGCGACGTCCCCGGCGCGGGCGAGAGCGGCGACGAGTTCGGCGCCTCCACCGCCACCGGCGACATCAACGGCGACGGCCACACGGACATCGTCGTCGGCCAGCCCGGCGAGGACGACGCCACGCACTCCAACCGCGGCGCGTACACGATCCTGAACGGCCCGGACTTCACCACCGGCACCGGCGTCAACATCGACGGCAGCTACGAGCTGACCAACGCCAGGTTCGGCTCGGCGGTGGCCGTCGGCGACTTCAACGCGGACGGCAAGGCCGACGTGTTCGCCGCCTCCACCGGCACCGGCGGCACCTGGAGCGCCCGCTACGGCGACGGCTGGGACACCGACTCCACGATCACCACCACCGAGGACAACCTGTCCTACGAGGACGCCGCCTCCGGCGACTTCAACCAGGACGGCTACGCGGACGTCGCGCTGAACTACCGCGACGGCGCCGGCCTCGGCAAGGTCGTCTGGTACAAGGGCGGTTCGGGCGGCCTGCGCAAGGCCGCCACGCTGACCGTCAAGGGCGGCCGCTCCATCGGCGCCGGCGACATCAACGGCGACGGCATCGACGACATCGCGATCGGCCAGCCCTACACCGCCGAGTCCGGCGCGGCCGCGGGCGGCCAGGTCACCTTCGTCAAGGGCTCGCTGCCCACGTCCACGACCGCGGGCGGACTGACCGCCACGGGCGCCAAGACGGTCCACCAGGACACCTCGGGCGTCCCCGGCGCCGCCGAGTCCGGCGACGCGATGGGCGCCTCGATCGCGGTGGGCGACTACAACCTCGACGGCTACGCGGACGTGCTCGCGGGCGCCCCGAACGAGGACATCACCCGCACCTCGAACCGCTCCAACGCGGGCAACTCGATCCTGCTGAAGGGCACGTCGACCGGCATCACCGGCACCGGCGCGCTCTCCGTCACGCAGGACACCGCCGGCGTCCCCGGCTCCACCGAGTCGAACGACAACCTCGGCTCGGCGGTCGCCCTGACCGACCTCTCCGGCTACGGCCGCACCGACCTGGTGCTCGGCACGGCGGGCGAGAACACGGGCGAGGGCAACCTGACGTACGTACCGAGCAACTCCAGCGGTCTGGGCCTGACCTCGACCAAGACCTTCACGAGGACCACGCTCGGCACCTCGGCGACCGCACGCATCGGCACCAACCTGGCGCCGTAGAAAGCGAGTTGTACCGATGAGGGCCGTGGGGGCCGTCCAGCCCCCACGGCCCTCATCTTTCACGGCCCTCTTCTTTACGCGGTCAGCGGCGTCAGCCGCGCCCCCGCGCACGCCGCGAAACGGCCGCCCGCAGCACCCTGCGCCCCTCCGTCGAGACGACCAGGGCCTGCCGCAGCCCGCCCGCGCCACCGCCCGCGAGCAGTTCCAGGATCTGGGTCTGGCGGCGCAGTTCGGCCGCGACCAGCGGCGACATCCCCTCGGTGCGACCCTCGCGGCGCGCGCTCACGCCGGCCGCCCGATCCTCCGTCACATCGAGCATCCGGTGCACCTGGAGCGCCGCCACCGAGCAGGCGTCCGCCCACTCCCGCCACGCCACGGCCACCGCCCGCTCCGGCGCCGCCCCGAGCATCCGCCGCACCAGCTCCGCGGCCTCGCCCTCGCCCGCGGCGCCGCTCAGCTCGTCGCGCGCCGAAGCGAGCCGCTCTCCCCAGTCCGCGCCGTCCTCCGCGAGGCTCGCCCACAGCGGACGCAGCACGTCCTCCTCGGGGTCGCCGGGCCCGCCGACGCCGAGCAGCGGCACACACCGGTCGAGGCAGCCGAGCCCACTCGTGGCAAGGCCGCGTTCATCGGCCTGCGCGATCAGTTCCACCAGGCTCATGGATGTAACGCTCCTCCGGACGCGGACCCAGCAATTCCCCTTGACGCCTACGTCTCCCACTGCGTCCGCACAGCACGGAACGTCACAGTCCCTGTACGCCGAGCCTGTCGAGGAAGCGGAAGAACAGCTCCTCGGCCGAGGGCTGGGCAGCCGCGCGCAGCACCTCGTCGAGCGGCTCCAGCGGCACCTCGCGGCCGCACTCACCGGCCCAGCCGACGGCCCGCTCGGCGGCGTCGCCCGGCGGCAGGAAGTAGTCCTCCAGGGCGCGTTCGTCCCCGCCGATGTACCCGGTCATCGCGGCGCGCCCCAGGCACGCCGTCCACGCCCCGCTCTCCGGACCTGCCGCCTCGACGACCGCGCAGGCGGAGTCCATGACGTACGCGAACAGGGCGGGCGCCCCGGTCTCCGCCGCCAGCGCGTTCATGCTGCCCACGTCCCGCGCCTGCTCGCCGCCGCCCGGGCACTCCCACACCTGCCAGCCGTCGGCCCGCTCCTCCAGGAGCGTCAGCTCCTCGCGCACGCCGCCCAGGGCCTCGCACTTGTCCAGCGGCTGACCGCTTCTGGCGACCACGTAGTAGCCCCAGTAACCCATGTCCGTTCCCCCCGTCCCGGTGTACGCCACAAACGTCGTACCTGCGGCCGAATAGACCACAGGGGAACGGGACTTCGCCACCAGAACGGCGGATCGGAGCCGTCAGCCGTCCAGCTTGTCGGCCAGGGCGACGAACTTCGGCCAGCTGAGCTCGGGCTTGCGCGGGTCCCACAGCTTCTGCACGGTCGCCCGCAGCGGCATCCGGACGCCGTTCGCGACCTGCGCCGGCGTCTGCGCCCCGGAGATGTCGCACCACACGGCGAAGGAGCCGCCCAGGATCTGGTCGTCGTACTTCGCGGGCACCGGGCTCGTCCCGCGCACGACGCGCGGCGTCCAGCTCTTGTAGATCCGCTCACCGGTCGGATAGACGAACGTGTTGGGCTGGCCGAGGACGTAGTACAGGTACTCGTCGTTGTAGTTCGTGAGCTTGCGGCCCTCGTCCAGATACTCGAGCGGCTCGCGCGCCCCGATCTCCTTGCCGGTCCAGTACGCGACCTCGATGCCCTTGTGCGCGTCGACGACCCCGCCCTTGTAGAAGCCGTCGTTCCAGGCCTTCAGGTTCCGGTCGTAGGGGGCCATGGTCTTCGCCCGGTCGTTGAGCCAGCCCTGCGCGAGGTCCTGGACCTTGGCGTTCGCCCCGTACTTCTTCCGCGCCGCGGCGGCGAGCTGCGGGTAGGAGGCCTCGGGGTTCTCGCTCATCAGCGCCCGGTACTCGTCGGCGCCCAGATGCCAGTACGCGCCCTTGAACAGCTTCGCGTACTCCTTCAGCAGATCGTCGACGATCTTCGCGGCGCCCGGCTTCGAGATGTCGACGGCGCCGCGCGCCGCCACCCCGCTCGCGTCGCGCAGCTGGAGGTCCGGGTGCGCGGCGATCACCGCGCCCAGGTGTCCCGGCGAGTCGATCTCCGGCACGACCGTGATGTGCCGCTGGGCGGCGAGCTTCAGGATGTCCCGAACCTGCGCCTTGCTGAGGTGCTCCTTGGACACGACCTCCGGATGCGAGTCGGACTCGATGCGGAAGGACTGGTCGTCGGAGAAGTGCAGACCTAGCTGGTTGTACTTGAGGTCCCCGATGTCCCGGATCCGGTCCTTGATCCAGTCGGCCGTGAAGTGCTTGCGCGCGATGTCGAGGTTGAACCCGCGCTGCGCCTTGGCGGGCTCGTCGGCGGTGACGCCCTCCGGCGCCTTCGCACCGTCGTGCACCTGCTGCTTGAGGGTGCGCGTCCCGTAGTAGACGCCGGTGTCGCTCGGCCCGGTAATCCGCACGGTCCCGCCGCGCACGGTCATCCGGTACGACTCCGGGTTCGCCCCGCTCTTCCCGCCGAGCGCCAGCTCGACGTCACCGGACCCGGCGTCCCCGCCCCCGGCGTACTTCAGATCCAGTTCCTCCGCGAGGAGCCGCCCCTCGTCGGCCAGTTCGCCGTCCTTCACGACGACCTTGCCGCCGTCCGGCTTCCAGCCGGGCCCGTGCGCCGGCGTGAAGTCGCGCACCTCGGGGATCGTGTGCACGGGCTTCGACAGCGGATACGAACGGGTGGGCGAGGGCGTCGCGGAGGTCGCCGACTTCCCGTCCGACGGAGACCCGCCACCGTCCGAGCACCCCACGGCCGTGACCAGAACGACCCCGGTGGCAACGGCCACCAGAGCCTGCCGCTCCTTCTTCACGAACACCTCGCTGAACCCCGTTCGGACGGACACGTACGCCGCCGACGGTAACGGTGGACCTCCAGGGGCGGGGGTACGGACAGGCGCATCGCGTCCACCCACCGGTCCCAAACCCTCCCGTCCGAGTGAAATTCGTGCATCCGCCGGACACTCACGGCCAGGAATCACTACCGTTACAGCACATCCACAACTCCCGTCCGCCGGAGCCCGCCCTGCGCCCCCTTCACCTCCCCGGCCGTCTGCCGATACCGGCCCAGCCCACGGCCCCCGGGGGCCTCGCCCGCTTCAACGCACTGTCTCCGGAAGCCGCCGCGCAGCTTCTGCACACGTGCTGCCGCAGCCACGCGTGGGCGCGCCGCGTCGCCGCCCACCGCCCGTACCCGAACCTCGACGCGCTGCTCGCCGCGGCGGACGAGGCGGTGTACGACCTCGCCCCCGCCGACATCACCGAGGCCCTGACCGGCGAGGACCTCGCGCTGCCGCCGGACCCCGCGCTGTACTCGGGGCGCTCGGGCTACTCGGCGTACGCGGCGGCGAACACCGCGCTGGTCGCGGCCCACAGCGCGTACCAGACCCGCTTCGGCCACCCCTTCGTGATCTGCCTGGACGACATCGCACCCGGTGAGGCCCTCGATCACCTGCTCGCGGGCCTGCGCACCCGGCTCGGCAACGACCCGGTGCACGAGCGTGAACTGGCCGCCGAGGAGCTGCGCCGACTCGCCCGGGGCCGCGTCGCCCGCCTCGCCCATCGGGAAACCGGCCGGGAAACCGGCATCAATAGCCCGTACGTGCCTGTTTGATTGCCTGTTTGATCACACATAAGGCCCCCGTGCGAGTGTCCCGACAACTCGTCGATACGATGACGAGCGGCCGGTGGACCGTACCCGGCCGGGCCCGCCCGACACTGAAGCCGGCGCGGCTCTAGTCCCCGCTCCCGGAGGGTTCTTCCGTGCCGGCTGGAACGCTGTACCGCGGCCGGGAAGGCATGTGGTCGTGGGTGGCTCATCGAGTCACCGGTGTCCTCATTTTCTTCTTCCTGTTCGTGCACGTCCTGGACACCGCTCTCGTCCGCGTCTCGCCCGAGGCGTACGACGATGTCGTTGGTACCTATAAGACGCCGATCGTCGCGCTGCTGGAATACGGCCTCGTCGCCGCGATTCTCTTCCACGCGCTCAACGGCCTGCGTGTCATCGCCGTCGACTTCTGGTCGAAGGGCCCGCGCTACCAGAAGCAGATGCTCTGGACCGTCATGGGCATCTGGATCGTCCTGATGGTCGGGGCTCTCTACCCCGTCCTCGGCCACGCCGTCCGCGCACTCTTCGGGAGCTGAGGCCAGACATGTCTGCTGACACCACCCCCGCCAAGTCCGGCGTCGGTCCCGTCGAGGGCGTCTCGCTCTACGACGTCGACAACCCGGCTCCGTACATCGAGCCCCCGCGCAAGCGCACCTCGAAGACCCCGCGTTCGACGCGCGGCAACTTCGAGATGGCCGCATGGCTGTTCATGCGCCTGTCCGGTGTCGTTCTCGTCGTCCTGGTCCTCGGCCACCTGCTGATCCAGCTCGTCCTCGACGGCGGCGTCTCCAAGATCGGCTTCGCGTTCGTCGCGGGCCGCTGGGCGTCCCCGTTCTGGCAGGGCTGGGACCTGCTGATGCTGTGGCTCGCGATGCTGCACGGCGCCAACGGCCTGCGTACCGTCATCAACGACTACGCCGAGCGCCCCCAGACCCGTATGTGGCTGAAGGGCCTGCTGTACGCCGCGACGGTCTTCACCGTCCTGCTGGGCACGCTGGTGATCTTCACCTTCGACCCCAACATCCGTTAAGCCGAGGCGAGAAACCGTGAAGATTCACAAGTACGACACCGTCATCGTCGGCGCCGGCGGCGCCGGCATGCGCGCGGCCATCGAGTCGACCAAGCGCAGCCGCACCGCCGTGCTGACCAAGCTCTACCCCACCCGCTCCCACACGGGCGCCGCGCAGGGCGGCATGGCCGCCGCGCTGGCCAACGTGGAGGAGGACAACTGGGAGTGGCACACCTTCGACACGATCAAGGGCGGCGACTACCTGGTCGACCAGGACGCCGCCGAGATCCTGGCGAAGGAGGCCATCGACTCGGTCCTCGACCTCGAGAAGATGGGCCTGCCGTTCAACCGCACCCCGAACGGCACGATCGACCAGCGCCGCTTCGGCGGTCACTCCCGTAACCACGGCGAGGCGCCGGTCCGCCGGTCCTGCTACGCCGCGGACCGCACGGGCCACATGATCCTTCAGACGCTGTACCAGAACTGCGTGAAGGAGGGCGTGGAGTTCTTCAACGAGTTCTACGTCCTGGACCAGCTGATCGTCGAGGAAGACGGCGTCAAGAAGTCCGCCGGTGTGGTCGCCTACGAGCTGGCCACCGGCGAGATCCACGTCTTCCAGGCGAAGTCGGTCATCTACGCGTCCGGCGGCACCGGCAAGTTCTTCAAGGTGACGTCCAACGCGCACACCCTGACCGGCGACGGCCAGGCCGCCTGCTACCGGCGCGGGATCCCGCTGGAGGACATGGAGTTCTTCCAGTTCCACCCGACCGGCATCTGGCGCATGGGCATCCTTCTTACGGAAGGCGCCCGTGGTGAGGGCGGCATCCTCCGTAACAAGGACGGCGAGCGCTTCATGGAGAAGTACGCGCCGGTCATGAAGGACCTCGCGTCCCGTGACGTCGTGTCCCGCTCCATCTACACGGAGATCCGTGAGGGCCGCGGCTGCGGTCCCGAGGGCGACCACGTCTACCTCGACCTCACGCACCTCCCGCCGGAGCAGCTCGACGCGAAGCTCCCGGACATCACCGAGTTCGCGCGCACGTACCTCGGCATCGAGCCCTACACGGACCCGATCCCGATCCAGCCGACCGCGCACTACGCCATGGGCGGCATCCCGACGAACGTCGAGGGTGAGGTCCTCGCGGACAACACCACCGTCGTCCCGGGCCTGTACGCCGCCGGTGAGGTCGCCTGCGTCTCCGTGCACGGCGCCAACCGTCTCGGCACCAACTCGCTGCTCGACATCAACGTCTTCGGGCGTCGTGCGGGCATCGCGGCCGCCGAGTACGCGCACAAGACCGAGTTCGTCGAGCTGCCGGAGAACCCGTCGACGTTCGTCGAGGAGCGCATCGAGATGCTGCGCGACTCCACGGGCACCGAGCGCGTCTCGGTGATCCGTAACGAGCTTCAGGAGTGCATGGACGCCAACGTGATGGTGTTCCGCACCGAGCAGACGATCAAGACGGCCGTCGAGAAGATCGCCGAGCTGCGCGCGCGGTACAAGAACATCTCGGTCCAGGACAAGGGCAAGCGGTTCAACACCGACCTCCTTGAGGCCATCGAGCTGGGCAACCTGCTCGACCTGGCCGAGGTCATGGCGACCTCCGCCCTGGCCCGCAAGGAGTCCCGCGGCGGTCACTACCGCGAGGACTTCCCCACTCGAGACGACGTCAACTTCATGCGCCACACCATGGCGTACCGCGAGGTCGGCGACGACGGCTCCGAGTCCATCCGTCTCGACTACAAGCCGGTCGTCCAGACCCGCTACCAGCCGATGGAGCGTAAGTACTGATGGCTACTCCGACGATGGAGAAGACCGCGGCTCCGGAGCCCGGCTTCGCCGACACCCCGAACATCACGATCACGCTGCGCGTGCGCCGGTTCAACTCCGAGGTCTCCGACGAGGCCAGCTGGCAGGACTTCCAGCTGGAGATGGACCCCAAGGAGCGCGTGCTCGACGCCCTGCACAAGATCAAGTGGGAGCAGGACGGCACGCTGACGTTCCGTCGCTCCTGCGCGCACGGCATCTGCGGGTCCGACGCGATGCGGATCAACGGCAAGAACCGTCTGGCCTGCAAGACGCTTCTCAAGGACATCAACCCGGAGAAGCCCATCACGGTCGAGGCCATCAAGGGCCTCACGGTCCTCAAGGACCTCGTGGTGGACATGGACCCGTTCTTCCAGGCGTACCGCGACGTCATGCCGTTCCTCGTCACCAAGGGCAACGAGCCGACGCGTGAGCGCTACCAGTCCGACGAGGACCGGGCCCGCTTCGACGACACCACCAAGTGCATCCTGTGCGCCGCGTGCACGTCGTCCTGCCCGGTGTTCTGGAACGACGGCCAGTACTTCGGTCCTGCCGCCATCGTGAACGCCCACCGCTTCATCTTCGACTCGCGTGACGAGGCCGGGGAGCAGCGCCTGGAGATCCTCAACGACCGTGACGGTGTGTGGCGTTGCCGCACGACCTTCAACTGCACGGACGCCTGCCCGCGTGGCATCGAGGTCACCAAGGCGATCCAGGAAGTGAAGCGGGCGTTGATCACGCGCCGCTTCTGACCTTCCCGGCTTTCGCCGCAGGGCTTCGAAGGCCCCGTTCCCGGATTCGTTCCGGGAGCGGGGCCTTCGCCGTTTTTGCCCGGTTGCTCGCTAATCTGCCGCTATGTCACAAGAGCTGGAAATCCTCGGGTTCGACAACGCCCTGTTCCCCGTCGGCGATCTGGCCGAGGCCGTCGCCTTCTACGAGCGCGTCGGATTCCCCGTGAAGTTCCGCATCGACGAGGCCGGGATCGCGCTGCTCGCGGCCGGCAAGGAAACGCCCGGCGTGCTGCTGCGGGCCGAGGAGGGGTTCGGCCACCGGCCGCCCGCCTGGCCCGCCGCACGGCTGTGGCTGGAGGTGCCGGACGCCCGCGCGACGGCCGACGCGCTGCGCGCCGCCGACATCGAGCTGCTCGACGCCCCCTTCTCCACCTCCACCGGGTACGTCGTGGAGTTCGCCGACCCGTGGGGCAACGTCATCGGCTTCACGGACTACCTCAAAAGGCCCGAACTCGCGCGGAGTTGAAGCCTCCGTTTGAGGCTCCCGTCACGTACGACAACTCTCGCTTGAACATGTTCAAAAACAGGTCTACCTTCATGACCGTCAGCGTTTTTGAACGCGTTCAAGGAGGGTGGGGCATGGACCTCACAGTCGTCGCATACGTCGTCTACCTCGTCGTCAGCATCGGTCTGACCATCTGGGTGGCCCGCACCCTGAGCCGCAACGGCCGGGTCTTCCTGGCCGACGTGCTGCACGGGAACGAGAAGCTCGCCGAGGCCGTCAACCACCTGCTGGTGGTCGGCTTCTACCTGGTCAACCTCGGCTTCGTCGCCCTGTACCTGAGCGGCGACGAGCAGCTCGGCAGCACCCGCGAGGTGTTCGAGGCGCTGTCCACCAAGCTGGGCGTCGTCCTGCTCGTGCTCGGCGTGATGCACCTGGGCAACGTCTACGTGCTCAACAAGATCCGGCGCCGCGGCATCATGGAGAACGAGCAGCAGCCGCCCGTCCCGCCGCAGGGCTGGACCGCTCCGGTGGCCGGGGCGTGACGGCACCGGAGAGCGGGGTGGTGGACCGGGACGCCCGGGGGGACGTCCCGGTCCGCCGGCTCACGGTGCTCTACGACGCCGAGTGCCCGATGTGCACGTTCGCACGGAACTGGTTGCTGAAGCAGCGCCAGTTGGTGCCGCTCGACCTGGTGCCCGCGGGGCACTCCCGGGCCCGGGGGCTCTTCCCGGACCTCGACCACGCCGCCACCCTCAGCGACATCACCGTCATCGGGGACGGCGGCCAGATCTACCGCGGGCCCGCCGCGTGGATCGTCTGCATGTGGGCGCTGCGCGACCACCGGGCCACGGCCCACCGGCTGGCCACGCCTGCCGGGATGAAGATCGCCAAGCGGGTCGTCCTCACCGCCGCCAAGTACCGGGCGGCACGCTGGGAGGGCCAGGCCTGGGGCACCCCCTACCGGCGGGCCGACGGGTGGACGTACGACCCGAAGGACGGCTGGTACTACGAGGCGTACGGCTACCAGGACGAGCCACCCGCCTGTGACAGCGCCTGCCGACCGGGCGATTAGGCTCAAGGACCGTGGCAGCAGAGAAGGCCGACGGCAAAGGCGCGAAGAGCGAGCAGACACGTGCGCTCATCCTGGAGACCGCGATGCGGCTGTTCCGGGAGCGGGGCTACGACAAGACCACCATGCGGGCCATCGCCCAGGAGGCCGGGGTCTCGGTCGGCAACGCGTACTACTACTTCGGGGGCAAGGAACACCTGATCCAGGGGTTCTACGACCGGATCACCGCCGAGCACCAGGCGGCGGTCCGGTCCGTGCTCGACACGGAGACCGACCTCCAGGCGCGGCTCGCGGGCGTGCTGCGGGCCTGGCTGGAGATCGCCGAGCCGTACCACGAGTTCGCGGCCCAGTTCTTCAAGAACGCGGCCGACCCGGACTCCCCGCTCAGCCCGTTCTCCGCCGAGTCGGAGAACGCCCGGGAGACCTCCATCGCGCTCCACCGCGAGGTGCTCGCCGGGTCGAAGGCCAAGGTGCCCGCCGAACTGGCCCAGATCCTCCCGGAGTTGATGTGGCTGTCCCAGATGGGGCTCGTCCTGTACTGGGTGTTCGACAGCTCCGAGGGGCGCGAGCGCAGCCGCCGGCTCGCCGACCGGGGCGCCCGCCTCACGACGCGGGGCGTGGCGCTCGCCCGCTTCCGGGTGCTGCGGCCGCTCGTCCTGGAGGTGCACGAGCTGTTCATCGACTTCCTGCCGGGCATGACGCGCTCGCTGCCGAAGCCGAAGCGCACGAAGGACTGAGCCCCGCGGGCGGACCCGCTGGTCTTTACCTGCCCTTTGGCCTGTACCTTCACGGGATGTCCGGCACCACCTCATCGCACTCGGCGCAGCTCAGCCGCCGTTCCGCCCTCGGCATCGGGGCGGGCGCGGCCGCCGCCCTCGCGCTGCCCGCGCAGTCCGCCGCGGCGGCCTCACGTGTCCAGGTCCGGTACCGGGCCGGGGCGCCCAAGCTGCCGAAGCTCGCCGCGAAGGCGTGGCTGATCGCCGACAACGACAGCGGCGAGGTGCTCGCCTCGTACAACGGGCACCGCCGGCTGCCGCCCGCCTCCACGCTGAAGATGCTGTTCGCGGACACGGTGCTGCCGAAGTTCGACAGCACGCTGAAGCACAAGGTGACGGCCGAGGACCTCGCGGACATACCGTTCGGCTCCAGCCTCGTCGGTGTCCAGGCCGGGACGACGTACAGCGTGCACCAGTTGTGGCAGGGCGTGTTCCTTCGCTCCGGCAACGACGCGGTGCATGTGCTCGCGAACATGAACGGGGGCGTCGCCAAGACCGTCGCCCAGATGCAGGCCCGCGCGAAGGACCTCCAGGCGAACGACACCCACGTCGTCAGCCCCGACGGCTTCGACCACAAGGGGCAGGTCTCGTCCGCGTACGACCTGACGCTGTTCGCCCGCGCCGGACTGAAGAACGACGACTTCCGCGGCTACTGCGCCACCAAGGTCGCCGATTTCCCTGCGGGCGGCTCCAAGACCTTCCAGATCCAGAACACCGACCGCCTCCTCACCGGGCAGGGCGTCACCCCGTACGAGGGTCTGATCGGCGTCAAGAACGGCTACACCTCTCACGCGGGCAACACCTTCACCGGCGCCGCCACCCGCGGCGGCCGCACCCTCCTGGTCACCGTGATGCACCCGAAGTCCGGCTACGAAGCCGTGTACGAGGAGACGGCCGCGCTGCTCGACTGGGGCTTCGCGGCCGCGAACAAGGTGCGCCCCGTCAGCGAGTTGGCCACGCCGCTCAGCGAGCAGCCGAAGAAGTCGACGTCGACGCGCGCGCCCCACGTGGCGGGCGCGGGACCCGCCGCGAGCACGCCCACCGGCTCGCACGGGGACGACTGGGCGCTCGGCGGCTCCATGGCCGTGGCGGCCCTCGCCGGCGGCGGCCTGCTGGCCCTGCGCCGCCGCGCGAAGCCGACGGGACGGCGCAGGAAGGGCTAGGAAGGCCCAGGGTGGCGGCTCAGGCCTGCTTGGAGGCCAGCTGGACCACGGTGATGTCGGACGGCGCGCCCACCCGCACCGGCGGCCCCCACGCGCCCGCGCCGCGGCTGACGTACAGCTGGGTGTCGCCGTACCGGTCGAGGCCCGCGAGGGTCGGATTGCTCGCCGCCGCGACGAAGTTGCCCGGCCACAGCTGGCCGCCGTGGGTGTGCCCGGAGAGCTGGAGGTCGACGCTGTGCTTCACCGCCTCGTGGATCATCACGGGCTGGTGGGCGAGGAGAACGGAGGCGCGGGAGGTGTCGCGGTCGCCGAGCGCCTTCGCGTAGTCGGGTCCGTCGCCGTAGTTGTCACCGGCGATGTCGTTGACCCCCGCGAGGTCGAAGGCCCCGATGTCGACGCGCGCGTTCTCCAGCGGCCGGAGCCCCAGCTCGCGGACGTGATCCACCCACGGTTCCGCGCCGGAGAAGTACTCGTGGTTGCCGGTGACGAAGTACGTCCCGTGCCGCGCGCTCAGCCGCGCGAGCGGAGCGACGGCCGGGGCGAGGTGCTCCACGCTCCCGTCGACGAGGTCGCCGACGACGGCGATCAGGTCGGGCTGCGTGGCGTTGATCGTCTCGACGACCCGCTCGGCGAAGCCCCGGCCGAGCACGGGCCCGAGATGGACGTCGCTGACCACGGCGATCCTGAACCCGTGGGCCGCGCGCGGCAGTTTGGCCAGCGGCACGGTGACCCGCTTGACCGTCGGCCCGCGCAGCACCCCGTACGCGCCAGTGGCCACGACTCCCGCGGCGGCCACGGTCGCGGCGGCGCCGACGGTCCGGGCGAGGACGAGCCGGCGGGTGGGCGCGGGCGCCGCGGGCGCGAGCCCCGGGACCGGTTCCAGCTCCCGCAGCTCCGGCACCGGGACGCGCACCGGGGCCTCCTCCGGGGCGACGGCGGTGACGGTCGGCCTCCCGCGGTCGAGGATCCGCCGCAGCAGGGGCCGCACGACCTCCCCCACCAGGAGCGCGAGCAGCAGATACAGCGCGAACGCCATCCACAGGAACCCGGGCCAGGCCAGCACCTGCTGCAACAGGAACGGCGCCCCGCCCCGCTCCGCCGCCAGCGCCGCGAACATCAGCACGGGCCCGGCCACGAACACCAGGGTGCCGATCCGTCTGGGCCACCCGCCCTTGGCGGTCGTGTCGCGCACAAGACGGCGCCACGCGTAGTAGTGCAGGGCCGCGAACACCGCGAGAACGGCGGCGGCGATGAGGACGAAGACGACGACCATCTGCCCGGACGCCTATGAGGTCCGACGCAGTGTGCGCACCGAACGCAACCCGATGCCCCCGACAACCGTCCCCAATACGAAGGAGACGACGGCGAGCGTCAGATGCACCCAGAAGTACGCGGTCGGATCCCCGGCGTCGTCGAAGGCGAGGCCGCTGCCGTCCTTGACGAGGTTTTTGACGAAAGTGATCCAGATGACCCAGCTCCACACCCCGAAGGCGAGCAGGAACCAGGACACGGGGCGGCTGAGCTTCATACCCTCAGTATCGCCGCGCGGCCGCGCGCACCGCCGCCGGGGTGGGCCCGGGCGAACACAGGGCGCAGCGGTGGAGACTTACCAGGCAGGTACAGGTACCTTCACCAGCGTGCCCGACTCCCACGCCGCGCGACCGACGTCGCACTTGAAGAAGGCCGCGGTGCTGTTCGCCGCCTCCGCCCTGACGTTCGCCGGTGCGCTGCCCGCGGCCGCCGCGGACAAGGACAAGGACAAGGACGAGGCCAAGCCGCCCGCGTCGATGTCCCGGGTGGGCGGCGCCCAGTTGGGGAAGCCCGGGACGCAGGTCAATCTTCAGGGGGGCGCGCCCGTCCTGCCGAAGGATCTGACGGCGAAGTCCTGGATCGTCGCGGACGCCGAGTCGGGTGAGGTGCTCGCCTCGCACAACGCGCACTGGCGGCTGCCGCCCGCCTCCACGCTGAAGATGCTGTTCGCGGACACCGTGCTGCCGAAGTTCCCGAAGACGACGACGCACAAGGTGGTGCCGTCCGACCTGGCGGGGATGGGCGCGGGTTCCAGCCTCGTCGGCATCAAGGAGGGCTTCACGTACTCGGTGCACGATCTGTGGCTGGGCGTCTTCCTGCGCTCCGGCAACGACGCGGTGCACGTGCTCTCCGCCATGAACCAGGGCGTCGCGCAGACCGTCAAGGACATGCAGGCGCACGCCGACGAGCTGCAGGCGGGCGACACCCACGTCGTCAGCCCCGACGGCTACGACATGCCGGGGCAGCACTCCTCCGCGTACGACCTGACGCTCTTCGCCCGTTCCGGGCTGCACAAGAAGGACTTCCGCGAGTACGCCGCCACACCCACCGCCGAGTTCCCCATGAAGCAGAAGAAGGGGAAGACCACCAAGCAGTTCGGGATCCAGAACACTAACCGACTGCTCACCGGCTCCTTCGGCCTGCCCGCGTACAAGGGCATCGCGGGCGTGAAGAACGGCAACACGACGAACGCCGGGGCCACGTTCACGGGGGTCGCCGAGCGCGGCAAGCGGGTGCTGCTCGTCACCGTCATGAACCCGAAGGCGAAGGAGAGCGACGCCGTCTACAAGGAGACCGCGCGGCTCTTCGACTGGGGGTTCCAGGCCGACGGCAAGGTCTCCCCCGTCGGCCATCTCGTCGGGCCGAAGAGCGAGACGCCCGCGGGCGCCGCGTCGCCGAGCTCCGGTGGCGGGGGCGCCGCCAAGTCGGCCGCGCACGCCGCGGTCACCGGCGGTTCCAGCGGCGTCGGGATCGCGCTGGCGATCGTGGGCGGCGTGCTCGTGGTGCTCGCGGGCGCGGTGTTCGTGGTCCGCAAGAAGTGGCCGCTGAAGGTCACGAAGGGCTGATCTCCTCCGCCTCGTCCGCCGCCTCCGCCTCGGCCTCCGCTTCTTCCGTCTTGCGCAGGCCGACGCGGCCCGTCGCGGTCCACGCCGCGCAGAACAGCAGCAGTTTCGCGGTGAAGTTGATCCACAGCAGCAGGGCCACGGGCGTGCCGAACGCGCCGTACATGCTCTTCGCCGCCACGTCCTTCATATAGCCGCTGAGCACCAGCTTCAGCAGCTCGAAGCCGGCCGCCCCGATCAGCGCCGCGGTGATCAGATCGCGGCGGCCGGGCTGCACTCCTGGCAGCAGGGCCAGGACGTAGAGCAGGATCAGGAAGTCGGCCAGGACGGCGATCCCGAAGGCCGCGGCCTGGAGCAGTATCCCGCCCCAGCCCGCCTTGTCGATGCCGATCTGGTCGGCCGTCCAGTCGACGGCCGTGGCCGCGAGCGTGGACGCCGCGATCGACACGATGCCCGCGAGGCCGAGCCCGACGAGGATCCCGGCGTCCTTCAGCTTGCGCATGATCGGGTTCTCTTCGGGGTCGGGCAGCTCCCACACGTCCCGCAGACACTGCCGCATCGAGCCGACCCAGCCGACACCCGTGAACAGCAGCAGCGCTCCCGCGATGATCCCGATCGTGCCCGCGTTGTCGACCAACGCCCCGATGTCCAACTGGTCGGAGATACCCGGAACCTGGTCGCTGAGCGTCTGCTCCAGCTTCTTCTGCTGATCCGGGCCCATGGTGCCGGCGGCCACCGCCGCGGCCACGGTGAGCAGCGGAAACAGCGCGAGGAAGCTGATGAACGTCATCGCCGCGGCGAGCTGGGACCAGCGGACCTCGTCGAGGCGCTCGTAGGCGTGCCAGGCGTGCGTCCGCATCAGCCGGGCGAACAGCGGCCCGACGACGGGGAGTTTCTTCAGCCAATCCATGATCCCAGCCTGCCCCCCATCCCGGCTTCGATCACCCGTTCCGGTGAGCAGACGCAAGGTTTACGACAAACTTCGCACCTTCGGGCGATACGGTCACCGTCATGGTTGCCGACCCCGCTACCGATCCCGTATCCACTCTCCCCTCCGTCCCGCACTCCGTACCGGTCAGCGGCTGGGGCCGCACCGCCCCCACCTCGGCCCGCGTGATCCGCCCCCGCTCCTACGAGGACGCGGTCCTCGCGGTCCGGGACTGCGCGGCCACGGGACGCCGCGGCGGGATCGCGCGGGGGCTCGGCCGGGCGTACGGGGACGCGGCGCAGAACGCGGGCGGGGCCGTCCTCGACATGACGGGGCTCGACCGGATCCACGCCATCGACGCCGCCGGCGGCACCGTGCTGTGCGACGCGGGCGTCTCGCTGCACCGCCTGATGGAGGTGCTGCTGCCCCTCGGCTGGTTCGTGCCGGTCACGCCCGGCACCCGCTATGTCACGGTCGGCGGGGCGATCGGCGCCGACATCCACGGCAGGAACCACCCCGCCTCCGGCTCCTTCGCCCGCCACGTCCCCATGCTCGAACTCCTCACCGCCGACGGCGGGGTACGCGTCGTGGAGCGCGGCAGCGAGCTGTTCGACGCGACGGCCGGCGGCATGGGCCTGACCGGGATCATCCTCACGGCGACGATCCAACTCCAGCGCGTCGAGACCTCGTTGATGTCGGTGGACACCGAACGGGCCGCAGACCTCGACGACTTGATGGACCGGATCACCGCCACGGACCACCGCCACCCCTACTCCGTCGCCTGGGTCGACCTGCTCGCGCGCGGCGCCGCGACCGGCCGCGGAGTGCTCATGCGCGCCGAGCACGCGCCGCTCGACGCGCTGCCCGCACGCGCCCGCAGGACCCCGCTGGAGTTCCGCCCCGCCCGCCTCCCCGCGGCCCCGGACTTCCTCCCCGAGGGACTGCTCGGCAGCACGAGCGTCGGCCTGTTCAACGAGCTGCGGTACCGCGCGGCGCCCAGCGCCCGCACCGGCGAACTGCGGAAGCTCTCCACGTTCTTCCACCCGCTCGACGGCGTCCCGCACTGGAACCGCGTCTACGGGCGCGGCGGCTTCGTGCAGTACCAGTTCGTCGTCGGACACGGCGAGCAGGAGGCGCTGCGCCGCATCGTGCACCGCGTCTCCGAGCGGCGCTGCCCGTCCCTCCTCGCCACCCTCAAGCGCTTCGGCGAAGGGGATCCGGGCTGGCTGTCGTTCCCGATGCTGGGCTGGACCCTCGCGCTCGACATCCCGGCGAACCTGCCCGAACTGGGCGCGTTCCTTGACGAGTTGGACGAGGAGGTGGCCGCCGCGGGCGGGCGCGTCCACCTCGCCAAGGACTCCCGGCTGCGGCCCGAGCTGCTCACCGCCATGTACCCGCGCCTCGACGACTTCCGCTCGCTGCGGGCGCGTTGGGACCCGCAGGGGGTGTTCCGCTCGGACCTGTCACGGCGCCTGAACCTGTGACCAGCAGCCCGCCCAACGCCCTCTCCAGGAGCCCCCGTTGAAAGATGCCTTCGGCACCCCTCAGTCCCTGCTCGTCCTCGGCGGCACCTCCGAGATCGCGCTGGCCACGGCCCGCCGCCTCGTCGCCCGGCGCACCCGCACCGTGTGGCTCGCGGGCCGCCCCTCCCCCGCGCTCGACGAGGCCGCCGCCGGGCTGCGCGCCCTGGGCGCCGACACCCGTACGGTCCCCTTCGACGCGCTGGACCCCTCCGCGCACGAGGAGACGCTCGGCAAGGTCTTCGCCGAGGGCGACATCGACATGGTGCTGCTCGCGTTCGGCATCCTCGGCGACCAGGCCCACGACGAGGACGACCCCATGTCGGCGGTCCGCGTCGCCCAGACCAACTACACGGGCGCCGTCTCCGCGAGCCTCGTCTGCGCGCGGGCGCTCCAGTCCCAGGGCCACGGCTCGCTTGTCGTCCTGTCCTCGGTCGCGGGCGAGCGGGCCCGCCGCGCCAACTTCATCTACGGCTCCAGCAAGGCGGGCCTCGACGCGTTCACCCAGGGGCTCGGGGACGCGCTGCACGGGACGGGCGTGCACGTGATGATCGTCCGCCCCGGCTTCGTACGGTCGAAGATGACGGCCGGGCTCGTCGAGGCGCCGATGGCCACGACGCCCGGAGCGGTGGCACAGGCCATCGAGACGGGGCTGCGGCGCAGGTCGGAGACGGTGTGGGTGCCGGGGACGCTGCGCGTGGTGATGTCGGCGCTGCGGCATGTGCCGCGGCCGGTGTTCCGACGACTGCCGGTGTGACTTCTGCGTCTCTACGTAGAGGTCTCCTACGTAGAGGTCCTCTACGTAGGAGTCAGCTCGCCGGGAGCCGGGGTCCGCGTGTCGTGCGGCCCGAGGTCTGCGCGGGCAGCGAGGACGTGCCGAAGGCGAAGTCCCGCAGCTTGCGCCACACCCCGTCGGCGCCCTGCTCGTAGAGCGCGAACCCGGTGCACGCCCAGGCCGCCTCGTACTCGGCGAGCTCCGCGTACGCACGGTCCATCGACTCCTCGTCGATGCCGTGCGCCACGGTCACGTGCGGGTGGTACGGGAACTGCAGCTCGCGGGAGACCGGGCCCGAGGCGTCCCGCACCTGCTTCTGCAGCCACGTGCAGGCCTCGGCGCCCTCGACGACCTGCACGAACACGACCGGCGACAGCGGCCGGAACGTACCCGTACCGGAAAGCCGCATCGCGAACGGGCGCCCACCGGAGGCCACTTCCTCCAGATGCGCCTCGATCGCCGTGAGGTCGCCGCCCTCCACCTCGGTCGGCGGGAGCAGGGTGATGTGCGTGGGAATGCCGTGCGCCGCGGCGTCGCCGAAGCCCGTGCGCCGCTCCTGGAGCAGGCTGCCGTGAGGCTCCGGGACCGCGATCGAGACACCGATCGTTACGGTCCCCACGTCATACTCCTGTCGTCGTGTGGCGGGCGGGTGGCGTCGCGCTGCGAAGCGTTCAGTTTTCTGAAGGACTCAGTGCTTGGCGGGCAGGAAGCCGACCTTGTCGTACGCCTGGGCAAGGGTCTCGGCGGCTACGGCCCGCGCCTTCTCCGCGCCCTTGGCCAGGATCGAGTCAAGCGTCTCCGGGTCGTCCAGATATTCCTGGGTGCGGGTCCGGAACGGTGTCACGAAGTCGACCATGACCTCGGCCAGGTCCGTCTTCAGCGCACCGTACATCTTGCCCTCGTACTTCTCCTCCAGTTCCGGGATACCGGCACCGGTGAGGGTGGAGTAGATGGTGAGCAGGTTGCTGACGCCCGGCTTGTTCTCCGCGTCGTAGCGGATCACGGTGTCGGTGTCGGTGACGGCGCTCTTGACCTTCTTGGCGGTCGCCTTCGGCTCGTCGAGCAGGTTGATGAGGCCCTTCGGCGTCGACGCCGACTTGCTCATCTTGATCGACGGGTCCTGAAGGTCGTAGATCTTCGCCGTCTCCTTGAGGATGTACGGCGCCGGGAGCGTGAACGTGTCGCCGAAGCGGCCGTTGAAGCGCGTGGCGAGGTCGCGGGTCAGCTCGATGTGCTGGCGCTGGTCCTCACCGACCGGAACCTGGTTCGCCTGGTACAGCAGGATGTCCGCGACCTGAAGAACCGGATACGTGAACAGGCCGACGCTCGCGCGGTCCGCACCCTGCTTCGCGGACTTGTCCTTGAACTGCGTCATACGGGAGGCCTCACCGAAGCCCGTGATGCAGTTCATGACCCAGGCGAGCTGCGCGTGCTCCGGGACGTGGCTCTGCACGAACAGCGTGCAGCGCTCCGGGTCGAGCCCCGCGGCGAGCAGCTGCGCGGCGGCGAGCCGGGTGTTGGCCCGCAGCTCCTTCGGGTCCTGCGGAACGGTGATCGCATGCAGGTCCACGACCATGTAGAAGGCGTCGTGGGACTCCTGCAGCGCCACCCACTGGCGGACCGCACCGAGGTAGTTGCCGAGGTGGAACGAGCCGGCGGTGGGCTGGATCCCGGAGAGCACACGAGGGCGAACATCAGAGGCCATGTGCCTCATTGTCTCAGGTGCGCCACACAGCTCCGCAGCGGCCAAAGGTCCTTCGCGCGGCGGGACACGACCTGGTCGTTGTCAGTGGGCGCCGGTAGCTTGTCGATGTGGCGGGAGTCACGTGGGGGCGGGGCGACGGGGGTGGGAATGCGGTACGTACGAGGGGGTGGGCTCCGGTGGGCCCGGGTGCTGCTCGTGGTCGCGGCGCTGCTGGTGGCGGGGGCGTCCTCCGCGCACGCGCGGCCGACGCAGCCCGGCACCGGAATGGATGTGCCGGACCTCGCGGTGGTGATCGCGCCCGGCGCCGGGGCGGGCGCTTCGGTGACCCTGCGCGACGAGGACCGGAACTTCGCCCGTCTTGAGCGCTTGACCACGGGGTTCGACACGGTGACGGAGCGGGTGCCGGAGGCCTGGCAGGAGGGGCGTTTCCCGCCCGTGGTGGCCACGGTCATATGGGGCCTGACCGGTGTGGCGGGCTGGCCCGACACCCACAGCGCGCCCGGCACCGACACGGTCATCGAGCGCCAGGACCAGCTGATCGTCGCGGAGGACGGCACGCCGTGGATCCGCACGGACCCGACGGTCGACGTGACCGACGACGACCTCCGCTGGCACCGGGCCTCCCGGCCTCTGGTCGACCGGTTGACGCGGGCGGGGGTGTTCCCCACGTCCGCCCCCTCCGGTGAGCGCCCCACCCGGGCCCCGTGGTGGTGGGGGTTGGCGGGCCTGACGGTGGGCCTCGCTGCGGCGGCATTGCTATGGCGCGTACGCATACGCCCCCGGAGCCCACGGGGACGCCAGGAGCCGCGCCAACAACTGGTCGACCTGTAGGGCACCGCCGGGTGTGGGGCGGAGCTGCCGGGCGTGGTGCGGGGCTGCGGCGCGGGCGGGAACGGTGCGGGGCTGCGGCGCGGCTGGGAACGGGGCGGGCTGCGCGGCTGGGCGTGGTGCCGGGCTTCGCGGCTGCGGCGCGGGCGGGAACGGTGCGGGGCTGCGGCGCGGCGCGGCGCGGCTGGGAACGGTGCGGGCTGCGCGGCTGCCCGCACCGTTCCCACAACCACCGGGCACGCGGGGTGCACCGCTGTCCGCTCACCTCCCACGGCCGCCGAGGACGGTGCCGGACTGCGCCGCTGCGGCGCCGCCGGGAACGGTGCCAGGGTGCGCCGCTGCTCGCCCACCTCCCACCGCCGCCGGGGGACGACGCCGGGCCGCGCCGCCGCGCCGCCGCCAGGAACGGTGCCGGGCTGCGCGGCTGCCCGCTCGCCTCCCACCACCACCGGGCACACTGCCGGACCGCGCCACGGCGGCGCCGCCGGGAACGGTGCCAGGGTGCGCCGCCGGGAAACGGTGCCAGGGTGCGCCGCTGCCCGCTCACCTCCGACCACCGCCGGGACCCGTGCCGGACTGCGCCGCTGCCCGCTCACCTCCCACCACCCGCCCCCTCCGGGGGCTCCGGCAGCCCGGGCGGAGACGGTGTCTGCCACGCGGAGCCGGGGTCCGGGTCGGCGACGTGGTCGGCGCCTGTCGTTCTCGTTGGGCGGCACCGGGGTGCCGCCTTGCCCACCCTGCCGCCCCAGGCGGCAGATTGCCCAAGGCGGTGGCGGCCGACGGCAGGAGTTGGGGAGCCGTGGCTGGCGTCACCCAAGGCGGGGCTGCGTCGACCGCAACGGGTGTGGAGCCGGGGCTGGCGGAGGTTGCCCGCGGCGGGGCCGGGTCGACCGCGACGGGTGGAGGGGGCCGTGGTTGGCGTTACCCAAGGCGGGGCTGCGTCGACCGCGACGGGTGGGAAGCCGGGGCTGGCGTTACCCGAGGCGGGGCTGCGTCGACCGCGACGGGTGCGGAGCGGTGGCTGACGGAGGTTGTCCGAGGCGGGGGCGGCGTCGACCGCAGCGGGTGAGTGCCATGGCGTGCGGGCGGACTGCTTAAGGCGGTGGCGCCCCTCACCGTCCCAGGTGGGGAGCCATGCCACCGACGGGCTACCCAAAGCGGTGGCGCCCCTCACCGTCCCGGGTGGGGAGCCGGGGATGCCGGCGGATTGCCCAGGGCGTGGTGCGCTACCCCGTCGGGCCGACGCCCCCGGAGGGGGCGGGCGGGTGGGAGATGGGCGGGGAGCCGGGCGATCGCCTGCGGTGGGCGGGTCACTTCAGGCCCCTGCGGCGGGTGGCCAATGCAAGCCCCGCGGCGGGTGGGCAAATCCAGCCCCGCCTTTCGAACGAGAGCCCGCGGGGGCCGGGGCAGAGCCCCGCGGCGTGGGACACGGTCGGCCGCACGCCACGTGGGACCGAGCCAATCAGGCCCCGCCTGTCGAACGAGAGCCCGCGAGGTCCGGGGCAGAGCCCCGAGGCCGGAACGCCGATTCGGCGAAATCAGCCCCGCGGGGTCCGGGGCAGAGCCCCGAGGCCGCAACCCCGGTTCGGCACAATCAGCCCCGCGAGGTCCGGGGCGGAGCCCCGAGGCCGGAACGCCGGTTCGGCGCCATCAGCCCCGCGGCGCCCCGTGGCGTAGGACGGGCGCCCGTCCCACGCCACGGAGGGGCTCAGCCCAGGTCGATCTGGCCGTACAGCGGGAACCCGGCCAGCAGATCCGTCGCCCGGTGGGACACCTCGTCCGCGATTTTCGGGTCGAGGACGTGAATCGCCTTCGACACCGCCCCGGACTTCGTCGTCCCCGGCTCGGAGGCCGCCAGCACCCGGTCCATGAGCGCCGCGATCTCGTCCATCTCGCCCGCGCCGAGCCCCCGCGTGGTCAACGCCGGCGTACCGATACGGATGCCGGACGTGTACCACGCCCCGTTCGGATCCGCCGGAATCGCGTTGCGGTTGGTGACGATGCCGGAGTCGAGCAGCGCGGACTCGGCCTGGCGCCCCGTGAGGCCGTAGGAGGACGCCACGTCGATGAGGTTGAGGTGGTTGTCCGTGCCGCCGGTGACGAGCGTCGCGCCGCGCCGCATCAGGCCGTCCGCCAGCGCCCGCGCGTTGTCCACGATGCGCTGCGCGTAGTCCTGGAACGCGGGCTGCCGCGCCTCGGCGAGGGCGACCGCCTTCGCGGCCATGACGTGCGGCAGCGGCCCGCCGAGCACCATCGGGCAGCCCCGGTCGACCTGGTCCTTCAGCGAGTCGTCGCACAGCACCATGCCGCCGCGCGGACCGCGCAGCGACTTGTGGGTGGTCGTGGTGACGATCTGCGCGTGCGGCACCGGGTCGAAGTCACCGGTGAGCACCTTGCCCGCGACGAGCCCCGCGAAGTGCGCCATGTCGACCATGAGCGTCGCCCCGACCTCGTCGGCGATCTCCCGCATGATCCGGAAGTTCACCAGGCGCGGGTACGCGGAGTAACCGGCGACGATGATCATCGGCTTGAACTCGCGGGCCTGCGCGCGCAGCGCCTCGTAGTCGATGAGCCCGGTGGCGGGGTCGGTGCCGTAGGACCGCTGATCGAACATTTTTCCGCTGATGTTCGGCCTAAAGCCGTGCGTGAGGTGGCCACCGGCGTCCAGCGACATGCCGAGCATCCGCTGGTTGCCGAAGGCCTGGCGCAGCTCGGCCCAGTCCGCCTCGGTGAGGTCGTTGATCTGGCGGACGCCGGTCTTCGCGAGGAACGGCGCCTCGACGCGGTCGGCGAGCACGGCCCAGAAGGCGACGAGGTTGGCGTCGATCCCGGAGTGCGGCTGCACGTACGCGTGCCGGGCACCGAACAGCTCGCGGGCGTGCTCCGCGGCGATCGACTCGACGGTGTCGACGTTGCGGCAGCCGGCGTAGAAGCGGCGGCCGATGGTGCCCTCGGCGTACTTGTCGCTGAACCAGTTGCCCATGGTCAGCAGCGTCGCCGGGGACGCGTAGTTCTCGGACGCGATCAGCTTGAGCATCTCGCGCTGGTCGGTCAGCTCCTGCGCGATGGCGTCGGCGACGCGCGGCTCCACGCCCCGTACGACATCGAGGGCGGCGCGGTACGCGGTGGATTCGGGGGTAAGGCGGGCATCGGTCATGGGGGCAGCCTCCGGACACGGTCGATACGCGGTCGGTTCACGGGTGGTCGGCCCAGGCGCACGGCACACACTGCTCGGGCCGCTCCCCGATGGTCGATCCCATCCCAGCGCGCCAGTCACGGCCCTGCCCCCACATTAGCGGGCGCGTCGCCGGGCGAGGTTTCCACGTCCACATCGCGAGCGACGATAGGAAGGGGCCACAAGCCCGTCCCACACCCAGCGCCATGAGCCGCGACGAACGGAGATCCCGTGACTTCTGTGACTCCATCGACCACCGCAGGACACGCCACGCAGGACTTCATCACCTCCTCCGAAGAGCACGGCGCGCACAACTACCACCCGCTCCCGGTCGTCGTCGCCACCGCCGAGGGCGCGTGGATGACGGACGTCGAGGGGCGGCGCTACCTCGACATGCTCGCCGGGTACTCGGCGCTCAACTTCGGGCACGGCAACCGGCGGCTGATCGACGCCGCGAAGGCCCAGCTGGAGCGGGTGACGCTGACGTCGCGGGCCTTCCACCACGACCGGTTCGCCGCGTTCTGTGCGGAGCTCGCCGAGCTGTGCGGCATGGAGATGGTGCTGCCGATGAACACGGGCGCGGAGGCCGTCGAGACCGCCGTGAAGACCGCGCGCAAGTGGGGCTACCGGGTCAAGGGCGTGCCGGACGGGCGGGCCAGGATCGTGGTCGCGAGCGACAACTTCCACGGCCGTACGACGACCATCGTCAGCTTCTCCACCGACGAGGAGGCCCGCGCCGACTTCGGTCCGTACACGCCGGGCTTCGACATCGTCCCGTACGGGGATCCGGACGCGCTGCGCGCCGCGGTCACGGACGAGACGGTGGCGGTGCTCCTCGAACCGATCCAGGGCGAGGCGGGCGTGCTCGTCCCGCCGCCCGGCTATCTCGCGGGCGTGCGGGAGCTGACGCGCGAGCGGAACGTGCTGTTCATCGCCGACGAGATCCAGTCGGGTCTCGGGCGGACCGGCCGTACCTTCGCGTGCGAGCACGAGGGCGTGGTGCCGGACATGTACGTGCTGGGCAAGGCGCTCGGCGGCGGGGTCGTGCCGGTGTCGGCGGTGGTGTCGAGCAAGGCCGTGCTCGGGGTGTTCCGGCCGGGCGAGCACGGGTCGACGTTCGGCGGCAATCCGCTGGCGTGCGCGGTGGCTCTTGAGGTGATCGCGATGCTGCGCACCGGGGAGTTCCAGGAGCGGGCGGCGGAGCTGGGTGAGCATCTGCACGCCGAGCTGGGCCTGTTGACGGGGACGGGGAAGGTCACCGAGGTGCGCGGGCGCGGTCTGTGGGCGGGCGTCGACATCGATCCGTCGTACGGGACGGGCCGGGAGATCTCTCAGAAGCTGATGGCCCGCGGGGTCCTGGTGAAGGACACCCACGGGTCCACCATCCGGATCGCCCCGCCGCTGGTGATCAGCAAGGACGATCTGGACTGGGGCCTCGATCAGCTGCGGGCGGTGCTGGGCGCGTAGGCCCTTTTACCAAGGCTCACAGGATGACGTGGGGCAGGAAGCGGGCGTACTCGTCCGTGACCAGCCCCGCCGATTCCCGGATGCCGAGGCCGGCCGCCTCGTCCTCGACGACCCACGCGCCGAGGACGACGCGGTTGCCGTCGAAGTCGGGCAGCTCGCTCAACTCCTGGTAGCAGCACGGCTCTTCGGAGGCGGGCGGGGCGGACCCGGGTGCGTGGATCGTGACGCCCGCGCCCTCGCGCCCGAGGAGCGGCTTCGACACATAGCCGGGGCCCGATCCGGTCGCCAGCTCGCGCGGCCCGTCGAGGTAGGCGGGCAGCAGGTTCGGGTGGCCGGGGTAGAGCTCCCAAAGCACCGCGAGCAGCGCCTTGTTGCTGAGCAGCATCTTCCAGGCGGGCTCGATCCACATCGTCGTACCCGTGCCGCCGCCGTTGTCGAGGCCGGCCAGGACGTGCGGGGCGAACGCGTCGGAGGTCAGCCACTCCCACGGGTACAGCTTGAAGCAGCTGCGGATGAACCGGAGTTGGTTGTCGACGAAGCGCTCGGAGAGGCTGTCCCAGCCGATCTCCTCCATGGAGATCCAGTCGGTGTCCAGGCCCGCCTGTTCGGCGGTCTCCTTCAGATATCCGACGGTCATCAGGTCCTCGCCGAGTTCGTCGGCCGAGGAGTGCGCGAAGTAGAGCGGGCTGCCCGGCGGGAGCAGGGCGGCCTGCTTCTTCCAGGCGTCGATGAGCCGCTCGTGGAGCGAGTTCCACTGGTCGGCGCCGGGGAACCGCTCCTCCATCCAGAACCACTGGGGGCTGGCGGCCTCCACCAGGGAGGTGGGGGTGTCGGCGTTGTACTCAAGGAGCTTCGCGGGACCCGTGCCGTCGTAGCGCAGGTCGAACCGGCCGTAGACGGACGGGAGTTCGGCGCGCCGCTCCCAGGCCTCTGCGACCGCCGCGGCGACGTTCGGGTCGGTGATCCCGAGGTCGGCGAAGCGGTCGGCGGCGACGATGTGCTCCGCCGCGGCGAGGCACATGCGGTGCAGCTCCTCGACGACCTCTTCGAGCGCCTCGACCTCGGGGAGGGAGAACTCGTAGTAGGCGCTCTCGTCCCAGTACGGGCGCAGTGAGTCGTCGGGGTAGCGGGTGAGCGGGTAGATGAGCCCCTGTTCCTCGACGGTCTGCTGCCAGCCGGGGCGCGGGGTGATGGTGTGTCGCTTCATCAGTGCCTCCGGGGCTCAGCCGCCGGAGCTTCCGCCCTTGCCGCCGCTGCCGAAGCCGCCTCGTGTGACGCCACCACCCGAGGACTTGGTGAAGGAGCCGCTGCCGACGCGGCTGCCCTTCTTCTTGCCGCCGTAGTACCAACTGCCGTTCACCGAGGACTTGGTGGACGAGGACTTGCAGTACTTGTCGGAGACGACCTTGTAGCCCTTGGACGCGTTGTAGCTGTTCCGGTCGATGCAGCGCTTGTCGACGTCGGAGTCCGAGGAGCAGGCGGTGAGCGCGGCGGCCAGCAGGCCCACGCCGCCGAGCGCGACGGTGCCGGAGCGCAGCCGTCGCTGGGTGGCCGCCTTGTTCGCGGCGTCCTTGCTGTCCTTGCTGTCGTTCATGACGTTTCCCCCGTGATGCGTCTGATGCGTCGTACGTTCTTCGTGCCTGCCCTTGCGGGTGCTTCCCTAGGGCAGGACCCGGCACAGGGTATCCAACGCGGCCGGCCATGCGTGATCGGGCGGGGTGCCGTAGCCGACGACCAGGGCGTCCATGGGGTCGTCCGGCGCGGGCGCGTCCTCGTGCCGGAATTCGGCCAGGCCCTGGATGCCGAGGCGCTGCCAGGCGGCGGCCTGCACGACGGATCGTTCGGTGCCGGGCGGGAGTTGGAGCACGGCGTGCAGTCCGGCCGCGATGCCGGTGGCGCGCACGGCCGGGGCGCGTTCGGCGAGGGCGGCGACGAGCTGGTCGCGGCGGCGCCGGTAGCGGAGCCGGGCGGCGCGCACATGACGGTCGTACGCGCCGGATTCCAGGAACTCGGCGAGGGTGAGCTGGTCGAGGACGCCGCAGGACCAGTCTGTGTATCCCTTGGCCTCGACGACCTCGTCGATGAGCGAGGCGGGCAGCACCATCCAGCCGAGTCGCAGTCCGGGGGCGAGGGACTTGCTGGCGGTGCCGAGGTGGACGACGCGGTCCGGGTCGAGGCCCTGGAGGGCGCCGACGGGCTGCCGGTCGTAGCGGAACTCGCCGTCGTAGTCGTCCTCCAGGATCAGTCCGCCGGTGCGCCGCGCCCAGTCGACGACGGCGGCGCGACGTCGCGCGTGCAGGGCGACACCGAGCGGAAATTGATGCGCGGGGGTGAGGAGAACGGCACCCTCCCCACCCAACTCCCTCACATCCGCGCCCTCTTGATCGAAGGGAAGCGGCCGGGTACGCAGCCCTGGCCGGGTCAGATAGCCCCAATGAAGATCGAGCCCGTACGACTCGACGGCGATGTCGCGCACGCCGCGCCGGTGCAGCACCTCGCCGAGCAGGATCATGCCCTGCACGAACCCGGCGCAGACGACGATCCGCTCCGGCGAGGCCTGGACGCCGCGGGCGCGGGCCAGATAGCCGGCGAGGGCGGCGCGCAGTTCGGGGCGGCCGCGCGGGTCGCCGTAGCCGAGGGCATCGTTCGGGGCGGCGGTCAGGGCGCGGCGGGCGGCCTTCAGCCATTCGGCGCGGGGGAAGGAGGCGAGGTCGGGGCGGCCGGGCAGGAGGTCGTAGCGGTGCCCGCCGAAGGGGACGCGGTTGGTGACGGGTACCGGGGTCGGCGCCCGCCCCGGCCGCTCGGCCACCCGGGTGCCGGAGCCCTGCCGGGCGGTGAGCCAGCCCTCGGCGACGAGGTCGGCGTAGGCGTCGGCGACGGTGTTGCGGGCGAGGCCGAGGTCGGCGGCGAGGGCGCGGGAGGCGGGCAGCCGGATGCCGGGGGCGAGCCGCCCGCCGCGTACGGCTTCACGGAGCGCGTCGGTGAGCCCGCGCCGTACACCGCCGGAGGCGCGCGGCTCGATGTGCAGATCGATACCGAGCGCCCGCCCGGAGACCGAATTGGCCCAAGATTCTTCCACGTAAATGGACCATACTCCTGGGCTACTCCCTTCGTAGGCTCGAAGCATGACGAACAACGAGAACAGCACTGACAACGCCCCGTACATGCACGAGCACACCCCCCGCCTCGACTGGTCCCGCCAGGCCCCCGAGGTCTTCAAGGCAATGATCAAGCTGGACGCGGCAGCCCGCGCGGGCCTGGACCCCAAGGTCGCCGAGCTCGTGAAGATCCGCGCCTCGCAGATCAACCGCTGCGCCCTCTGCCTCGACATGCACACCAAGGACGCCCTGGCGGCGGGCGAGAGCGTGGAGCGGATCATCCAGCTCAGCGCGTGGGAGGAGTCGCAGCACTTCTACACGGAGAAGGAGATCGCGGCCCTCGAACTGACCGAGGCGATCACGGTCCTCACCGACGGTTTCGTGCCGGACGAGGTCTACGAGAAGGCGGCGAAGGTCTACGACGAGCAGGAGCTGGCCCAGTTGATCGCCGCGATCACGGTCATCAACGCCTGGAACCGCTTCGGCGTCTCGACCCGCCAGTCGCCGGGCCACTACACGCCGGGCGACTACAAGTGACGGTTCGTACGCGGCAGTTGGACGCCGGGGTCCGCACGGCGATGCAGGCGCTGAGCGCCGCCGCCAAGAAGGGCCTCGGCGATCCGGTCCTCGCGGAACTGGTGGCGATCAGGGCTTCGCAGCTCAACGCGTGCGCGTTCTGCCTGGACATGCACGTGGACATCGCGCTGCGCACGAACGCCGAAACCACCCACCGCATCGCACTCCTGAACGCATGGCGCGAGGCGGGCCCGGTCTTCAACGACCGGGAAAGGGCTGCCCTCGCACTCACCGACGCGCTTACGCTCCTGACGGACGGCTACGTCCCGGACGAGGTGTACGAGGCGGCGGCGCAGCACTTCACAGCCCCCGAACTCGCCCACTTGATCGCCTCGATCGTGGTCATCAACAACTGGAACCGGCTGATGGTGAGTCGGCGCATCGAGCCTGGAGGCCCCGCATGGTGAGTCCGAGCGCCGCCGATACGTTCCGCGCCCTGCACCACGACCGCTCCCCCGCCGACCCGCTCGTCCTCCCCGGCCCCTGGGACGCGGCGAGCGCCCGCGTCTTCGAGGAGACGGGCTTCCCGGCGCTGGCGACACCGTCCGCGGGGGTGGCGGCGTCCCTCGGCTACGAGGACGGGCAGACCCCGGCGGACGAGATGTTCGCGGCGGTCCGCAGGATCGTGCGCGCGGTGTCGGTGCCGGTGTCGGCGGACATCGAGGGCGGCTACGGGATCGCGCCGAAGGAGCTGGTGGAACGCCTCCTGGAAACGGGCGCCGTGGGCTGCAACCTGGAGGACTCGGGCCCGGACGGCACCCTCAACGACCCGCACGCACAAGCGGATTGGCTGGCCGAGTTCCGCTCGGCGGCGTCCGACCGCGTCGTCCTCAACGCCCGCATCGACACCTTCATCCGCGGCGCCGCGGACCCGATCGCCGAGGCGGTGGAACGCGCCCGCCTGTACGTCGCCGCGGGCGCGGACTGCGTCTACCCGATCGGCGCCCCGGCGGACGCCGTCCCGCGCCTGCGTGCGGCCATCGAGGGCCCGCTCAACGTGGGTGCCCCGCCTGGTGGGCCCTCGCCGCGCGAGTGGGGCGAACTGGGCGCCACCCGGATCACGTTCGGCCCGGGGTTGCAGCGGAGGGCGATGGGGGCGGTGCGGGAGATCGCGGAGGGGTTGCTCTAGCGGTTGTCCGGAGGGGGCTGCTGGGAGGTTTCGTGGTGCTTCAGGTTTTCAGGGTCTGGTAGCGGTCGGCCAGGGCGCGGAAGGCCTCCTTGGGTTCCCAGGGCATGTCCGGGTACGTGCGCGCGTCCGCCGGGTAGCCGCTGCGCTCGTCGAGGATCTTGACGATGCCGTAGGAGGCGAGGTCCGGGTCCGGTCCGGTCAGGCGGTGGGGGGTGCCGTAGCCGGCGAAGCTGAACCAGAAGACGGAGTCGACGCCTTCGTCCTCGAAGACGGGCATGAGCTCGTCGAGATAGCGGGCCTGCTCGCCCTCGTCCCGCAGCAGGTCCGGCTTGGGGGTGACCCCGTCCGGCTCCATGGCCACGTACCAGCCCGAGCCGCCGTAGTCGCCCGCCCCTTGGAAGGTGCAGCAGCCGACTTCCATGATGGCGACCGGTTTGCCGTGGGCGAACTCCGCGCGCAGGTCGTCGCGGTAGGTGGCGGCGTTGCGCAGCCCCCGGAAGGCGTCCAGGCCGACGATGTCGAACGGGCCCCAGTCCACGCCGTCCAGGGGGCACGAGGCGTAGCTGATCGGGCCGCCGAAGAGGGGACGGACGGTGCGGACGACGTCGCCGAGGAAGGCGTTGACCTTGTCGGGGAGGGGCTTGAGCGCGGCTTCGCGGCCGGGTCCTGCGAGGACCGGGATGCGGTCGTTGAAGTTGTCGCCGGGCAGGTAGCCGCGGGCGAACAGGCTCAGTTCGCAGCCGGTGACGAGCACGACCTCGGCACCGCCGACGCGCAGGCGTTCGGCCCGCTCGGCGCAGTCGGCGAAGTACGGCAGCATCTCTTCGTCGGTCATCTCGCAGGGGAACGGCGAGAACCAGACCTCAAGACCGGCGGCCACCGCATGCCGCGCGGTGATCTCGATCCGGTCCGGGTCGCCGCCCGTGATGCGGATCGCGGTGCAGTGCAGATCTTCGGCGATGATCCGCATGTCCCGCTCGACGACGTCGGCGTCGAAGACGGGGCGGGAGGTGTCGCCGTTGGGAAAGGTGCCGGTGTCGTAGTGGATGCCTCTGCCTCGCATGCCGTGCCCCTCCGGTGAGAATCCGTGGTGAGAATCCGTGTGTCGCTTACGACGCGATCGTCGTGTCTCCAGCGGCGTCAGGGTCAAGCGCGGATGGGGGCCGTGACGGGGACTGTGACGGCAATCCCCGACTCCGTCGTGGTTGGGCGTCACAGTTCGTCACTGTTCACGAACCGGCGAGGCCCTGGCCGCGGGATGCGGGCAGGGCCTCGGGGTTCGGAGAGGGGTGGGTGGCTACTTCTTCGGGAGCCACTGCTTCCACGTCGAGCGGTGGGTGTCGACCCACTTCTTGGCTGCTGCCTCCGGTGTGAGCTTCTTGTCGGCGATCAGGAGGGAGACCTCGTTCTGGTCCTCCGTCGTCCACTTGAAGTTCTTCAGGAGCTGCGCCGCCTCGCCGCCGTTCTTGGCGAAGCCCGAGTTGAGGTACTTCTGGAGCGGCGTCGTCGGGTAGGCGCAGGTGATCTTCTTCGGGTCGGCGTCGCAGCCCTCCTTGTACTTGGGCAGCTTCACCTCCGTCATCGGCACCTGCTTCGAGAGCCACTGCGGCGTGTACCAGTACGAGAGGAAGGGCTTCTTCGCCTTGGCGAACTGCTTCATCTGCGTGATCTGGGCGGCCTCGGAACCGGCGAAGACGACCTGGTAGTCGAGCTTCAGGTTCTTGACCAGGGCCTTGTCGTTCGTGACGTACGACGGGGAGCCGTCGAGGAGTTGGCCCTTGCCGCCGCTCTCCGCCGTCTTCAACTGGTCGGCGTACTTGTTGAGGTTCTTCCAGTTGGTGACGTCCGGGTGCTTCTTCGCGAAGTACGTCGGGACGAACCAGCCGATGTGGCCTGTGACGCCGAGGCCGCCACCGTTCACGATCGTCTTCTTGTCCTTGACGTAGCGCTGCACCTGGTCGGGGTGGCCCCAGTCCTCCAGGATCGCGTCGACGCGGCCCTGGCTGAGGGCGTCCCACGCGGGGACCTCGTCGACCTGCACGGTGTCGACGCGGTAGCCGAGTTCGTGCTCCAGGAGGTACTGGGCGACCGCCACGTTGGCCTGTGCGCCGACCCAGGACTGGACCGAGAGGGTCACCGTCTTCGCGCCCTGGGCGTTGGCGAACGGGGACGCCTGCTTGGTCATGTCGGCCGCGCCGCAGCCGGTGGCCGTGAGGAGGAGGGCCGCTCCCGCCACTGCTGTGAGTGTTCTGCGCGTTCGTCGCATGTCACGCGTCCTTTCCTGCGCCGGTACGGCGTCCCGTCGGCTGCGTCACCCGGTCCAGCATCAGGCCGAGGCAGACGATCGCCGCACCCGCGACGAGGCCCGTGGCGAGGTCGCCCTGCGCGAGGCCGAAGACCACGTCGTAGCCGAGCGCGCCACCGCCGACCAGGCCGCCGATGATGACGACGGCGAGGACCAGGACGACGCCCTGGTTGACGGCGAGCAGCAACGCCGGGCGGGCGAGCGGGAGTTGGACCTGGCGAAGCTGCTGCCAGGTCGTCGCGCCCATCGAGCGGGACGCCTCCATCGCGGCCGGGTCCACCTGACGCAGACCCTGCGTGGTGATGCGTACGACGGCGGGGAGCGCGTAGACGACGGCCGCGGCGACCGCCGGGGCGCGGCCGACGCCGAAGAGGGCGACGACCGGGATCAGGTACACGAACTGCGGCATCGTCTGGAAGACGTCCAGGACGGGGCGGAGGAGCCCTTCGATGCGTTCGCTGCGGGCCGCGCCGATGCCGATCGCGACGCCGAGTACGAGGGTGACCAGTACCGCCGCGATGACCTGGGACAGCGTGTCGAGCGACGGCTTCCATACGCCGAGTACGCCGATCGCGGCCATCGCGAGGACCGCGGTGAGCGCGGTGCGCCAGGTGCCGATCAGCCAGGCGAGCGCGGCGACGATCAGCAGCACCGACCACCAGGGCAGCCAGGTGAGACCGTCGCGCACCGGGTTGAGGACCCCCGTGGTGAAGTGCGCGGCCCAGTCGGCGGTGCCGCCGATGTACGGGACGCCGGTGTAGAGGTGGTCCGTCATCCAGTCGACGGCGTCGTTGACGGGCGTCGCGATGGTGACGACCCAGGAGTCGGGCCAGTCGAGGCGGTCCATGAAGCGGGCCGCCAGCGCGACCACCACGGTGCCGAGCGCGACCACGCCCCACTTCCACGGGGCCGGGGCCGAGTCGTGCGAGCCCATCCGCGCCCCCGCCGCGGCCGTGACCCGGTCGAGGACGACGGCGAGCAGCACGATCGGGATGCCGGCCGCGAGCGCGGCGCCGACGTCGACCGAGGCGAGCGCCTGGTAGACGCGGTCACCGAGGCCGCCCGCGCCGATCACGGAGGCGATGACGGCCATGGAGAGCGCCATCATGATCGTCTGATTGAGGCCGAGGAGGAGCTCCTTGCGGGCCAGCGGCAGGCGCGCGCTCAGCAGGCGCTGGCGGGCCGTGGCGCCGAGCGAGGTGACGGCCTCCATCACGCCGCCGTCCACGGAGCGCAGGCCGAGCGCGGTGAGGCGGGCCATCGGCGGGGCGGCGTAGACGACCGTGGCGAGCACGGCGGCCGGGACGCCCATGCCGAAGATGAGGACGACCGGGAGCAGGTACGCGTACGCGGGCAGCGCCTGCATGGTGTCGAGGACCGGGCGCAGGCCCCGGTACATGGTGTCGCTCAGGCCCGCGGCGAGGCCCAGCAGGGCGCCGACGATCACCGAGATGAGCACGGCGATCACCATGAGCGCGAGCGTCTGCATGGTGGGCACCCACATACCGAGGATGCCGCACGCGAGGAGCGCGAGCGTGGCGAACGTGGCGATGCGCCAGCCGGCGACGCGCCAGGCGACCAGCCCGACCGCCGCGGTGACGCCGGCCCAGCCCGCCGCGAGCAGCACCAGGTAGACGGCGCGCACGGAGAGCACGACGGCGTTGCTGATGTAGCCGAAGAAGTACAGGAACAGCGGGTGGCTGTCCCGGTTGTCGATGATCCAGTCCGTGGCCTTGCCGAGGGGTTCGGTGAGGTCGACTGTGAGGGCGTGCGGCCAGGTGCCGCTGGACCACTTGGCGTGGGCCAGCGGGATGAGGACCGCGGCGATGACGGCGAGCAGGAGCAGCTTGCCGAGGGCCCGGTGGCGCCCGAGGGCATGCAGCCGGTCCCCCGTACTTCTGGCCGGGGCGGCCGTTGCAGCGGTCGCCATCAGACGGTCCCCTCGCCGTCCGACTTGGACTTGTCGAGCGCGGGCTCCTCAAGCTCCGCCGACGCTTGAGACGCGTCCGCACCGGAATCAAGCCCCGCCTTTGGACGAGAGCCCGCGGGGTCCGGGGCGGAGCCCCGCGGCGTAGGACCGGCTTCCGTGTCAGGGGACACACCCGCCACCACCCCGAGCAACCGCTCGTGATCGACGACGCCCACACACTCCCCGCCCTCGACCACCCGCACCGCGAACCCGCTGGAAGCAACCGCCTCGATCGCCTCCGAAACCGTGGCATCCGCCTCGATCGAAGGACCCCGGTCCGCCTCGTCCGCATCCGCGGGCCGCATGGCCCTGCGTACGGTCATGACCTGCTCGCGCGGCACGTCACGGACGAACTCACGGACGTAGTCGTCCGCGGGCGCGCCCACGATCTCCTCGGGCGTGCCGAGCTGGACGATCTTGCCGTCGCGCATCAGGGCGATGCGGTCACCGAGGCGCAGCGCCTCCTGGAGGTCGTGCGTGATGAAGACCATCGTGCGCCCCTCCTCGCGGTGCAGGCGCACGACCTCCTCCTGCATGTCGCGCCGGATCAGCGGGTCGAGCGCGCTGAACGGCTCGTCGAACAGGAGGACTTCGGGGTCGACGGCCAGCGCCCGCGCCAGGCCGACGCGCTGCTGCTGGCCGCCGGAGAGCTGACCGGGGCGGCGCTGCTCCAGGCCGTCGAGGCCGACCTTCGCGACGACCTCCATCGCCTTCGCGCGGCGCTCGGCGCGGCCCACGCCCTGGATCTCCAGGCCGTACGCGACGTTGTCGAGGACCGTGCGGTGCGGCAGGAGGCCGAAGTGCTGGAACACCATGGCCGCACGGTGCCGGCGCAGTTCGCGCAGGCGGGACTTGTCCATGGCGAGGACGTCCTCGCCGTCGATCTCCAGCTTCCCGGACGTCGGCTCGATGAGCCGGGTCAGGCAGCGTACGAGGGTCGACTTGCCGGAGCCCGACAGGCCCATGACAACGAAGACCTCGCCCCGCTTCACGTCGAACGACACATCGCGCACGGCGGCCGTGCAGCCGGTCTTCGCCCGCAGTTCGGCGGCGCTCAGGTCCGACAGCTCGGTCTGTTCCGGAATGCGTTCGGCCTTCGGTCCGAAGACCTTCCACAGATTGCGTACGGCGAAGACGGACTCGGACCCGGATTCGGTCCGCTTGTCGGCGCCCGCGGAGGACGTAGAAGACATGGTCGCGCTCATCACGCATCACCACCCAGCAGTTCGGCGCACTTCTCCCCGACCATGAGCACCCCGATCATCGGGTTCACCGCGGGCATCGTCGGGAAGACGGACGCGTCGGCGATACGGATGGAATTCAGCCCGCGGACCTTCAACTGGGGGTCTACCACGGCGAGTTCGTCGTCCGCAGCACCGATGCGGCAAGTTCCCGCGGGGTGGTAGACGGTGTGCGCGACCTTGCGCGCGTACTCGCTGAGCGCCTCGTCGTCCGTGATGTCCGGACCCGGGCAGACCTCGCGCTTGAGCCAGCCGGCCAGCGGCTCGGTCTTGGCGATCTCGCGGGCGATCTTGATGCCGTCGACGAGCGTCTTGCCGTCGTAGTCGTCCTCGTCCGTGAAGTAACGGAAGTCGAGGGCGGGCTTGACCTCGGGGTCGGCGCTGGTCAGGTAGACACGGCCGCGGCTCTTCGGCTTGGGGATGTTCGGCGTCATGGACACCCCGTGCTCCGGCTGCTCGTAGCCGAGGCGCTCCGGGTTGTCCGTGAACGGGATTTGGTAGAAGTGGAACATCAGGTCGGGCCCCGATGCCTCCGGGTCCCGCTGGATGAACAGGCCCGCGTCGGAGTCCATGGCGCTGTTCTCAGGGATCGGCCCGTTCGTCTCCCAGACGATGACCGACTCCGGGTGGTCGAGCAGGTTCTCGCCCACGCCCGGCAGGTCGTGCAGGACCGGGATGCCGAGGGCCTCCAGGTCGGCCTTCGGGCCGATGCCGGAGTGCATCAGCAGGCGCGGCGTGTCGACGGCGCCGGCGCACACGAGGACCTCGGTGCGCGCGGAGATGAGCTTCTCCACGCCGTCCTTGCCACGCACGCGCACGCCGCGCGCGGTGAGCCCTTCGGCGCCCTCGTCGAATTCCAGCTTGTACGCCCAAGTCTCAAGCAGGAGCGTCAGGTTGGGGCGGTCACCGGCCTCCATGTGCGGGTGCAGGTACGCCACCGACGCGGAGGACCGCTTGTTGTTCTCGGGGTGGTACGCCAGGTCGAAGAAGCCGACGCCGTCCTTGAACGGGCCCTTGTTGAAGCCCTCGACGCGCGGCACGCCCGTCGCGGCCTGCGCGGCCTCGACGAAGTCGCTCGCGATCGCGTTCCGGTCCTTGGCGTCGACCGGCACGATGTTGTTGCGCAGCTTGGAGAAGTACGGGTCCATCGCCTTGTGGTCCCAGCCCTCGGCGCCCGCGGCCGCCCACTCGTCCCAGTCGCCGGGCAGCGGCTTGAACGAGATGAGCGTGTTGTGCGACGAGCAGCCGCCGAGCACCTTGGCGCGGCTGTGCAGGATGTGCGAGTTGCCGCGCGGCTGCTCGGTGGTGGTGTAGCCGTAGTCCAGGTCGCCGCCGAGCAGGCCGAGCCAGCGGCGCAGCGTCAGCACGTCGTCGCGGTCGATGTCGCTGGGGCCACCCTCGATGACGGCGACGGTGACGTCCGGGTTCTCGGTGAGCCGGGAGGCGATCACCGATCCCGCGGTGCCGCCACCGACGATGACGTAGTCGTAGGTGCTTTCAGACATTGCTCTGCTCAACTCCAAGAAATCCAGCCCCGCCGGCGATTGAGGCGCGGGGTCCGGGGCAGCGCCCCGAGGCGTTGCACGAGGCCTACGTATACGGGCGCGATGCCCAAGGAAACGACGACGTCAGCCCGCGAACCAGCGAACAGGCTTCGGCGCCAGGTTCTGGTACACGTGCTTGCTCTCGCGGTACTCGGCGAGCCCGGCGGGGCCCAGTTCGCGGCCGACGCCGCTCTTTCCGAAGCCGCCCCACTCGGCCTGCGGCAGGTAGGGGTGGAAGTCGTTGATCCAGATCGTGCCGTGGCGCATACGGCGCGCCATGCGGCGGGCGCGGCCCGCGTCGGTGGTCCACACGCCGCCCGCGAGGCCGTACTCGGTGTCGTTGGCGAGCTCGACGGCCTCGTCCTCGGTGCGGAACGTCTCGACGGTGAGGATCGGACCGAAGGTCTCCTCGCGGACGACGCGCATCTCGCGGTGGCACTGGTCGAGGACGGTCGGCTCGTAGAAGTAGCCGGTGGCGGGGCGCACGTCGGACGGCTCGGGACGCTTGCCGCCGCAGCGCAGCACGGCGCCCTCGGCGAGGGCGGAGGCGACGTAGTCCTCGGTCTTGGCGCGCTGGGGCTCGCTGACGAGCGGGCCGCACTCGACGCCGTCCTCGGTGCCGCGGCCGAGGCGGATCTTCTCGGCGCGGCGGGTGAGTTCGGCGACGAAGCGCTCGCGCACCGACTCCTCGATGATGAGGCGGGCGCCGGCGGAGCAGACCTGGCCGCTGTGGATGAAGGCGGCGTTGAGCGCCTGGTCGACGGCGGTGTCGAAGTCCTCGTCCGTCTCGCACGCGTCGGCGAAGACGACGTTCGGGTTCTTGCCCCCGAGTTCGAGGGCGACCTTCTTGACGCCGGCCGCCGCGGCCTGGGCCACCTTGGTGCCGCTGACCAGGCCGCCGGTGAAGGAGACGAGGTCGACGTCGGGGTGGTCGGCGAAGCGGGCGCCGACGGTGGCGCCGGGGCCGGTCACGATGTTGGCGACGCCCTGCGGCAGCCCGGCCTCGATCAGCAGCTCGACGAGCACGACCGTCGTCAGCGGAGTGATCTCGCTCGGCTTGATGACGAAGGTGTTGCCCGCGGCGAGCGCCGGGGCGATCTTCCAACTCGCCTGGAGGAGCGGGTAGTTCCAGGGCGTGATCATGGAGCAGACGCCGACGGGCTCGTGCACGACGACGCTGTGGATCTCGTCGGAGCCGGCGTCGACGACGCGGCCCGCGCCCTCGCCGATGACGAGATCGGCGAAGTAGCGGAAGGCGTCGGCGACGCAGTCGACGTCGACGCGGCCCTCCTCGACGGTCTTGCCCGCGTCCCGGCTCTCCAGGAGGCCGATCTTCTCCCGGTCCCGGACGAGGAGGTCGGCGACGCGGCGCAGCAGCGCGGCGCGCTCGGCGACGGGCGTCGTCGGCCAGGGGCCCTCGTCGAAGGCCTTGCGGGCGGCGGCGATCGCCGCGTCCGCGTCCTCGGTGCCGCCCTCGGCGATCACGGCGAACGGCTTGGCATCCGCAGGGTCGAGGATCTCGCGCGTGGCCCCTGCTGCGGCCCCGCGCCACTCTCCGTCGACATGAATGGTGTTCTGCACTGACACGACCTGCTTCGCCTTCCGTTCCGGGAATGTCCCCCGAGCACCGCAAACGCCCTTTCGGCGATCTCTCCGGTGACGTCGGAAGCCCCTGCCCCGACGTCTTGGAAGCATGCCCGTACGGTGGCGAAAGTGCGCTGTGTCACGACACTACGCGAGTACGGGCGGCGACGCTCCGTGAGAGCAGGTCGGCCGCCCGCCTCCCCTCACCCCTGCGCGAACCGCGACAGCGCGGCGGCGAGCCGGTCCCGCTGCCCGGGCCACTCGGACTCCGGGCCCGCGACGAGGACCGCGTACTGGGTGCCGTCCTGCGCCGTGAACGAGAAGTCGACCACCTTTCTGCGCGCGCCCAGCTTCTCGCTGTCGTACGAGTAGACGAGCTCGGCCGCCTCGTCGGTGACCGCTTCCGAGGCCCCCTCGGGCGCCGACGTCTCCTCCAGTGCGGACTGCTCGTACCCGTCCTTCGCAAGACTCCTCGAGAGGCTGTCGGACGCGACCCGAAGCGATTCGAGCGGTGTGGTGTCCGGCTCCGTGATGGTGAAGATCTGGATGAGCGAGGCCTCGTCGGGAGACGTGTAGAACACGCCCTGCTTGCTCTCGCTGCGGTCCCAGCCCTCGGGCACCGCGAGCGTGAAGCCCGCGTCGTCCGCCACCTCCCGGTACCCGGCGGGAAGCTCGCCGGTCGGCGAGGCGGTCGGTGTGGGCGTGGGAGTGGGCTCCGGGCCTGAGCTGGTGGGCGCCGCGGACGTCCCGGTCGGCTTCGGATCGGGCCCCGGGTCGTCACTGCGGCCGAGCAGCACCACCGTCGTCGCGACGGCGGCGCCGAGGACGGCCGCGCCCAGCACCACGACGGCGAAGCGCCGGGTCCGGCCGGGCTGCGACGGGGGCGGGGGCGGTTCCTGCACCTCGGGCCAGGGCGTCGGTGGGGCGAAGTCCGGCCGCGGCGGAGGCGGCGACGACACGGACCCGGGGCCCGTACCCGCCTCCTCCCAGCGCTGGGCCTCCTCGTTCCAGTGGCGTCCGCTCATCTCATGTTCCCCAGCATGGCCGCCACCGTGCCGGCCGACGCGAGCAGCGAGACGACCGCCTGGGAGTCGCCGAGCAGCGCACGCAGCCGCTCGATCCGGGTCGCCGGGGCGCTGCCGGTACGGGTGATCTCATCCTCCGTCTCGGCGAGTTCGGCGTCGAGGGTGCGCAGCTGTCCGTCGTCGTCGCGGAGCCGGGGCAGGTCGGCGCGGAGCGCGCGGACCGCCTCGAGCAGCTCCCGCATCGCCTCGTCCTGCTGCGGCGCGCTGTTCGTGTGGCTCTCCGCGCGGGCGTGGCTGCCGATGGCGAAGGTGCTGCCGTGGACGTCACCGATGCTGACCGAGGGCTCCTCATTCGCTGCCATGGTCGTCGGCTCCCTTCTCGTTCGGCGCGGTGCCGTCGGCCGTTCCCGACGTCGCGCTGGCGTGCGAACCGACGGCGAAGGTGGAGTCCTCGACCCGGTCGATGTTCACGCCGCCACTGCTGATGTTCACGATCTTCTGGACGAACTCGCCGGTCTGGTAGCCGGATTCGGCGAGCGCGTGGAGCACTCCGTTGGCGATGCGGTCCTGGATCGACTTGAGGTAGCGCTCGACGTCCATCTGCTGGAACAGCGAGCCGGGCCCCTCCGATCCGAGCTCGCGCACCGACACGGTGGGTCCGTCCGGCAGCGCGCTCCCGTACCCGCCGGTGAGCACCCGCCAGCCGTACCCGGCCCAGCGGCCGACGGTGACGAGGGAGCGCACGGGGGAGCCCGCCACCCGCCCGAAGGCCCAGGCGGCCTTGCCGAGCGGGTTGTTGTGGCGGAACTGGTGGGCGGTGCGGTCCGCGTTCTGGAACGGCTCCCGCACCGGGGCGAGGACGTGCGGCGCGATCTCCAGCATCAGCATCCGGCCCTGGGTGTGGACGCGGACGAAGACGGTGACGACCAGCTCCTCCTCCCAGCCGCCGACCCGGATCCGCAGGAAGTGCCGGCGCTTCTCCGCGCCCTCCTCGACGGACCGGGCCCGGTGCTCCTCGAAGGCCTCCGGCCGGTACGGGGCGTCCTCCCGGTGCGCGAGGCCCTCGGCGGGCAGGAAGACGCACTCGTCGATCTCCAGCCAGCGCAGCCGGTCGCGCACGGTGGTGCCCGCGAACTCGGCGGGCAGCCGCAGCTGTTCGAGCAGCGGGCGGACCTGCTCCAGGATCTTCCGGTTGTTGAGCGGCTGCTGCTTCTTCATCCGGTCGGGCCGCAGCTCGACGGCGAGGGTCCAGGTGTCGACCGGTTCGCCGGCCCCGCAGAACGGGCGGACGGCGTGGTACATGATCAGCGGTGCGTGCTGCTCGACCCTGATCCGCCGCTTCACCCGCTGGAAGCGGGCGCCCTCGGCGCTCTCCGCCGGGTCGGCGCTCGCGTCCCCGAACCGCGCCTCGGACAGTTCGGCCCCGAGCGCGCGTGCGAACTGGCTGCGCTGGGCGCCCACGCACGCGGCGATCAGGACGAGCAGCAGCATCGTGAGCCAGCCGTGCAGGGCGTCACCGGAGGCGGAGCCCTCGGGAACCATCCAGCTCAGGACGTCGGGCAGGACGTCGCGCAGGCCCGAACGGACCTCGTAGGAAAAGCTGTCGTAGTCGTTCTCGTCGCTGGTGACCATGGCCACGGTGGAGAGCAGCAGCATGATCAGCAGGCCCCGACCCCACCAGCGTACGTACCAGGCGGCCACCCGGCGGTAGACCGGCGGCCGCTCCTGGGGCCCGCGGATCCAGACGCCGAGCGCGAGCAGCGCGGACGGCAGCAGGAAGGCGAGGATCCAGTAGCCGGTCAGCGGCAGGCCCACGACCCACAGGCCGAGCACGGCCCCGGACCAGGCCACTTCGATGCGCCGGGCGCGTAACGCGTGCGCGAGGACGCGGGCCGCGTCGAAGCCGAGCGAGGGGGCCGCGATGCGCTGCTCGTGCAGATGCAGCTGTTCGATGACCCGGTCCCGGTAGCCCTGGTCGAGATAGGCGCCGGCGCAGAGCAGCCGGGTGGCCTCGCTGGCGTGCGGCGGTTTCGCCGGCGGGGGTGGCCCCACCGCCCCGACGTCGGCCTCGGATGACGACTGCTGCGGTACATAGGCGGTGCTCACACCACTCCCCCGATGCCATCGATGATGACTGTTCGAACTACCCGTTCTCGTGCGGCAGTTGATGAAGGAGAAGCATAGGACGTAGCGGTGACATGCAGAACTGGATACTCCGCATGCTGTGTGGTGGGACCACAGAAAAGCGGTTGCCCCTCGGACGGGAAGTCCGAGGGGCAACCGCAGCGACCGCGCGGGTCACATGAACGTCAGGCGCCGATCAGTGGATCGGTGGATCACTGGATCAGATGAGGCCCAGGCCGCGCACGGCCTCGCGCTCGTCCACCAGCTCCTGCACGGACGCGTCGATGCGCGTACGCGAGAACTCGTTGATCTCCAGGCCCTGGACGATCTCGTACTTGCCGTCCTTCGTGGTGACGGGGAAGGACGAGATGATGCCCTCCGGGACGCCGTAGGAGCCGTCCGACGGGATGCCCATGGAGGTCCAGTCGCCCTCGGCCGTGCCGTTGACCCACGTGTGGACGTGGTCGATCGCGGCGTTGGCGGCGGAGGCGGCGGAGGACGCGCCACGGGCCTCGATGATCGCGGCACCGCGCTTGGCGACGGTCGGGATGAAGTCCTCGGCCAGCCACTTCTCGTCGTTGCCGATGGCCTCGATGGCGGGCTTGCCGGCGACCGTGGCCTGGAAGATGTCCGGGTACTGGGTGGCCGAGTGGTTGCCCCAGATGGTCAGGCGCTGGATGTCGGCGACCGTGGCGCCCGACTTCTTCGCGAGCTGGGTCAGCGCACGGTTGTGGTCGAGGCGGGTCATCGCGGTGAAGCGCTCGGCCGGTACGTCCGGGGCGGCGGCCTGGGCGATCAGCGCATTGGTGTTCGCCGGGTTGCCGACGACGAGGATCTTGACGTCGTCCGCGGCGTGGTCGTTGATGGCCTTGCCCTGCGGCTTGAAGATGCCGCCGTTGGCCTCGAGGAGGTCACCGCGCTCCATGCCCTTCGTACGCGGGCGGGCGCCGACGAGGAGGCCGACGTTGGCGCCGTCGAAGGCGACGTTCGGGTCGTCGGTGATCTCGATGCCCTGAAGCAGCGGGAAGGCGCAGTCGTCGAGCTCCATGGCGGTGCCCTCGGCGGCCTTGAGCGCCGGGGTGATCTCCAGGAGACGCAGCTTGACCGGCACGTCCGCGCCGAGCAGCTGGCCGGAGGCGATGCGGAAGAGCAGTGCGTAGCCGATCTGGCCGGCGGCGCCGGTGACGGTGACGTTCACGGGAGTGCGGGTCATGGCGTTCTCCGTAGGACAGCAGGTCATTTGATCGATCTCTTGGTATCAAGAGATCCGTTCGTCAGGCTATCGCGCCCCGCCCGAAGGGGAACCACAGGTCCATGTGGATCGCCCCACAGCGGCCCTCCGGTGCCACGGTCCGAACACAAGGACGGCCGCCGAGCCCGGGAGAGAAAGGCTCAGACGGCCGCCGTGGGGGTGCTACTGCGCCATCCCGTGGGGGTAGTGGTCCGCCTTCCCCGAAGCGGCGCACCCATGCCCCCTCTGTGCGGAGCTACTTGGTGCAGCCCTTCTGCCCGCTCGCGAGCGTCGCGCACGCCTTGACGTCGGAGGCCGCGTCCACGGCCACCATCGGCGTGTACGCGTCCGTGTCCGCGGCGCTGACCGTGCCCTTCTTCGAGGGCGTGGAACCCTTCTGCAGCTGTACGACGTCCCCGGGCGCCGCGCCCTGGATCCGGCCCCACGCCGCCTTGCAGGTCTTGCTGTAGCGGACCTGGACGGTGACGGTGCCGATCACGGCCTCCGTGGAGTTCAGCGCGAGGTCGCCGCCGCAGTTCATGGCCTCCGGGTCCTTGCCGCCGCAGCCCGCGCCCACGCACTTGACGCCCTCGGGCAGCTGGGTCGCGCTCGCGCTCGGCGAGGGCGACTTCTTGGCCTCGGGATCGCCCTCGTTCCCCTTGAGCACGAAGAAGCCGACGGCGATGATCAGGACGGCGCCCAGGGCCCCGGCCCCGAACATCATCAGCCGGCGCCGGCCGCCCCCGTCGCCGCCCGGCACCGCGCCCCGCGGGGGTTCCTGCGGCGGCAGCACGGGGGCAGGGCCGAACTGGTCCACGCTCGGCGCCGTCGCCTGCGGCGGCACGGTCGGGCGGTGCGCCCCGGCCGCCCCGGCCGGTTTGGCCTGCTTGGCGGGCTTCGCGGGCTTGGCCGGTTTGGTCTGCGTGGTCTGCGCGGGCCCCCCGAACTCGCCCAGCGCGGCCCGCGCCTGGGATATCCGGATGGCTTCCATGGTCATGTCGTGGCGCATCTCGGAACGGCTCCACGCGCGCTCCGCGAGCTCCCACATCGTCGTCAGATGGACGGGATTGGTGCCGGTCACCTCGGCGAGCGCGACGATGGCACCCTTGGGTGCGAGCAGCCGCCCGTTCAGGTACCGCTCCCACGACGTCTTGCTGTACCCGGTCCGGTCCGCGAGCGCGGCGATCCCCAGGCCGCTGCGGTCCACGAGTCGGCGCAGCTGTCCGGCGAACTCCCTGACCTGTGGGTCGAGTTCATCCGGAAGCGCCTTCCAACGAGGCATATCGCCCTTCCCCCTATTCCCCCCGCGAGCCCTGATCCCCCGCGCCGCGCGTCGCGCTTCGGCCCCCACTGGCTACCCATTGGGATGCGGGAAACCAGGATGTCAGTTCCCGGTCCGGGGGCGTACGGGGTCATTCGACAGCGTGGACCGGGCCTTGCGTGCGGAAAACCCCGAGAACGTGCCGGAGATCACCACAAAAGGAGGCGGGGCCTCCAAGATGGAGGCCCCGCCTGTCACTTGGGGTTGCCAGTGGCTCACCGACGGCTCATGGACGGCTCACCGACGGCTCATCGCACCGTGAAGTGCAGCGTGTCCTGAAGAAACGGAATCGTCAGCCACGGGTCGGGCTGCGCCATCATCGCAAGCAGCACGATGACGATGCCGAGCCCCGCGCACGTGATCATGTCGGTGAAGCGCGAGCGCACGGCCAGCATCCCGACGTCCGGCAGCAGCCAGCGCAGCACGGCCCCGCCGAGCAGCGCGACACCCACCAGGATCGTGCCGACGCGGAACAGGCCGAAGGCGGTCAGCAGCAGCCCGATCGCGGTCACCGAGAGAACGGCGATCAGCGGCCACTGGCGGGCGGGCGCCGGCGCGTCCCCGCCCGCGGCCCGGCCGCCGCCCTCCGGGCGCGCGGTGTCGCGCGTGAAGAGCGGGAAACGCCGACTGCCGGGCTTCTTCGGGTCCTCGGCGGCACCCTCGGCGCCCATCGCCATGCTCCCGGCCGCCTCAGCCGACACCGTTCGCGTCCCGTTCGGCGGCCTCGACCACGTTCACGAGAAGCTGGGCGCGGGTCATCGGGCCCACGCCGCCCGGGTTCGGCGAGATCCAGCCGGCGACCTCGGTGACGCCGGGGTGCACATCGCCGACGATCTTGCCGTTCTCGTCGCGCGAGACGCCGACGTCGAGCACGGCGGCGCCCGGCTTGATGTCCTCGGGCTTGATCAGGTGCGGCACGCCCGCGGCGGCCACGACGATGTCGGCCCGCTTGAGGTGCGCGGACAGGTCACGGGTGCCGGTGTGGCACTGCGTCACCGTGGCGTTCTCGGACTTGCGGGTGAGCAGCAGGGGCATCGGGCGGCCGATGGTGACGCCACGGCCGACGACGACGACCTCGGCGCCCTTGATCTCCACGCCGTGCTTCCTGAGCAGCGTGATGATGCCGTACGGGGTGCAGGGCAGCGGCGCCGGCTCGTTGAGGACGAGGCGGCCGAGGTTCATCGGGTGCAGGCCGTCGGCGTCCTTGTCCGGGTCCATCAGTTCGAGGACGCGGTTCTCGTCGATGCCCTTGGGCAGCGGCAGCTGGACGATGTAGCCGGTGCAGGCCGGGTCCTCGTTGAGCTCGCGGACGACGGCCTCGATCTCCTCCTGCGTGGCCGTCGCGGGCAGCTCGCGCTGGATCGACGCGATGCCGACCTGCGCGCAGTCACGGTGCTTTCCTGCCACGTACTTCTGACTTCCGGGGTCCTCCCCTACGAGGATCGTGCCGAGCCCCGGCGTGACCCCCTTCTCCTTCAGCGCCGCCACGCGGGCGGTCAGATCGGACTTGATCGCGGCTGCGGTGGCCTTGCCATCGAGAATCTGGGCGGTCATGCCGCCATTCTTTCAGGGCGGCCGGGATTCACCCAAGTTGCACTTGCACAACAGCCTGCGGGGTCCACTGGACAGAAGGGTGTCCGGTTTACGAGCATGATCCGCGCAGTGCCGCGGATCAGCGGCAGGGGGGACTGCCGCTCGGGCAACCGCTAGGCCGTGGTGATCCTCCGCAGATCCGCTCCGTCCCCATCCGCTCACCGGAGGATCCCGCCATGAGTTTCGGCGACCCGAACAACCCCTACGGCCAGCAGCCGCAGCAGCCCCCACAGGGCAGCCCCTACGGCCAGCAGCCGCCGCAGCCCGCCGGCTACCCCCAGCAGGCCCCGCAGGGCGTCCCGCCGCAGGGCTACGGCTATCCGCAGCAGCAGCCCGCGCAGCCCTACGGGTACCCCCAGCAGCAGCCGGGGCAGCCGTACGGCGCGTACCCGCAGGGTCCCGGCGGCCCGGGTGGCTACTTCCCGCAGTCGGGGCCCGGCGCGCCCGCCTCGATGGGCCGCCGCTTCGGCGGGCGCCTCATCGACGGTGTGCTGATCGGGATCATCAACGCCATCCTGTCCTTCGTGGGCATCGTGGGCTCCATGTCCTCGGTCCAGGACTGTGACCCGTACGCCTCGGACTACTCGACCTGCGTGAACGACGCCTCGTCGAGCATGCTGGCCTCGACCTTCGCGGTCGTCGGCGTCCTGTACCTCGTCATGTTCCTCTACGAGTGGCTGATGATCGCCACCGTCGGCGCCACGCTCGGCAAGATGGCCGTCGGTATCCGCGTCGTCAACGCCGAGAACGGTGGCAAGCCGGGCTTCGGCAGTGCGCTCGTGCGCATTCTGATCCCCATCGCCGGCGTGATCGCCTGCGGTATCGGCCAGCTCCTCGTCTTCCTCTCCCCGTTCTGGGACAAGTCGGGCCGCCTTCAGGGCTGGCACGACAAGGCCGCGAAGACCGCCGTCGTCACGAACTCCTGACGCCGCACCTCGCTCCCGTACGACGACGAAGGGCCCGCCGGTCGAAACCGGCGGGCCCTTCGTCGTGCGATGCAGTGGATCAGTGGAAGAAGTGGCGCGTGCCCGTGAAGTACATCGTCACGCCCGCCTTCTTCGCGGCCTCGACGACCAGTTCGTCGCGGACCGAACCGCCCGGCTGGACCACGGCCTTGACGCCCGCGGCCGTCAGGATCTCCAGGCCGTCCGGGAACGGGAAGAACGCGTCGGAGGCGGCGTACGCGCCGCGCGCCCGCTCCTCGCCGGCCCGCTCGACGGCGAGCTTCGCGGAGTCGACGCGGTTGACCTGGCCCATGCCGACGCCGACGGAGGCGCCGTCCTTGGCGAGCAGGATCGCGTTGGACTTCACCGCGCGGCAGGCCTTCCAGGCGAACGCCAGCTCGTCCAACTCGCCCTGGGACAGGGCGTCGCCGGTCGCGAGCGTCCACGTCGCCGGGTTGTCGCCGTCGGCCTGGAGGCGGTCGGTGACCTGGAGGAGCGCGCCGCCGTCGATCTGCTTCGTCTCGACCTTCGCGGCCGGGCCGTTCGGGGCGCGCAGCACGCGGATGTTCTTCTTCTTGGTGAGGGCTTCGAGGGCGCCGTCCTCGTAGTCGGGCGCGACGATGACCTCGGTGAAGATGTCGGCGACCTGCTCCGCCATCTCCTTGGTGACCGGGCGGTTCACGGCGATGACGCCGCCGAACGCGGACAGCGGGTCACAGGCGTGCGCCTTGCGGTGCGCCTCCGCCACGTTCGAGGCGACGGCGATACCGCACGGGTTCGCGTGCTTGATGATCGCGACGCAGGGGTCCTCGTGGTCGTACGCGGCACGGCGCGCGGCGTCCGTGTCCGTGAAGTTGTTGTACGACATCTCCTTGCCGTGCAGCTGCTCGGCCTCGGCGAGGCCGCGCGTGCCGTCGACGTAGAGAGCCGCGCCCTGGTGCGGGTTCTCGCCGTAACGGAGCACGTTCTTGCGCTCGTACGTGGCACCGATGAAGTCCGGGAAGCCGGAGTCGTCGGCAGCCGCGTAGTCGTCCGCGAACCAGCTCGCGACAGCCACGTCGTACGACGCCGTGTGCTGGAACGCCTCGGCGGCGAGGCGCTTACGGGTGGCGAGGTCGAAGCCGCCGTCCTTGACGGCCGCGAGGACACCCGCGTACCGCTCGGGGCTCGTGACGATGGCGACCGACGGGTGGTTCTTGGCGGCGGCGCGGACCATCGAGGGGCCGCCGATGTCGATCTGCTCGACGCACTCGTCGGGGGTCGCGCCCGAGGCGACGGTCTCCCGGAACGGGTACAGGTTCACGATCACCAGGTCGAAGGGCTTCACACCGAGGTCGGCGAGCTGCTTCTGGTGGTCCTCCAGGCGCAGGTCGGCCAGGATGCCCGCGTGCACCTTCGGGTGCAGCGTCTTCACGCGGCCGTCGAGGCACTCGGGGAACCCGGTGAGCTCCTCGACCTTGGTGACCGGCACCCCGGCGGAGGCGATCTTTCCGGCGGTGGAGCCCGTCGACACGAGCTCGACGCCCGCCTCGTGCAGGCCGCGCGCCAGCTCCTCCAGACCCGTCTTGTCATAGACGCTCACCAGTGCACGGCGGATGGGCCGCTTGTTCTCGGCGCTCACGGGATAACTACCTTTCGTCCCTCAATGCTGAAGCCGTTACGGGCGAGCCGCCCCACGACATCGACGAGCAGCGTGCGCTCGACTTCCTTGATGCGCTCGTGCAGAGCGCTTTCGTCGTCCTCGTCCCGGATCTCGACCACGCCCTGGGCGATGATCGGGCCGGTGTCGACGCCGTCGTCGACGAAGTGGACGGTGCATCCGGTGACCTTGGCGCCGTACGCGAGCGCGTCCCGCACACCGTGCGCACCGGGAAAACTGGGCAGCAGGGCCGGGTGCGTGTTCACGAACCGCCCGCCGAAGTGGGCCAGGAACTCCTTGCCCACGATCTTCATGAACCCCGCGGAGACCACCAGGTCCGGCTCGTACGCGGCGGTGGCCTCGGCCAGCGCGCGGTCCCACTCCTCGCGGGTGGCGTGGTCCTTCACGCGGCACACGAACGTGGGCAGACCGGCGCGCTCGGCGCGCTCCAGGCCCGCGATGCCCTCACGGTCGGCGCCGACGGCCACGATCTCGGCGCCGTACGCATCGGTACCCTGCGCCGCGATCGCGTCGAGGAGTGCCTGCAGATTCGTTCCTGATCCGGAGACCAGCACGACGAGGCGCTTGGCCTTGGCCACGACGGGGCCCTTTCTTGGGGAGCTACGTTGCGCGGTCGGCTCGTGCTTGTGCTTCCGCTCGTGCGACCGCATCTTTGTGCGTTCGCATGAACGCTTCGCCTTCCCCGATACGGGGAACCCTACGAAGCGGCCGACCGGCAGCAACGATACCGGCACGGCCGACGGCCCCCACGGGACGGGGGCCGGGGCTACAGGTAGCGTCGGCGGAACGGAACGCTGAGCGGCCATCGGACGTTGACGTGAAGAACGCCACGCCGGGCCGCGCCAGCGGCCCCCGTGACCGACGACCTAGGGGAAGACGCACATCTGATGCCGGACCGAAGCCTTCGCCTCACGCTGCCCAACGGCGCCGTCCTGCCGCGCGAAGGCCGACCCACGCCGCCGTCGCCGCCGTCCAAGGAATCGTCCAAGGAGACGGACGACTCCAGGGACAGCAATCCGTTCGCGCCGCCGGCCGACGACGCGCCCGACAGGCCGTGGCAGCCGCGCCACCCGGAGGGCTCGGACTCCGACTCGGGATCCGGCTCCGATTCCGGGCAGAGCGGCGGGAACTCGCCCTGGGGCGGCCAGTGGAGCGACCGTCAGCCGGGCCGCGCGCAGGGCGGCCGCTTCGGCGACCGTCCGGGCAACGGCGGGAACGGCGGCCCCGAGGGGCAGAACGGCGGGCAGGGCCCCGGCCCCGGCGGCATGCGCTGGGACCCGACGGACCCGGCCCAGCGCCGCGCGCGCTACGCGCTGCTCTCCGGCATGTGGGGCTTCTTCTTCGCCCTGTTCAGCTGGCCGTACGTGGCCCTGCTGCTCGGCGTGCTCGCCCTGTACTGGGGCGTCAGCGCGCTGCGCATGAAGTCGCCCCGCCCGGCGGACCCGGACACCCCGGTCGCCGCGACGCCCCGCCCCGCGGGCTCCGAGGCCACGCGTCCGCAGACGACGGCTGCGATCAGTGGCCTGGTCACGGGGGCGCTCGCGCTGGCGATGGTGGCGTCGTTGTTCACGGCGAAGATGGTCTACAGCGACTACTACGAGTGCCGTACGGATGCGTTGACCAACGCGGCGAAGAAGTCCTGCGAGGACCTTCTGCCGAAGGAGCTGCGGCCCCTTCTCGGCGAGCGCTGACCCGGGGTTGCGGCCTCGGGGCTCCGCCCCGGACCCCGCGCCTCAAACGCCGGAGGGGCTGGAAATGCGCCTCAAGGGCGCGGGTCCTCGTCGAAGAAGTCGTAGAGGGCGAAGGAGTCGTCCTTCGCCCGCTCCGTCTCCCTCTCCGGCGCCGTCACCGACACCTTCTCGGGCTCCCGGTCCTGAGCCGGCCGCTCCGGCTCCTCGTCAACCATGGCCGCCCGCGTCCCCCGCTCCCGCCACCACCACACCGCCGACCCCACCGGCACCCCCACCACGCACACCCACCCCGCGGCCACCGCCCCGGTCACCCATCCCACCGGCCCGAACTCCGCGAGCGCCGACCGGCCGAGGGCCCCACCGGCGGCCCCGGCCAAGCACCCCATCGCCACCCCGCACAGCGCCCCGGCCACGGCCACGCCGCCCGCGATCCGCCGCCACGTCCACCCCGCTCCCGCCGTCACGACGAACCCCGCCACGACCACTCCCGCCACCACGGGCACCACCCCCACGGCCCACGTGAGCGGCGAGCCGTCCCCGGCCTTCGGCACCGCCACGAGCAACGGGAACGCGGGCAGCATCGCGGCCCCGGAACTCCCCAGCGGCCCCACGGTGTGCCCGACCCCGAGGGCGACCCCGGGACCTAGCGCGTACGCCGACCCCCAGATCGCGGCGTTCGGCACGAGCCCCGCGCAGAGCAGCAGCACCGCGAGCCGCCCCGACCAGGCCCCCGTGAGCTGCAGGAACGACACCCGCACCGCTTCCCCGTGCCACACGAGCATCCCGGCCACCAGCAGCGCCCCGCCCGCGACCAGCGCGAGCACCCCGGCCACCGCCGCCCGCACGGCGACCGGCACCACCTCCCGTACGAACCCCTCCGGGAGCCGTCCCGCCAGCGGCGCGGGCAGCGGACCGTACGGCCGCCCGTGCGCCGTCCACACCCCGAATCCCGACGCGGCCACCGCGAGCACGACCAGATGCGCCACGCAGCTCACCCACGAGGGGCGCAGCTCGCCGCCCGCGCAGTAGTACGTCGCCGCGGCCGCCACCGAGAGGTAGCCGACCGCCACACCGGCCCAGACGCCCGCCACGGACTCGGACTCCTCCGCCGCGTCCCGCGCCGCCCGGTGCACCAGCCACGCCGGCATCGCGAGCAGCAGCAGAGGACTGACTCCCAGCGGGGCGGGCACCCCGGACAGGGTGTCCGTTCTGATCACTTCGGCGCCGTGCGCCAGGAGCCACAGCGCGGCGGCGGTGTGCAGCGCGCCGCTGGGCCCGCTGTCGGGGAACGGCGAGCTGATCCACAGCACCATCACGAGCACGGCGCACGCCCCGAGCCCGAGTCCCGCGGCGAGGGCCCCGCGCAGCGCACTCCCGACGGGGCCCGGGGCCCGTTCCCGCAGCCGGGTCAGGAGCAGGGGCAACGACAGTCCAAGGCCGGTCATTTGGGTCACGGGACCATGCTCCCAACGACACGCCTTTACCTCGCGCAACAGGCGAAGCCCGGATGTGTCGCACAAGATACGTTTATGTTCTTTTTCGCACGAAAGGGTGTGTGGAGTTCACGATGACGCAGGGCGCTGCCACCCCACTGCCGCCGCCCAAGGAGCGCCGTCTGCTCCGCGAGGCCGGCTCGCTGTCCCGGGACCAGGTCGCCGAGCGGATCGGCGTGACGCGCGAAACCGTCCGTCGCTGGGAGGCCGGCCGCACCACTCCAAAGGGTCAGAAGCGGGAGGCGTACGCACGCCTCCTGGCGGAGCTGACCGCCGCGGAGGAGCCGTCCCCGACGACAGCGGCATCGACGACCGCGGCACCGACGACGGCGGGGCCGGCCCTGAAGGCCGCCGCGATACAAGAACCCGCGCCGCCGACGGCCGGGGCCACCGCCACGGCCGTCATGGAACAGAACCCCGTCGCGGCGGCATCCCGCGCCCGGACCGCCGCCGAGGCCTTCGACGCGCTCTACACGCACGCCGCGCCATTCCTCGTCCGGCAGACCTATCTGCTCACCGGCCGCAGGATCCTCGCCCGCGAGGCCGTCGAGCGCGCCTTCCAGCAGGCCTGGCAGAACTGGCCCGAGGTGGCGGTCGACCCGGACCCGGCGGGCTGGGTGCGCGCGGCGGCGTACGAGTACGCGATGTCGCCGTGGCACGGCCTGCGCCCCGGCAAGCGACAGCCGGAGGCGCCGCCCGCCACCCCGGAGGACCGCGAGCTGCTCGGCGCGCTCCTCGACCTGCCGCCCGTCTACCGGCGCACGCTGCTGCTGTACGACGGGGTGGGCCTGGATCTGCCGGACACCGCGGCGGAGACGGAGGCCAGCACGCCGGCCGCCGCGAACCGCATCCTGCACGCCCGTGAGGCGGTCGCCCGGCGGCTGCCCGACCTCGCGGTCCCCGAGCAGCTGCACCGGCGGCTCGCGGAGCTGGCGGGCTCGGAACAGCTGGAGGCGCCCGTGTCCACGGTGGTGCGCAGCGGCGGCGAGCGGCGCACCCGGCTCTGGACTCGGGCGGCCGTCGCGTTCACGGTCTTCATCATCGGCGCGACGGCGCTGACCGTGCGGGTGGCGCCCACGCACTACGAGCCGGTACCGGCGCCGGGCTCACCGATCGCCGGCGTACCGCCGCTGACCGGTCCCGAACCGCTGACGCAGGCGGATCTGGAGCTGCGCAAGGAGCTGCGGGAGAAGCTGAGCGGAGGGCCCGAGCGGCTCACACCGAGGACCGAATAGCGCGCGTGGCGCAACGCGAGTGGGCCCGCACCGTCACCGGTGCGGGCCCACTGAGCTGCGTAGGAGAAGCTCCTGGCAGAGAACCTCTTAGCTGAGGATCTCGCGCGCCAGCTTCGCCGTCTCGGTCGGCGTCTTGCCGACCTTGACGCCGGCGGCCTCGAGGGCCTCCTTCTTCGCCTGCGCGGTGCCGGAGGAGCCGGAGACGATGGCGCCGGCGTGGCCCATGGTCTTGCCCTCGGGCGCCGTGAAGCCCGCGACGTAGCCGACGACCGGCTTCGTCACGTTGGCCTTGATGTAGTCGGCCGCGCGCTCCTCGGCGTCGCCGCCGATCTCACCGATCATGACGATCAGGTCGGTCTCGGGGTCGGCCTCGAACGCGGCGAGCGCGTCGATGTGCGTCGTGCCGATGACCGGGTCGCCACCGATGCCGACGGCGGACGAGAAGCCGATGTCACGGAGCTCGTACATCATCTGGTACGTCAGCGTGCCGGACTTCGAGACCAGGCCGATGCGGCCCGGCTTCGTGATGTCGCCCGGGATGATGCCGGCGTTCGACTGGCCCGGCGTGATGAGGCCGGGGCAGTTCGGGCCGATGATGCGGGTCTTGTCGCCCTTCGACTTCGCGTACGCGTAGAACGCGGCGGAGTCGTGGACGGCGATGCCCTCGGTGATGACCACGGCGAGCGGGATCTCGGCGTCGATCGCCTCGACCACGGCGGCCTTGGAGAAGGCCGGCGGGACGAAGAGCACGGACACGTTGGCGCCCGTCTTCTCCATCGCCTCGGCGACCGAGCCGAAGACCGGGATGTCATTGCCGTCGATGTCGACGGACGTGCCCGCCTTGCGCGGGTTGACGCCACCGACGATGTTCGTGCCGTCGGCCAGCATGAGCTTGGTGTGCTTCATGCCCGTGGCACCGGTCATGCCCTGGACGATGACCTTGCTGTCCTTGTTGAGGAAGATAGCCATGGCTGTTCTGTCCCTCGTCCCTTACTTCGCGGCCGCGAGCTCGGCGGCCTTGTCGGCCGCGCCGTCCATGGTGTCCACGCGCTGCACCAGCGGGTGGTTGGCGTCGGAGAGGATCTTGCGACCCAGCTCGGCGTTGTTGCCGTCGAGGCGGACGACGAGGGGCTTCTCGACCTTCTCGCCCTTCTCCTCGAGGAGCGCGAGCGCCTGGACGATGCCGTTGGCGACCTCGTCGCAGGCGGTGATGCCGCCGAAGACGTTGACGAAGACCGACTTGACGTCGGAGTCGCCGAGGATGATCTCCAGGCCGTTCGCCATCACCTGGGCGGAGGCGCCGCCACCGATGTCCAGGAAGTTGGCCGGCTTCACGCCGCCATGGTTCTCACCGGCGTACGCGACGACGTCCAGCGTCGACATGACCAGACCGGCACCGTTACCGATGATGCCGACCTCGCCGTCGAGCTTGACGTAGTTGAGGTCCTTCTCCTTGGCAGCGGCCTCGAGCGGGTCGGCCGCGTCCTTGTCCTGAAGGGCCTCGTGGTCGGGGTGCCGGAAGCCGGCGTTCTCGTCCAGGGACACCTTGCCGTCGAGGGCGAGGACCTTGCCGGACTTCACCTTGGCCAGCGGGTTGACCTCGACGAGGAGGGCGTCCTCGTCGATGAAGGTCTTCCACAGCGTCTGGAGGATCTCGGCGACCTGGTCGGCGACCTCGGCCGGGAACTTGGCGTCCGTGACGATCTTGCGGGCGACCTCGGGGGTCACGCCCTCATTGGCGTCGATCGGCGTCTTGGCGACGGCCTCCGGGCGGGTGGCCGCCACCTCCTCGATCTCCATGCCGCCCTCGACGGAGGCGATGGAGAGGAAGGTGCGGTTGGTGCGGTCCAGGAGGAAGGAGACGTAGTACTCCTCCACGATCTCCGGAGCCGTCTCGGCCATCATCACCTTGTGGACCGTGTGGCCCTTGATGTCCATGCCGAGGATGTTGGTCGCGTGCTGCACGGCCTCGTCGGGGGTGGCAGCCAGCTTGACGCCGCCGGCCTTGCCGCGGCCGCCGACCTTCACCTGCGCCTTGACGACGGACTTGCCGCCAAGACGCTCGGTCGCCTCGCGGGCCGCCTCAGGCGTGTCGATGACTTCACCGGCCAGCACCGGTACACCGTGCTTGGCGAAGAGGTCCCTCGCCTGGTACTCGAACAGGTCCACGCGCGTCCGTCCCTATCAGTGATCTCGCGGTTCGTTATCTGCGTGGGCGTGCCGCGAGGGGCAACGTGACTCCGCTGTCACACGTGACGAGTGCTGTCGCTGCTGTCACTAGGGAGGCGTACACGGTGGCCGAGTACGCGGCATGTCCGTCTCGCAGGTTATCGCCGCTCAGGGACGGCTTCTAAATCGCAGATCACACCTGAGCGGTGATACCCATCACAGAGCGCCCTTTTTGTGGCGCTATCTACGGTGCTGCCGAGGCGCCCGGGGAATGAAAGCGGCCTCACCGAGCGGGGGTGCGCTCGGTGAGGCCGCAGGTCAGCGGGTGGTCACGTCCCCATGCGGACCACCCGCCGTCATGCCCGGAAAGCGACCCGGTGCGACCGATGGATTTCGGCCGACCGGGCACCGTCGCGTCGGTCAGACGCCGGGCAGGTAGCTGGGCGCGACGGAGCCGGCGACGCCCTGCACACCGGTGACGGCGTTGCCGGCGAGCGGCTGGGCGTCGGCGGTGACGGTGCCGGTCAGGTCCTGCGCGAACGGGGCGACCTCGTGGGTCACGCCACCGGCCAGCGGGGCGACGTCGTCGCCGACCACGGTCTGGACGAACGGGGCCACGTTGTCGCCGACCAGGCCCTGCGCGAGCGGCTGGACGTCGCCGGTGACGCCCTGCGCCAGGCCGTGCGCGCTGGTGCCGACGCCGCCGACGACCGGCTGCACGTGGTCGACGACCGTCTGCACGAGCGGCTGCACGGAGTCGACGACACCGCCCGCGAACGGGGTGACGTCGTTGCCGACGACGCTCTGCGCGAAGGGCGCCACGTTGTCGCCGGCCACACCCTGGGCCAGCGGCTGGACCTGGCCGGTGACACCGGTCGCGAAGGGCGCGACGTTGTCGCCGACGACGGTCTGGGCGAACGGCGTCACGTCGCCGACCGCGCCGCCCGCGAGGGTGGTCACGTCGCCGACGGCCTGGCCGACGACCGGCAGCACGCCGTGCACGGCGGTGGCGGCGACCGGCGGAAGCACGGCGTCGGCGGTCTCACCGACGGCCGGGCCGGTGTTCGTGCGGACGTTCTGGGCGGCGCCCTGGACGGTGCTCTGAGTGTTGTCCTGTACGTAGGCGGGGGCCTGGGACGCCGCCTGCGTCAGCTCCTGCTGGAGCTGCGGGGCGAAGGCGTCGAGCGGGCCGAAGAGGTAGTCGACACCCTCCCGGGCGTCGGCGACGTGCTTCTGGGCGTCGGCGACGTGGCCCTGGGCGGCGGTGACGTGACCGGCGGCCTTGTCCTTGACGTCGGCGACGTCGGCGGTGGTGGGGGCCTTGATCTGCGGGGCCTGGGCCTGGTGGGCCTTCGACTGGACCTGGGCCTTGGCCTGCTGAGTGGCGGCCTCGGCCTTGTCGGTCGCCTTGTTCTGCGTGAGCTGGTCGGCCTTGTCGGTCACCTTCGAGGCGGTGCCCTGCACGTCCGACGTCACGTTCTGCACGTCGGAGACGGTGTCGCCTGCGACGTCCGGCACGGACAGCGAGTGCGCGGGCAGCTCGTCGGCGCTGGCGACGGCGGAGCCGAGGGCCCAGGCGCCGGAAACGCCGGCGGCTATCACGATGGAGCGGCGGATGTTCTTGTTCATGGGTACGTCAGTTCCTTCGAATTCACTTCACGACTGGGCAGACCTGTTCCGCCCCCGCGCGGCAGGTCACGGGCGGGGAAGGGCTGCCCTAGCCGGGGAATTCGGGAATGTCGCGCAGCCGGTCGACCACCGGCGCGGTGCCCGCGGACGCCGTGGCGCCGGACGCGAGCAGTACGGGCGCACGGCCGCCGAACGTCGCCGCGTGCAGATCACCGTGGCGCGTCGAACCACCGTCGCCCGCGCTCGTGCCCGCCGACGGCACACCGTCGGGACGCTGCGGCACGACGGGCGACGCGGGACGCGCCGCGGCCTGCGTGCCCGCTTCCGCCTTCTGTACGTCGCCGAACCGCGCGACGTCGTACGCCTGCGGGCCGCTCACCGCGGCGTGGGACCGGATCTCAGCCGTGGCGGGCCGGTCGCCGTGCACCGCCGGGGTGTCCGACTGCTGCGGCGCGGTCGCGGCGGGCGGCGCGGGCCGGGCGTCGGCGGGGTCCACGATGCCGATGACCTCGCCGAGGCGGCCGTGCGTCAGCTGCTCCGGCACCGCTCCGACGAGCTCCGCGACGGCGCGCGTCGCCAACTCCTCGACGGGCCCCGTCACCTGGCGCACGGTGGCACCGACCGGCGCCGTCAGATACCGCAGCGCGTCGACGGCGGAACGCAGACGGACCTGGTCGCCCCCGAGCCCCTCGATGTGCTGACGCAGCGGCTCGGTGAGGTACGCCCGCACGGGGGTGGTGAGGGTTCGGGTGGGGGTGGATGTGGTGGTGCGGGTGGCGGGGTCGCTGGGAGCGGCGGGAGCGGCGGGCTTCTCGTGCAGCGGGCGCGCCAGGCGCTTTACGCCGGACACGTGCTGTACGTCGGACGCGTGCTCGGCGCCGGGTGCGTCGGTGCCGGGTGCGTCGGTGCCGGGTGCGTCGGTGCCGGGTGTGTGCTGCGCGTCGACCGGGTTCGGGGTCGGCTCGGCGGGCCGAACCGCTGCGGGTGCAGGCGCGGGGTGGGCGGCGGGCGCCGCCTTCCGGTCCTGCGTGGGCGCGGTCGGCTTGGCGTGCGTGGACGCCCCGGTGTCCTTGGTGGACTCGGTGTCCTCGGACGCCTCGGATGCCTCGGAGGGGTCCGTGGCCTCCCGGGAACCCGCCTCGCGCAACTTCCCCACGGAATGGGCGACATGCTCCCGCACCGCCACGTGCCCCGAACCGAGCGAACCGGCGTCGGACAACCCGTCCGCCTGCGCCCGGCCGCCGCACACGATCCCGAGGACGAACAACCCGCCGAACAGCAGCGCCAGTTGCAGCGCACGCCGTCCAGCCGTCGCGCGCACCCGGCGCGCGACGGGGGCGGGAAATGCCATCGGGGAAGTCACGGTGGCCGAATCCTCGCATGGGGCGAGGGAGGCGGCGCAAGCCCCCTGTTACCGATGGGTACTCATATCCGGTTCGCGGTGGGTGCACCCTTTTCCGGTGTCGCGTCCGGTATCGGCAGGGGGCGTTTCTCGATGGCCGCTGCCATGACGTCGGGGAACAGGTCCGGGGTGCAGGCGAAGGCCGGCGCGCCCAATCCCGCGAGCGCCGCCGCGTGTTCCCGGTCGTAGGCGGGCGCCCCCTCGTCGGAGAGCGCGAGCAGCGTCACGAACTGCACGCCGGACGCCTTCATCGCGGCGACCCGCTTCAACATCTCGTTGCGGATGCCTCCTTCGTAGAGGTCGGAGATGAGGACGACGACGGTCTCGGCGGGCCGGGTGATCTGCGACTGGCAGTACGCGAGCGCCCGGTTGATGTCCGTGCCGCCGCCGAGCTGGGTGCCGAACAGGACGTCGACCGGGTCGTCGAGCTGGTCCGTCAGGTCCACGACGGCCGTGTCGAAGACGACGAGCCGGGTTGCTATCGAGCGCATGGACGCGAGCACCGCCCCGAAGACGGAGGCGTAGACGACGGACGCCGCCATCGAGCCCGACTGGTCGATGCAGAGGACGACCTCCTTCTTCACGGACTGCGCCGCGCGCCCGTACCCGATCAGCCGCTCGGGCACGATCGTGCGGTACTCGGGCAGGTAGTGCTTGAGGTTGGCCGCGATCGTGCGGTTCCAGTCGATGTCGTGGTGGCGCGGCCGCTGAATGCGGGCGCTGCGGTCGAGGGCTCCGGTGAGGGTGGCGCGGGTGCGCGTCGCGAGCTTCTTCTCGAGGTCCTCGACGACCTTGCGCACGACGGCGCGGGCCGTCTCCTTCGTCGTCTCGGGCATCGCCTTGTTGAGCGAGAGCAGCGTGCCGACGAGGTGCACGTCCGCGTCGACGGCCTCCAGCATCTCCGGTTCGAGCAGCATCGTGGACAGGCCCAGCCGGTCGATGGCGTCCCGCTGCATGACCTGGACGACGGAGGACGGGAAGTAGGTCCGGATGTCGCCGAGCCAGCGGGCCACGGCCGGAGCGGACGCCCCGAGCCCCGCGCTCCGGCTGCCGCCGCCCTGTTGCTTGCCGCCGCCCGAGCCGTAGAGCGCGGCGAGGGCGCCGTCCATCGCGGCGTCCTGCCCCTCGAGCCCGCACCCTGTGCCGTCCGCGTCCGCCCCGCCGAGCACGAGGCGCCAACGGCGCAAGCGCTCGTCCGTGTTCCGCTCGGTGCCGGTCGCGGTGCTGGTCTCGGTACTGCTCCCGGTGCCGGTCATGCCACCGCCCCCTCAGTGCTGTTGTCGCCCTCGCCGTTTCCGCCACGGCCGTCGCCGCCGGGACCCGCACCTGCATCCGCACCGAGCAGGAGGCGCAGCACCGGCAGCACCGCGTCCGCCCGCTCCGTGTCCAGTTCCTCTCCGAAGCCGCGCGGTCCACCGGTGACCGGGGACTGCCCGCCCTCGGAGGGCCCGCGCCGGACCAGCTCGCCCAAGGTCCGCCGCACACCCGGCTCGTACGCCGAGAACGTGCGCCGCAGCAACGGCAGCACGTCGGTGAACGCGTCGTCCGACACCCGCGTCAGCCACGCGTCGACCAGCGCCAGGAGCCGCTCGTCGTGCACCAGGAGCAGCCCGCCGCCCGAACCGCCCCCGACGAAGCCCTCGATCCACGCCGCCGCGTCGGCCGGCGCGGTGCCGGGCGAGAGGGCGAGGCTCATCAGCCGGGCCGCGTCCTCCTCGTCGAGCACACCCTCGTCGAGGAGGACCCGGGCGCACCGCCCGCGGATCACCCCGGCCACGCCGTCCCGCTCCGCGAGCACGCGCAGCACGGTCCGCCAGCGCTCGCGCACCCCGCTGTCCTCCAGGAGCGCGACGGCCGAGTGCACCGCGTCGACATGGCCGCGCATCTCCTCGGCCGCCTCCGCGTCGAGCCCCGCGCACGCCGGGGGCAGGCCGACGAAGACCCGCTCGGCGAGGCCCGCCGCCACGTCGGCGAGCGCTTCGGTGTCGGTGCCGCGCACGTCGCCGTAGCGCAGGGCGCGGACCAGGGCGGGCAGGGCGCCGGCGAGGTGACCGACGTCCGCGTCGAGGGCGGCGCGGTCGGCGAGGATCCGCATCACCGTCGGCAGCGCGTCCGCGAGCCCCGCGAGCAGGCAGACCTCGGCGAGCGCCGTGACGTCGGCGAGCGCCCTCGCGGCGATCGCGTCCGTCTCCGCCTTGGCGGTCGCGGCGGCGTGCACGGTCGTCCCCCACACCCCGGCCTCCGCGACCCGCACGGACAGCTCCGGCTCCCAGCGCAGCCGCCACGACTCGCGGAAGGTTCCGGTGGAACCGCGCGCCGATCTCGCCGGCTCTCCCCAGGCCACGCCCAGGAGCCGCAGCCGGTGCAGCAGGCGGCTGCGCGCGGCGTCGGTGTCGCCCCGCAGGTCGAGGTCCAGCTCCTTCTCCGCGGCGGCCGGTTTGAGCCGCAGGGAACGCTGCTGCCGTGTGAGGTCGCGCTGCAGCGGCACCGCGGGCGCCGCCTCGGGCACCTCCCCCAGCACGTCACCGACCACCAGCTTGTCGTGGATGAGCGCCAGCGGTACGTCCGAGCCCTCGCACAGCACGGCCCGCACCGCGTCGGTGGTCTCCGTGAGCCCCGCGAGCGGGCGCCCGCGCATCACGGCGAGGGTCTCGGCGAGTCGTACGGCCTCGATGACATGGGCGGAGGACACGATGCGGTCCTCCTCGCGCAGCAGCCCGGCGACCTTCGTCAGCCAGCGCTCCACGGGCCGGTCGGGCGCGCTGAACAGATGCCCGTACCAGCCGGGCGATTCGATCCCCGCCCCGTATCCGCTGACGCGGGCCAGGCGCCGGTGCGTCCACGGCACCCACGTCATGTCGACCTTCGCCTTCGGCAGCCCCTTGAGCAGGGCGCGGTCGGCCGCGACGGTCGTCCGCTGCCGCAGCGCCGGCACGTGCCACGCCCCGCACACCACGGCCACGTCGTCCGCGAACTCACGCTGCGCCGCGCGTACTTGGAGCCGCATGTACGCCTCGCGCACCAGGTCGCGCTCGTGTCCGCCGTCCCCGCACGTCTCCCGCAGCGCGCCCATCGCCTCGCCGAGCGCGGCGAAGGCGTCGCCGTCCCGGTGCTCGACGACGTCCTCCCACCAGCGCTCCGCGTCGTCGTATCCGGCGGTCTCGGCGAGGACCCGCAGGGGGTCCACGCGCACGGAGTCCCCCTCCTCCGTCCCCTCTTCCGGGTCGTCGCCTTTGTCGTCCTCGGCCCGCAGCGCGAGGCTGTGCGCGGCCGGGAGGTCGATGAAGCGCACCGGCACGTCGCGCTCCAACGCCCAGCGGATCGCGACCCATTCGGGCGAGAACTCGGCGAACGGCCAGAAGGCGGACCTCCCCGGCTCGTCCACGACGTGCGCGAGCAGTGCGACCGGGGGCCGCATGCCGTCCTCGGCGGCGAGCGGTACGAGACCGTCGGCCTCCGGCGGCCCTTCGATCAGGACGATCCGCGGCTGTGCCGCGTCGAGCGCGGTGCGCACGGCGCGCGCGGAGCCGGGACCGTGGTGCCGCACGCCGAGCAGCGCGGGGCCCGTGGTCGGTGTCGTCATGCGCTCACCTCTCGGCAGGCCCGGTAGAAGTCCTTCCAGCCGTCGCGCTCGCGCACCACGGCCTCCAGGTACTCCTGCCAGACGACCCGGTCCGCCGCCGGATCACGCACGACGGCCCCGAGGATCCCGGCGGCCACGTCGGAGGGACGCAGCACGCCGTCCCCGAAGTGGGCGGACAGCGCAAGGCCGTTGGTGACGACGGAGATCGCCTCGGCGGTCGACAGCGTGCCGCTGGGGGACTTCACCTTCGTCCGCCCGTCGGCCGTCACACCGTCGCGCAGCTCACGGAAGACCGTGACGACGCGGCGGATCTCGTCCATGCCGTCGGGCGCGCTGGGCAACTCCAGGGCGCGGCCCACCTGGTCGACCCGCCGCGAGACGATGTCGACCTCGTCCTCCACGCTCGCGGGCAGCGGCAGCACGACCGTGTTGAACCGCCGCCGCAGCGCGCTCGACAGATCGTTGACCCCGCGGTCCCGGTCATTGGCCGTGGCGATGAGGTTGAAGCCGCGCACGGCCTGCACCTCCTGCCCCAACTCCGGTATCGGCAGGGTCTTCTCGGACAGGATCGTGATCAGTGTGTCCTGCACGTCGGCCGGGATGCGCGTCAGCTCCTCGACGCGCGCGGTCATCCCCTCCGCCATCGCCCGCATGACCGGGCTCGGCACGAGGGCGTCCCTGCTCGGCCCGTTGGCCAGCAGCTGCGCGTAGTTCCAGCCGTAGCGGATGGCCTCCTCCGGCGTCCCCGCCGTGCCCTGCACCAGCAGCGTCGAATCCCCGCTCACGGCGGCCGCGAGATGCTCGGACACCCAGGTCTTGGCGGTGCCGGGCACGCCGAGCAGGAGCAGCGCCCGGTCCGTCGCCAGCGTCGTCACGGCGACCTCGACGATGCGGCGCGGGCCCACGTATTTCGGCGAGATCACCGTGCCGTCGGGCAGCGTGCCGCCGAGCAGATAGGTCGCGACGGCCCACGGCGACATGCGCCAGCGGGCCGGCCGCGGCCGGTCGTCCTGTGCGGCGAGCGCCGCGAGTTCCTCCGCGAACGCGTCCTCGGCGTGCGGCCGCAGCACCTCCTCCGCGACCTGGCCCCCGCCCTGACTCCCGGCCCCGGATCCGGTCCGGCTCCCGGCCCCGCTCTCGATCTGGTTCTCGGTCTGGCTCTCGACGGAAATGGTCATGGCTGTCCCCCTCCAACTCGCCCCACTCGAATCCGCACGACGAGCCCTCGACCGCTCTCGTCGCGTGATGGGTTCCACGGTGCACCACGCCACTGACAATCGACCTCGGCTCCGCCATCACCGCAGGTCGGAGCTGTTGCCGGGCGGATTGTCAGTGGCGGGATCTAACGTCGAGGACATGAATCAGCTGGGGGTGCGCTGGACGACGGATCAGGTGCTCGCACTGGCGCCTGACGCCGCGTCACGCAAGGCGGGAAGCAAGCTCGGGGGGCCGGGTCCGTGGTCGGGGACCGGGAGTTCCGCGGGCGTGGAGAATTCGGACGAGGGGGCGGTGTGGGGACTGTGCAAGGGGAGCGGCAGCAAGCCGTACCAGACGATCGTGGACATCGGCGGGGGCGCTCCGGGCGCGAACGGGCCGGGGTACAAGTGCAGTTGTCCGAGCCGCAAGTTCCCGTGCAAGCACGCGCTCGGGCTCTTGCTGCTCTGGGCGGGCGGCGAAGCCCAGGTACCGGCCGGCCAGTCGCCGCCGGAGTGGGCCGAGCCATGGCTGGCGGGGCGGCAGAAGCGGGCGGGGTCCCAGCAGACCGATGCGTCGGCGGCCGGGCCGGGCGGCGCCGCGGCGGATCCGGAGGCGGCCCGGCGCAGAGCCGAGCGCCGCGCCCAGCGGATCACGGCGGGCGCGACGGAGCTGGAGCAGCGCCTGGCCGACCTGCTGCGCGGCGGCCTCGCGCAGGCGGAGCAGTCGGGGTACGGGCTGTGGGAGGAGACGGCCGCGCGCATGGTCGACGCGCAGGCGCCCGGACTTGCCGCGCGCGTAAGAGAGTTGGGGGCGATCCCTGCGTCCGGTCCCGGCTGGCCGGTGCGGCTGCTCGAAGCGTGCGCGCTGCTGCACCTCCTCGATCAGGGGTGGTTGCGCCGCGACGCCCTGCCCGCTGACCTGGCGGCGACGGTCCGCTCGCGCGTGGGCCTGCCCGCTTCGGACAGGGAGCCTCCGCTGCGCGACCGCTGGCTGGTCCTCGCCCAGTACGACACGGCGGACGGCCACCTCACCACGCGCCGGGCATGGCTGCACGGCACGCAGAGCGCGCGCACCGTACTGCTCCTCTCCTACGGGGCGGCCGGCCGCGCACCGGCGCTCGCCCTGCCGACCGGGCGCACGCTCGACGCCGCGGTGTCGGCGTATCCGGGAGCGGGGGCCCTCCGGGCGGAGCTGGGCGAGCAGTTCGCCCCGGCGGAGTCGGACGGCATACGTCCCAAGGGAGTTGACGTCGCCGCCGGTCTCGCCGCCTACGGAACGGCGCTCGCGGCCGACCCCTGGCTGGAGTCCTGGCCGGTGACGCTCGCGGAGGTGATACCGACGCGGGACCCGGACGGCCACTGGCAACTGGCGGACGGCGAGGGCAAGTCGGCGCTCCCCCTCACCGCGCACGCGGCGGCGTCCCCCGGCCTGTGGCGCCTGGTCGCCGTCTCGGGAGGCGCGCCGGTGACGGTGTTCGGCGAATGCGGCCCGACCGGTTTCCGCCCGCTGGCCACATGGGCGGAGGAAGCGGGGGAGGTCATATCGCTGTGCTGACCAATCCAGGAACCGCCAACGCGCCGAAACACCGTTGCCGGTGACGAAGACCGCTCCACGGAGAGGACCCGTGATGACCACCACCGCCACCTGGGACGACCTCGTCAGCGCCGCCCTGCTCGGAACCGAGCGCCGCTCGGACCGCCCGCCGCTCGCCCTCCTCGACGAGGCCGCCGTGCACACCGTGCGCCGCCGGGCCGGTCTGCGTCCCGCCGCGGCGACCGCGCCGCCGGACCGCGCCGAGGACGACCCGCGTCCCCCGCTGCCGGCCGCCGCGCGGCAGCGGCTCGCGCTCCTGCTCACCGACCGCTCCGGCGGCACCGGATCCCGCCGTGGCACCGCCCCCGACCTCCTCGAACTGCTCCCGCAGTGGCTGGCCACGGCCAACGCGCACGGGTACGCGCCCCCGCCCGAGCTGCTGCCCGCGCTGCTCGACGCGGCGCGTGGCCGCACCGACCTGCGCCCGCCGGCCCTCACGTTCGCGGGGCCGCGCGCCCGGTGGCTGGCCCGGCTCAACCCGGACTGGAAGTTCGCGCTGCGCGCCACGCCGGGCGTCGGCGCCGTGCTGCCGCCGCCGGAGGAGAGCGAGCAGGTTCATCTGCGGTGGGAGGAGGGCCTGTTCGCGGAGCGGGTGGCTCTGCTCGCCTCGGTTCGGGCGCACGACCCGGCGGCGGCCCGGGCGCTCCTCGCCGGGACCTGGGGCACGGAGCGCGCCGAGGACCGCCTGATGTTCCTCGACTCGCTGCGCACGGGGCTCGGCGACGCGGACGAGCCGTTCCTCGAGCAGGCGCTGACCGACCGCAGCAAGAACGTGCGGGCGACGGCGGCCGAGCTGCTCTCCGCACTCCCCCGTTCGGCGCTCGCCGCGCGGATGGCGGACCGGGCGCTGACCTGCGTGGCGCTCGACCGTGCGGAGGGGGCGATCGTCGTGGAGGCGCCGCACGAGTGCGACGCGGGGATGGAGCGGGACGGCGTCGTGGCGAAGCCACCGGCGGGGCGGGGTGAACGGGCGTGGTGGCTCGGGCAGTTGGTCGAGGCGGCGCCGCTCGGCCGGTGGCCGGACAGGTTCGGCGGCCGGAGCCCGGAAGAGATAGTGGCGCTGCCGGTCGCCGACGACTGGCGCGGGGAACTGCACGCCGCGTGGTGCCGGGCGGCGGTCCGGCAGCGGGACATCGGCTGGTCGCGGGCGCTGCTCGGGGCGCCGACGGCGTCGGACGCGGCGGGGCCCGGGGCGGTGTCGCTCGCCGAGCGGGCCAAGCTGCTCGCGGCGCTGCCGGGGGCGGAACGGGCGGACTGGGTGGCGGAGTTCATCGCGGCGCACGGGTTGTCCGAGGCGTTCCAGTTGCTGGGGGTGTGCGGTACGCCGTGGGCGCGGCCGCTCGGGCGGTCCGTGGTCGACGCGTTGAACATCGCGCGGGACGCGGGGAGTTACCCCTGGAGCTTCAGCGGGGTGATGGGGCTCGCCGAGCGCTGCCTGGACCCCGAGGAGGTGGTGCGCCTCGACGGGCTCACGGCGGCGGTCGAGGAACCGGAGGGGTCGGCGCCCGGGGCCGGGGGGTACTGGACGGAGGCGTTCCAACGCCTCGCCGGCACGTTGCGGCTGCGCCGGGCGATGCGGGACGAGCTGGCTCCGCCGTGATCCGGCCCCGGGGCCAGGCCCCGCGTCCCTGGTGCACGGCACCGGGTCCCCGTGACTCGGTCCCTCGCCCCTGGCGCGCGGCACCGGCGGCGAGGCCACGGGGCTCCGCCCCGGACCCCGCTGCTCAATCGCCGCAGGGGCTTGATCTGAGCCCCGCCGCTCGATCGCCGCAAGAGCTCGAATTGGGCCCCACTGCTCGATCGCCGCAAGAGCTCGAATTGGGCCCCGCCGCTCGATCGCCCCAGGGGCTTGATTGGTCAGCTGCCGGACGGCTCCGGTTGGCGGACGTTGGCGTGGACCCAGTCGACGATGGAGGCCGTCGTGGCGCCCGGGGTGAAGATCTCGGCGACGCCCTTCTCCTTCAGGGGCGCGATGTCCCCTTCGGGGATGATGCCGCCGCCGAAGACCTTGATGTCCGCGGCGTCGCGCTCGGCGAGGAGCTCGATGACGCGGGCGAAGAGCGTGTTGTGCGCGCCGGAGAGGATGGAAAGACCGATCGCGTCGGCGTCCTCCTGGATGGCGGTGTCCACGACCTGCTCGGGCGTCTGGTGCAGGCCCGTGTAAATGACCTCCATACCGGCGTCGCGCAGCGCCCGCGCGATCACTTTGGCCCCACGATCGTGGCCGTCGAGTCCCGGCTTCGCGACGACCACGCGGATCGGCCCGGCTGCCACACCCATCACTGCCTCCCTGAAACGACTGCTCAAGCAAAAGTTGAAGCGACTGTTCAAAAGACTGATGCCCGAAGTGAACGAACGTTATCGACAGCATCCCGCAAGCCGCCGTTTCGCGGTGCGTACCGAGGGGGAAATCACACGGTGGGACACATTCGCTGCGCGCCGCGACTGCCAGGCGGGACTCACCGCCAGATCCGGGACAGGCGCGAGGGAGCCGCTTCGAGGTCGCCGCGCCACCGCGCCGACAGCCGCACGGCACGGTGGCACGGTGCTTCCTGCTGCCGTCCGGACCGATGAGTCGGCGCATCGGGCACGGCCTGCGCCGCAGGACCGCTTCGGCCGGCTCTCATGAGCGCACACGGGGGACAGAGGCGTCCTCCCGTGTGCCGACGGGAGGTTGACCGATGAAGGTCATGAGGACTTTGCCCTTTCGCCCCCTCTGCCACTTGCTGCCCACGAGACTGGCCGGTCTCTCGATCGCGCTCCTGAAGGCGACCGCCCTGGAGCTGGCGATCCTCGCGGGCCATCTGCTCCTCTACCCCTCGGGCATCCTCCCGGAACGAAGGCAGCAGCCCTTGGCGCTGCCCCGCCACCCCTCGGCGTACGTGCCGGTGGACATGGAGACCGTCACGACGGAGGAGGGCTCTCCTATAGAACCGGCGGAGGCGAGCGCCCCGACAGAAGCGGACGCGCCGCGCCTGCCCTCCCCCACCAAGCCCCCGGTGCTCCTCCTGCACGGCTTCATCGACAACCGCTCCGTCTTCGTCCTGCTGCGCCGTTCCCTCGCGCAGCACGGCAGGCAGCACGTCGAATCGCTCAACTACTCCCCGCTCACCTGCGACATCCGGACCGCGGCCGCGCTGCTCGCCCGGCACGTGGAAGAGGTGTGCGAGCGCTCGGGCCGGGACAGGCTCGACATCGTGGGGCACAGCCTGGGCGGCCTGATAGCCCGTTACTACGTGCAGTGCCTCGGCGGCGACACGCGGGTGCGCACACTCGTCACCCTCGGCACGCCGCACGGCGGCACGCGGGTGGCGCCGCTCGCGGACGCGCACCCGATCGTCCGGCAGATGCGGCCCGGCTCGTCCGTCGTCGAGGAGTTGAAGCGGCCCGCGCCCGGTTGTCGTACGCGCTTCGTGAGCTTCTGGAGCGACCTCGACCAGTTGATGCTGCCCCTCGAGACCGCGTGCGTGGACCACGCGGACCTGCTCGCGCAGAACGTGCGGGTCACGGGCATCGGCCATCTCGCGCTGCCGGTGCACCCGGCCGTCGCGGTCGGCGTCCGTCAGGCCCTCGACGCGGAGCACGCGGAAGGAGCGCGCGCCGCGGACAAGGCCGACGGCGGTCTGACGGTGGCCTGACGCGGGTTTCGTCGAACGGGTCTCGAACTCAGGGCCAAGGAACTGTCCACAGTCCACCCAAAGGCGGCTGATTGCCCGTTTCCCCGGGCCCGGAAACCCGACGAAGATTGTCGTGCCCTCGTACCGACGGGTACAGTCACCGCACTGCTCTGGCAGCCCCTGTTGTCGAGGCGAAAGAGAAGTTGGTGAACGACCGCAATCCGTCGGGGACCGCGCCTTACGCGGCGTACGACGGTCACTCCGCGACCAGCTTCGCAAGCGATCCGCTCTTCGGCGACATGGCAGAGGACCCCTACGAACCGGGTTCCCACGCGACCGGCCAGTGGAACACGGCCCCCCAGCAGCAGTACGCCGACCCCTACGCCTCCGCGTACTACGACACCGGTACGTACGACGCCGGTTCCTTCGGTACCGGTTCCTACGACACGACCGGCGCCTGGGCGACCGGCGGTTACGAGCAGGTCGCCGACATCCCGGCGCAGCAGCCCCGGTCGATGGCCGAGCAGCACACCACGGGTCAGTGGGACACCTCGGCGTACGAGACGCAGATGTACGCGGCTCAACACCCCGACACGCAGAGCTTCGAGGCCCCGTCCTTCGAGACGCAGACCTTCGACACACAGTCCTTCGACGGGCAGACGCACACGCAGTCCTTCGAGACCCAGAGCTTTGAAACCCAGAGTTTCGAGACTCAGAGCTTTGAGACCCAGAGTTTCGAGTTCCAGGGGTTCGAGGCGCAGCACTTCGAGGCCCAGGGCTTCGAGACGCAGAGCTTCAGCACGCACGACATGCTCGGCGCGTCCGACCCGCACGACACTCAGGGCTTCACCCACACCTTCGAAGCCCCGGTCTTCGGTACGACCGCTTACGACACGGGCGCGTACGACGCCACGCAGTGGAACGCCTCGGACGCCACCGGCACCGCGGAACCCGAGCCCCAGACCGAGCCCGAGCCGATCGCTGAGCCCGCCCCCGAAGCGGACCATGCGCACGGCCCCGTCCTCGACCTCGACTCCACCCCCGAGTCCGAGCCCGAACCGGCCGCCGCGACCCCGCAGCCCACGACACGCAGGGCCGGGAAGAACGTCTCCCGTGGCCGCGCCGGCCGCCGTCGTCCGGCCAAGCGGTCCGCGCTCATCACCGTCGTCGTGCCGTCGGTCTGTGTGGTCGGCGTCGCCGGGATCGCCGCGGCGAGCGTCGGCGGCAGCGGGGACGACGGCACGGAGACGCAGGCCGCGGCCGCTTCGGACGCGCAGGCCGTGAAGCCGGCCGTCGCCAACAACAAGCTGGACTCGCAGCTGAAGGACCTGTCCGCCGACGCGGGCGACTTCGCCGACCGGGCGAGCCGCACGCAGGAGCGGATCGACCTCAAGGCGAAGCAGGAGGCGGCCCGCAAGGAGGCCGCCGAGGAGGCCGCGCGCAAGGAGGCGGCGCGGCCCAAGTTCGTACTGCCGGTGAAGCAGCACGGGCTGAGCGCCTTCTTCGGGCAGGCCGGCGTCAACTGGATGTCCCAGCACTCCGGCATCGACTTCCCCGTCTCGTACGGGACTCCGGTGATGGCCGCGACGGACGGCACCGTGAAGACGCAGTGGAACAGCGCGTACGGGAACATGGCCATCGTCACCGCCAAGGACGGCACGGAGACCTGGTACTGCCACCTCTCCTCGCACACCGTGATGAACGGTCCGGTGAAGGCCGGTGACGTGATCGCGCGGTCCGGTAACTCGGGCAACTCGACCGGCCCGCACCTGCACTTCGAGGTGCGCCCCGGCGGCAGCGCGGCGATCGACCCGCTGCCGTGGCTGCGCAGCCACGGCCTCAACCCGAACTGAGCCGCCCTCCGTAGAGAGCGGCCGCAGCGCGACTACAGCTTCTCGACCGGCGCGTACCGCAGCAGCAGACGCTTCGGCTTGGGGTCGCCGAAGTCGATCGACGCCTCCGACTTGTCGCCCGTGCCCGACACGCCCACCACCGTGCCGAGCCCGAACTGGTCGTGCGTGACGCGGTCGCCGACGGAGAGGGCCACCACCGGCTTGTCGCCCGCGCGGCGCGTGGCGAAGGCCGGCGTCGAACCCGTGCGGGAGCGCGAGGACGACAGGGACGCCGCGATGCCGCCACCGATGCTCTTGGTCGAGGCAGCGGGAGTCGACGGGCCGGTGCGCTTCCAGTCCAGGTGCGCGGCCGGGATCTCCTCCAGGAACCGGGAGGGCGGGTTGTACGAGGGCTGGCCCCAGGCGCTGCGCATGGAGGCGCGCGTCAGATAGAGGCGCTGTCGCGCGCGCGTGATGCCCACGTACGCGAGCCGCCGCTCCTCCTCCAGCTCCTTGGCCTGGCCGAGGGAGCGCATGTGCGGGAAGACGCCGTCCTCGAGGCCGGTCAGGAAGACGACCGGGAATTCGAGGCCCTTGGCGGTGTGCAGGGTCATCAGCGTGATGACGCCGCTGCCGTCGTCGTCCTCGTCGGGGATCTGGTCGGAGTCGGCGACGAGCGCGACGCGCTCCAGGAAGTCGGAGAGTCCCCCGCCACCCGTCTCGGTCTCGCCCTCCTCGCCTGCTTCCTGCTCGAACTCCAGGGCCACGGCGGCGAGTTCCTGAAGGTTCTCGATCCGGGTCTCGTCCTGCGGGTCGGTGGAGGCCTGCAACTCGGCGAGATAACCGGTGCGTTCGAGGATGGCCTCCAAGACCGTCGCCGGGCCCGCGCCCGACTCCACGATCGTGCGGAGGTCCTCCATCAGCGTGTTGAACCGCTTCACGGCGTTCGCCGAGCGGGCCGCCATCCCGTACGCCTCGTCGACTCGGCGCAGCGCCTGCGGGAAGGAGATCTTCTCGCGCTGCGAGAGCGCGTCGATCATCGCCTCGGCGCGGTCGCCGATGCCGCGCTTCGGCACGTTGAGGATGCGGCGCAGCGGCACCGAGTCCTCGGGGTTGGAGAGCACGCGCAGATAGGCCAGGACGTCCCTGACCTCCTTGCGCTCGTAGAAGCGGACGCCGCCGACGACCTTGTAGGGCAGGCCGGTACGGATGAAGATCTCTTCGAAGACACGGGACTGCGCGTTCGTCCGGTAGAAGACCGCGACGTCGCCCGCCAGCGCGTCGCCCGCGTCCGTGAGCCGGTCGATCTCGTCGGCGATGAACTGGGCCTCGTCGTGCTCGGTGTCCGCGACGTAGCCGGTGATCTGGGCGCCGGGGCCCTCGTTGGTCCACAGGTTCTTGGGGCGGCGCGACTCGTTGCGCTCGATGACCGCGTTCGCCGCGCTGAGGATCGTCTGCGTGGAGCGGTAGTTCTGCTCCAGCATGATCGTCTTCGCGTTGGGGTAGTCGTCCTCGAAGTCGAGGATGTTGCGGATCGTGGCGCCGCGGAAGGCGTAGATCGACTGGTCCGCGTCACCCACGACGCACAGCTCGCCCGGGTCCGCGTCCTCGCCCTCGGTGGGGCCGACCAGCTCGCGCACCAGCGCGTACTGCGCGTGGTTCGTGTCCTGGTACTCGTCGACGAGGACATGGCGGAAGCGGCGGCGGTAGTGCTCGGCGACGTCCGGGAACGCGCGCAGCATGTTCACCGTCGTCATGATCAGGTCGTCGAAGTCCAGCGCGTTCGCCTCGCGCAGGCGGGCCTGGTACATCGCGTAGGCCTGGGCGAGGGTCTTCTCGAAGCCGTCGGCCGCGGTCGCCGCGAAGTCCTCCTCGTCGATCAGCTCGTTCTTGAGGTTGCTGATCTTGGCGCTGAAGGACTTCGGCGGGAACTTCTTCGGGTCCAGGTCGAGGTCGCGGCAGACGAGCGCCATGAGCCGCTTGCTGTCGGCGGCGTCGTAGATCGAGAAGGAGGACGTGAAGCCCAGCTTCTTGCTCTCCCGGCGCAGTATGCGGACGCAGGCGCTGTGGAAGGTCGAGACCCACATCGCGTTCGCGCGCGGGCCCACCAGGTCCTCGACGCGCTCCTTCATCTCGCCCGCGGCCTTGTTCGTGAACGTGATCGCGAGGATCTGGCCGGGGTGCACTCCGCGCTCGGCGAGCAGGTACGCGATGCGGTGCGTGAGGACGCGGGTCTTGCCGGATCCGGCGCCCGCGACGATGAGCAGCGGGGTCCCGCCGTGCACGACGGCCGCCTGCTGGTTCTCGTTCAGCCCCTCCAGGAGGGTGGCCGCGCTCAGGACGGGGCGCGGGGCGCCGTCCCGGTAGTGCGTGTCCCTGTCTTCGGGCGCGCCGAGCTGCCCGCCGAACAGGTCGTCCGGCATCGGCTCCGGGGCCCCGTCGTCGTACTCGGGGTCCGGGGGCGGGGGCGGGGGCTCCTCCGCACCGTTCTTCTGGAGGCCGGTCAGGAAGCTGTCGTCAAAGAGGCTGCTCATCGCTCTACGAGTCTAGGCCGCCCCACTGACAACCCGTGGCTGCCTTCAAAACTCCGAGGAACTCCCAGGAACTCCACCGAGCCCCAGGGCCCGCCGTGGGGCAGATCACGAAAATGTATCGGGCATATCGAACATCAACCTTCACAGCAGCCACACGAGTTGGCTACGGTGCAGCCGGGCAGCCCGTCCCCCCGCCCGCGGATGTCGCGGCGAACGGGCAGCCCCCGCTGAGTTCCGTACGCCGTGAGGCAGGGAACCGGGGACCCAACCGACCTTGGGGTGAATCGGCCGACGGCCCAGCAGGACAGGGCAGCCGACCGTAGGGCAGCCTTCCGCGTACGACGCCCGAACCCGACAGCTAACCCGGTAGGCGGAGGACGGAAGGAGTCGCCTGCCTTGGCGTCGCACCGCAAGCCCCGCAGCCGTTCCCGGATGACCGGCGGCCTTCGCACGACCCCCGCGGTCGGCATCACCACCGCCGCCCTCACCTCCGTGGCCCTGCTCTCGCAGACGGCACAGGCCGCACCCGAGCAGCCGTCGTCCAAGCCGCGCCTCGAAGAGGTCCAGCAGAAGGTCGACACCCTGTACCGGCAGGCCGAGGTCGCCACCCAGAAGTACAACGGGGCGAAGGAGCGGACCGACTCCAAGAAGCAGCAGGTCGACAAGCTCCTCGACGAGGTCGCCCAGCGCACCGACGAGATGAACACGGCCCGCCAGAAGCTCGGCAGGTACGCCGCCGAGCAGTACCGCTCGGGCGCGATCAGCGACACCGCGACCATGTTCCTCGCGGACGACCCGGAGGACTACTTCTCGCAGCGCCAGCTGATGAACCGGCTCACGGACGAGCAGAAGAAGTCGGTCGACGACTACCAGGCGCAGGCGCGCGAGACCGCGAAGAAGCGCACCGAGGCGCAGTCGAGCCTCCAGGACCTCAGCGAGTCGCAGACCGAGCTGAGGTCGACGAAGGAGACCGTCCAGACGAAGCTCTCCGACGCGCGCAAGCTGCTGGCCGAGCTGACCGCCAAGGAGAAGGCGCGGCTCGCGGCGATCCAGAAGGCCAAGGAGGAGGCGGCCCGCAAGAAGGCCGCCGAGCTGGCCGCCCAGCAGAAGGCCGCGGAGGCGAAGCGGAAGGCGGCCGAGGAGGCCGCGCAGAAGGAGCAGGAGTCGTCCGGCTCCACGGGCTCGGGCTCCTCGGGCTCCTCCGGCTCCGGTTCCTCCTCCTCGGACGCCTCGTACGCCACGAAGGCCGCGCAGGCGCTCGCGTTCGCCAAGGCGCAGGAGGGCAAGCCGTACGTGTGGGGCGCCACGGGCCCGGACTCGTACGACTGCTCGGGCCTGACGCAGGCCGCGTGGAAGTCCGCGGGGATCTCGCTGCCGCGGACGACCTGGGACCAGGTCGAGGTCGGCAAGACGGTGCCGCTCTCCGACATCCAACCCGGTGACCTGGTGTTCTTCTACGACGACATCAGCCACGTGGGCCTCTACATGGGCGACGGCATGATGGTCCACGCGCCGAAGCCGGGCGCGGTCGTGCGCGAGGAGTCGATCTACTACGACGGCACGTCGTCGATCCACAGCGTGGTGCGGCCGGCCTGACCCCACGCAGAAGGGCCCGGCAGGTGTCGTACCTGCCGGGCCCTTCTGTACGTCCTGGGACGCGGTCGCTCAGGTCCAGAGCACCGCGATGAAGATGTTGACGACGGTGAGCGCGCCGACCGTGATGAAGAGGCCCTTCTCCGCCTTCTCCTCGTCCCGCTTCACGTAGACGATGCCGAGGATCACGATCAGGAGCGCGAGCTTCACGCCGATCTTGATGTTGTTCACGGTGCTGCCGTCGGCCTGGTTGAGGCCGACAAGGGCGACGCCGGTCACCAGCATGGTCAGGGCGCCGTGCAGCATCGCCTTGTTGAAGCGGGCCGCGCCCTCCTTCATCGCCGACATCTGCGTGAGGAAGCCGCCGAGCAGCGAGGCGATGCCGATGATGTGCAGGCCGACGAAGAGGTGGATGAGTACGTCCATGGTTCGGAGCCTAACCGGACGCCCATGGCCCACTACGGGCACCCCTTTGCCACTCTGTTATCACTCTCCGCCACCATCCGTAACAAACAGACCAGTTGCGAACAATCCGGCACCAACCCGTTACGCAGAGGTTTAGCGTCCTTCCTCAGGTGACCGGCTCCCCACCGCCGCCCGGGCCAGGGGCGGCAGTCGGACACCCCGCCGAGAAAGGTCCGGCGGCGGCCCGCTCCCCTGTGCGGGCCGCCGCCGGACGCGCGACCGGGGGCCGTGCGGTTCGTACGGCGCCCAGAGGAGGACCTTGTGCCGGCAGCGCATCGAAAGCCCCGACCGCGTTCGCTCCGCGGTGGGGGCACGGCCCGCACCGCGGCCACGCTCGCCCTCGCTTCCGCGGCCACCGTCACCGCCCTCGACGGCGGGGCGGCGCACGCGGAGCCCGAGTTCGGCCCGGACCAGGTGCGGGCCAAGGTCGACAAGCTGTACCAGGAGGCGGAGGTCGCCACCCAGAAGTACAACGGGGCGAAGGAGAAGGCGGACGGGGCGCGGAAGAAGGTGGACGCCCTCCAGGACGAGGCGTCCCGGCGCACCGAATCCCTCAACTCCGAGCGCGAGAAGCTGGGTTCGGTCGCGGCCTCGCAGTACCGCACGGGAGGCGTGGACCCGTCGGTCCAGCTGCTCCTCTCCTCCTCCCCCGACGCCTACCTCGACAAGGCGTCCCTCACGGAGCGCGTCGGCGCGCGGCAGGCCGCCGCGGTCACCCGCGTCCAGGGTGAACTCCGCGAGATCGACCAGCTGCGCGGCGACGCCGACGACACGCTCTCCGAACTCCGCGCCAAAAAGGCCGAGTTGGAGGACAACAAGAAGAAGGTGAAGCGAAAACTCGCGGAGGCCCGGCGCCTCCTCGACCGCCTCACCCCTGACGAGCGCACCGCCACCCCCGCGACGAGCGAACGCTCCTCCCGCTCGACGGAACGCGCCGACCTCTCCCAGGCCCCCAACTCCCGCGCCAAGGAGGCCATCTCCTTCGCGTACGGCGCACTGGGCAGCCCCTACGTATGGGGCGCCACCGGACCCGACGCCTTCGACTGCTCGGGCCTGACGCAGGCCGCGTACAAGGCGGCCGGGGTCTCACTCCCCCGCACGACGTACTCCCAGATCGACGCGGGCCCGCGCATCCCGAAGTCCCAGCTCCAGCCGGGCGACCTGGTCTTCTTCTACTCCTCGATCAGCCACGTGGGCCTCTACATCGGAGGCGGCAAGATGATCCACGCCCCGAACCCGAGCGCGCCGGTACGGGTGGCCCCGATCGACGAGATGCCGTTCGCCGGGGCGACGCGGGTGGCGTGACGCCGCTGGTGCCGGGGCGGCGTGCGGACGGGGCGGGGTCACTCCGCCCTCCCCGTGACCGCCACCGTCACGCCGAGGCCCACCATCGCGAGGCCGCCCGTGCCGCCAACCGCCGCGAGGCGGCGCGGGGAGCGGGCGAACCAGGTGCGGGCCGTGGAGGCGGCGAGGCCCCAGAGGCTGTCGGAGGCGATCGCGATCACGTTGAACACCAGGCCCAGGAGCAGCATTTGGAGCACCGTGTGCCCGGCCTCCCGGTCGACGAACTGGGGCAGCACCGCCGCGAAGAAGACGATCGTCTTGGGGTTGGCGACGCCCACCGCGAAGCCCTCCCAGAGGGTGCGCAGGGTGGTGCCGCGGCTCACCTCGCCCCGCTCCTCCTCGAACACCGCGCGCAGCGAACGCCGTTGGCGTATCGCCTTGATGCCCAGATGGATCAGGTACGCCGCGCCCACCAGCTTCAGCGTCATGAAGATCGCCACCGAGCGCTCGACGAGCGAGCCGATACCGAGAGCGACGGCGATCACGAGGACGTACGCCCCGAGGGTATTGCCCGCGACCGTCGTCAGCGCTGCGCGGCGGCCCTGGGCGAGGGCGCGGCCGACGACGAAGATCACGCTCGGGCCCGGGATGACGATCAACAGCAGGGACATCGCCGCGAAGGCGAGGAGGCGGTCGGCGGACATCATGGGATCCATGGAGCCACATGCGCAGCCATGAACGCACCTGGATAACCGCTCCGCCGAATCTACGCACCCCAGCGCGTTGCCAACCCTCTGCCGCCGGACGTCATCGAACAGCGGCCGACACTCACGCCCGGTCGTCCGGCTGGGGTCCCGGCCATCTGGGCCCGCCTTGGTCTGATCCTGAAGGCTCGATATCCCCCAGCCACAGCCGTCGCCCCAGGTCGTCGAGGTCGGACTTACGCTCCTCGCACTCCGGCATAGCTGTCCGCAACAACTTCCAGTAGCCCGGCCCATGCCCCGGCAATTTGATGTGCGCCAGTTCGTGGGCAATGACGTAGTCGACCAGGTACGAAGGGAGCTGGAAGACAGCCCAGTGCAGCGCCATGGTGCCCGACCCCGCGGACGCCGGACGGAACGTGCCCCATCGGTTCCCGACGTCGCGGACCCGCACGACGGGCTCGGGCACCTCCATACGTGCCGCCCAGGGCTGCAGTCGCGACGACGCCCAGCGAAGTCCCGTCTTCCGGTACCAGGCAATGACCGCGCGCCGTGCCTTGCGTGGGTCTCGTGCGAGATGCCCCGGCACGACCAGTCGCCCGGCCGCCAGCTTCACCACGCCCGGCTCGCCCTCGGCGTCGTGGGACAACAAGCGGTACTCACGCCCGAGATAAGAGAAGGTCTCCCCGTCGGTGAACGCACGCACGGGATGCGCCGGCGGATGCTCTTCCCGCCTCCGTAGTTTGTCCGCCAGCCAGGTCTCGCTCCGGTGGACGAAGTGCTCGGCGCGCGTGACCTCGCAGTGCGATGGCACGCGGAGCGTCAGCGAGCTGTCCCGCTCGACCGTCAGGCCGAGGCGGGTACGGCGCGGGCTCACTGTGACACGGAACATCCGGTCGCCCAGCGTCACCGTCTGGCCGTCGACCAGGACGGGCAGATCGGTGTCGCGACGGAGATCGGCGGATGCGGGCATACCCCCTATTGTCCCCTGACGACCGACCGGAATGCCGCCGCATGCCGCTGCGCATGCCCGGTGAGCGCCTGAGACAGGTTGCGCAGCGGCTGGGCTTCCCGCTCCCTGGGCCGGATCCCGGCGCGGCGCAGCCCGCGCCACAGGGCGCTCTGCAAGGCGTCGAGACTCGCCTCGTTGTCGGACCAGGCGGCACTGGACACATGCTCGACGATGATCCCGCCGAGTTCCGTGGTCACGTTCCGCAGGACGACCGGCTCGGGCAGGTCGAAGGCCGGGTCCTCGGTGAGACGGTCGCTCAGCTTCGTGTACAGCTGCTGCTCCACGGCGGTCATGTCGGCGACTACCGGGTCAACCCGCTCCGCCTGCCTCGCCCGCTCGATCAGCGGACCGATACGGATCTTTATCTCGTCCCAGCGCCCGTCCAACTCCCGCAGAATCTGCTCCAGTTCCTCGGACAGAGTGCGCAAGACAGGGCGGTCCTCCTCTTCGCGCCGCTCCTCCAAGTGGTAGCGCAGCGCCTGTACCTGCTCGGCCGCCGACTCCTCGACGTCGACAATGCGTCCCACCACCTCGTCGAAGTCCGGCGCGAGAATCGAGACGGGGGCGATGGCCTCCTCGATCTCCGGCAGCTCCAGATGGTCGGCGACCATAGCCCGCACCTGCCGCCCGTAGGCACGAAGGGAGAAGTCCCCGCCCTCGGCGTCGCGGTAGTGCCGACGGACCCGCTTCTGCAGCAGCGTCCACTGCCGGGCGTCCGGCACCAGCTCCAAGGCATCCTGATGGGGCAGGACGCGCTCAAGGGCGTTCATGAAGGCGCCGAGGAGGCGGTCGAACTCGGCACGGTCGGCCTCGTCGTCCAAGGCGAGCATGCCGCGCGCGACGCCGCGTGCGGTGTCGAGCCCGGAGATTCCCAGCCCCTCCAGGAACAGGGACAACTCCCCGGCGGCGTCCTTCAGCTCGGGCAGGTCCTCCTCCAAGCTCTGCACCATGTCGCGCGCCATACGCTGCGTGGGTCCCCCGCCCTTGTACGCGGGCAGGGTGTCGGCCAGGTTGTCGAGGACGCCGTAGTAGTCCACGACGCGGCCGAACTTCTTGTCGCGACGTGGCCTGTTGACGCGGGCGATGGCCTGGAGCAGTTCGGCGTCCTGGATCGGCCGGTCCAGGTACAGGACCTGCTCGATCGGGGCGTCGAAGCCGGTGAGCAGCATGGACTTCACGATCAGGAAGGCGACAGGACCGGCCTCCTTCGTGACCGTGACGTCGGTGCCGCTCCACGGGTTCGCCCCGACATCCGCCCGCTCCGCAGGTGCAGCCTCGTCGGCCGACCCATGGTCCGCCGCCCACGGATTGTCCGGGGGCAGCTGGGGGAACGGCTCCAGGAACCGCTCGACGGCCTCCTCCTGCCGTGCCGAGTCCGTCCAGTTCGCCCAGCTCTTCTCGTCCTTCTTCCCTGCCGAGATGATGGGCACGAACTCGATGCGTCGCAGTACTTCCTGGTACTGCCAGGTCCGCAGCAGCACGAGGTCGTCCCATGCGTACGCGGAGAACGGCTTGTCCCGCAGGGTGGCCGGGTCGAAGTCGGCGATACGAACCAGGAGTTGGTGCCGTGCCTCGTCCAGCTTGTGCATGTAGAGCACCGCGGCCTTGCGGCTCACCGCTGCCACCTGGGCCTTGAAGCCGCCGGTGAGCGGCCCGGTGACGTAGTGCTCCATCATGTCGAGGGCCTTGCGGCCGATCACCGGCTCCGACTCGGCCACGTCCCTGCTGGTCGGTTTCAGCCGCTTGCGCATCTTCTGCTGTCGGTCGGCCCGCAGCTGCGCGATCAGGTCATCGAACTTCCGGTTCAGTTCAGCACGGTCCCTCACCTCCGCCGACCCGGTCCGCCCTTCGTAGCGCACAGGCACGACGACCTTGTCCCGCTCGGCTTCGTCCATGAGGTAGTGGTCGAGGAACTTGCCGCCGTCCTCAATGCCGAAGATGCGCCCGGTGTCGCCAAGCCGCCCCTTCATGATCGGCGTACCGGTGAACCCGATCCGCGCGGCATTGGGGACGGCATCGCGCAGGCAGGCGTGCAGCACGGAGGTGTGTGAGCGGTGCGCCTCGTCGACGAGCACGAGCACGTACGGGGAGGTGCTGCACTCGGCGAAACGCCGCCGCACCTCTTCGATCGCCGCCGCGTCGGGCGTCGGATCGGCTGCCTCCTCGGCGTCGCCACCCGCCTCGATGTACTCCTGCCCGGCTTCGAATTCGGCGGTCAGGTCGCGGTCGTCGCCGCCTTCACCTTCCGCCGTCCCACTGACACCGGGAATACGCCCGAGGTACTTCTGAATCATCGTGAAGACGACGGCGCGCCCGCCACCCTTTCCCGCCCGCGCGAGCATGCCTTCGACGTCCGGTTGCGACTTGGCGATACGGACGACGGAGCCACTGATCCGCACGGCGGCGGACAGCTGCCGTTCGAGCTGCTTGCGGTCGGTGACGAGGAGCAGGGTGAAGCGGTTCAACTCCGGATCCCGGCTGGTGTGCAGGCGGCGGGCCAGGAACGCCATGGTGAGGCTCTTCCCTGACCCCTGGGTGTGCCAGATGACACCGCCGCGTTCGTCACGCTCGGCGGCCGGGTCCTCCAGCGTCCGCCCGGTGCGCAGCTTGAGCACGATCTTCTCGACAGCCCGGTACTGCTGATGCCGGCAGACGGCCTTGACGGTGACGGGCGGCTCGCCCGGCTTGGTCTTCACCGGCATCTCGAAGACGTAGTGCCGGACGATGTTGAGCAGATTGCGCGGCTTGAGGACGACGGCCACGAGCCGGTGCTGGTCGGTCAGTTGACCGTCGGGGTCGATGAGCCGCTCTCCGTTGTCGGCCCGCCGGACGCCCTGGAGTACGTGCAGCAGCTCGTCGTCGTCTTTGTAGTCCGGGGTGACGCTGCGCCAGGGCGCGAAGTGCTCCTCGCTGGAGGTGATGGTGCCGAGGGCCGCACTGGTCCCGCAGGCGGCGACGAGCAGCTGCACCGGCGCGAACAGCTCCGGGATCCCGATGTCCCGCACCCGCCGTCTGTCCCGCTCGTCGGAGTCCAACGGCACGCCCGCGTAGAACCGCAGATCGCGTACCGCTTCCCCGAGTGGGTCCCGAACATCCGGGCTCTTACACTCGACGACCACGACCGGAATGCCGTTGATGAACAGCACGAGGTCGAGCACGCTCTCGGCGCCGTCCTCCGTCCGCACCCGCAACTGGTCGACGACGAGGAACTCGTTGCGCTCCAGGATCTCCTGGTCGCCGAGACCCTCCATGTCCCAGTCCACGAACTGGGCGTGGACCGTCTTCCCCTGGTAGTGCTCCACGTCACCCGGGATCGGGGCACCGCTGAGCAGCAGGCTGGTGACCTCGCTGTTGACGGCCGTCAGGGAGGTGGTGGCGATGTTGCGGGCGGCTCGCTTGAGGGCGTCGATGGCGGTGTCGGCGTCGCTGTCGGTCATCCAGGCGTCGCCGCGGGCGCCCGTCTCGTCCTTGACCCGGTTGATCCGCCGGAGCGCACGGCGCAGGCGTTTGTGCAGGAGTACGTCGCTGTAGGCGCGCTCGTCACTGTCGACCGTCCCGTCCGGGTCGGCGGCGAGTCGGCTGAGGACCGGCCCGTGGATGTGCTTCCACCCCATCGAGACGAGCTGATCGACGATAGGCCGCTCGACCTCGTCCCGCTCGGACGTGGCCCGTGTGCCCCTTGTGCTCCCTGCCATGTGCGTGGCGCCTTTCCCCGTACGTGCGTGCCGCCCGGCCCCGACCGGTGTTCTATTGTGCGCGCGCTGTGGCTGGTACGGGGTGTGAGTGGCGGTATTTGCGGGGCTACGTGCGGGCGGGGCAGCAGGAGTTGGCTGAATCCGGGTGCGCCTTTGTCTCTTCCGGTGTCGCTTCCGGCGTACGGCATGAGTGGCACAGGCCGCCCGGCAACGCCTCCGGCCGTCCTGGGCGCCCGCAGTCCGTGCATTCCATGAGGGTCCGGCGGGCGGGGCCCGGGGCTGGTGCGGGGTCCGTGCGTACGCGTACGCGCTCGGGCGGGAGCTTGTCGGTCAGGCGGCGGGCGACAAAGGCGCGGGGCGAGTGGACGACTGGCGGCAGCCCGGAGGTCAGTGCCTGGGCGAGGAACTGGGGGTCGGGTTCGCGGGCCAGCCACTCGGTGACGAGGGGTTCGAGGGTGGCACAGTCCGCTGCCGAGAGGGTCAATCGCGGGTCGCGGAGGCCAAGTTGGGCGAGGCGATGGTACGCGTCGGAGCGGGTGGGCGGCTGCGGAGCGCTGATCTCCGTTTCGGGTACGTCACCATCGAGAAACCGGGTCCACCACTCGTCGCTGCGTGCGGTTCGGGACCAGTACGTGTGGAACACCCAGCGGGTCACGTCACCGGCTGCGACACGGCGTACGCGACGCAGATGTCCGGCGGCAGAGAGCTCATTCAGCGCGGAGCGCACGGCCGCCTGGCCGTAGAGGGGCTGTTCCTTTGCGAGGGTCTTGGCGTCCATGGCGGCGTTCTCAGGGAGCGCGTCGATGAAGCCGGCCAAGTAGCGGGCGCGGAGGGGGAGGTGCGCGAAGGTGTCGCGACGGAGAGGAGGCTGGTCCGGGGTGCCGCGTTTTCCGTAGCCGGGGTTGGCCAGGGGGTGTGCGGGGGAAGGCAGGGCGAAGCTAAGGTTTTCGGTAGCCACGAGATCGCCTACTTCGATCTTGTTGGTGAGACCTCGGTTCGGGTGTTGGTAGCACCCGGCCGGGGTCGTTTGTTGTTGGGCACGCTAGAGGGTCGCGACTGTGCGTTGCAACCCGGTCGCGGAAAGTCATGCGGGCTGGCCGTAGCGGGAGGGCGGGAGGTGGGTTAAGCCCCCAACTCCCATTCCCTACAAGCAGAGCTCGGGGTTCGGGGCTCGGAGCTCAGGCCGTGTGAAGGTGCGCGAGGAACGACTTCCACGCGGGCGCGGCGGTGGTGAACGTCGGCCCTTGGGGGCCGAGCTTCGAGTCGCGAATGTGGATGCGCTGGGGGGCGCGGGCGGCTTCGAGGCAATTGCCGCCTTCATCGTCGCTGTAGCTGGACTTGAACCACGCCAGGCGGGCGTTCACAGTTCCTCGGCCACCTTTCTGTTCCTGATGAACTCGGTCGACTCCTCCGGGCTGAGGGCGTGCGTACGGATCATGCCATGCGCCAAGGCGAGCTCACTTGCCTGGCCCCCATCGCCGTACAGGGCACTGGTCTTCGGCGCCTCGACATACGCGTAGTGCTGATGCTCGGCCGTCTCCAGCAGCACGTAGCCACCTCGCAGCGCTACGCCGTACGCCCGCCCGAACGGCATCACCTGAATCGTGACGTTCCTCAACTCTCCCAATTCCAGTAGCTTTTCGAGCTGCCGCTTCATGACTCCGTCGACCCCCACCTGCGTACGCAGAGCCGCCTCAAGCAGGACGAAGCTGAACATGACGCTCTTGCGAGCGGTCAACGCCTCCTGCCTCTTGAGGCGCCCCGCAACCCGCTCCTCAATCGTCTCGTCGTCGACCGGCGGGCAGCTCTCGCTGATCAACGCATGCGCGTACTCCGACGTCTGCAACAACCCGGGGATGAGCAGCGGCTCGTACGAACTGAAGACGATCGCGTCCTTCTCCAGCGCCATGAACTCGTGCGCCCGCTCCGGGTGCGCCTCCGACTTCAGGAACTCCTGCGCGGCGACGATCTTCCCGCCCGCACCGCACAGTTGATCCGAGACCTGAAGGAGCCGAAGCGTGGGTTTGCGTCTCCCAGTCTCCATGGACTTCACATACTCAAGGCCGTAGCCAGCCTCTGCGGCCAGGGCCTCGCGCGATACGCCCGCCTCCGTCCGCCACAGCTTGATCTGACTGCCGCAGTAACGCCACGCGTTCGACTCGGAAGACACGCACACCTCCGCTGGCCCAGCAGGTACTCGACGGGTACAACTACCCGCCGTACATGCGTCGTTACTCCCGAGGCTACGCGCGGAACGGAACGGTGAGCTCAGCAAACGGCAAACCTCCCACGCAAGGAATGAACCGCGCATGCAGACGACGCCGCCCATGACCGACATCGAGTGGCGCCTGCCGCGTCACGCCCGGAGCGTGGGCCGGGCCCGCCTGCTGTTCCGCGAACAGGCGGCGTCCTGGACGTTGCCACTGGCGGCGACGGAGACGGCGAAGCTACTTCTCAGCGAGCTGAGGACGAACGCCTACCGCCACGCGAAGGTCCCGGCAGGCCGGGAGATCCGGGCCCGCGCGATCCTGACGGAGAACCGGCTCCGGGTACTGGCGACAGACGCGAATGCCACATTCCCGACACCGCGCACGGCTTCGGTGGAGGAGGAGTCGGGGCGAGGGTTGGCGCTGGTGGAGATGCTGGCGAATGAGTGAGGCGCGGAGGGTCGGGAGGGCGGCGTGGGCAAGGTGGTGTGGTTCGAGCTGGGGCTCATGCCGCCCGAGCGGTGATCAGGCGGCGTCCGACAGGGCCGTGCGCCCAGACAGCAGGTCGTCAACCAGCCCGGCTTTCAGTGCACGCAGCTTCACGAGCGCGTCCTGCTCACTTGCGATCCGTCTGTCCCACGCCCTGAGTTGCCTGACGATGAGTTGCTGCTCAGACAGCGAGGGTACCGGGATGCGAAACTCCCGAAGGTCTCCCTTCGAGATCTTGAACTGCCCACTGGTACTCCGCATAGCGCCTTCAACCTGGCGCCTAAAGAGCGGGGCAGCGATCAAGTAGCCCAAGTAGTCGGCTTGCAGGACAGATTCGTCGGCCGCCAATCGGTACACGAGGTCAGGAAAGATCAGCCGGGATCTCACGTCAGCTGGCACGACCGCGCCCACACCCACCAGCCGCTTGGATCCGTTGGCCCGCGCAATCAGGACATCGCCCTCGCACACTTCAAGCGGGCGCCGGGGGGAGAGCGACGACGGTAGGCGCTTAGCCTCACGCTCCAGGAAAACCCCAGACGTAACGGCCCCCAGGCCGAGAACACCCCACTCACTACCACCCGGCTCAGTCGGCTCACAGACCGGGCTCCATCCCGATTCGACTCGATGCAGCACATCACCGAGTGCTCTGGAGGTACCAGCCCCACCCCTCCCGAGGAGGTCGGCAAGCGCAGCACCGCGGAGGCTGCGCAGCTTGGCAATCGCCGCCTCAAGGGCCCGCTCCTGGTCAACCACCGCCCCCAGCACCTCAACGATGCGCCGCTGTCGCCTCAATGGAAGCCAGGGCACCTGGACGGACTTCAGCTCCCCCTGCGGAAGCTGAAACTGCCCACTGGTCCCCCGCATACTCATCTCGATCTGGCGCCGCCCGTGCGTCGACGAAAGGGCGAGTTCCAGGAACCGCGAGTCCATGACTGCGGGATCCGGCACAAGACGCATGACCAGGTCGGACAGCATCAGCTTCGGTGGGACCTCTGCAACCCTGCATACCGAACCGACCAACTTCGGGGACCCGTTGACGCGGACGACAAGCAGGTCACCCGGCTTGATCTCCAGCCCACTTTTGGGCGGGCGGGCCCCAGGCCACCGTTTGACCTGATCCGCACGAAACTGTCCGGAGGCCACGGCCCCTAGCCGGATGACGCCCCACTCACCTTGCGCAGGCTTCTCCTCGGGCCCTACTGATGCAACACCCACATCCAACTGCTGCAGAACCTGCTTCAACGGGATCATCCGAAGCTCAGCCGACATAACCCAACTCCCGCAAAAACCCGTCCAACACCCCGGCAGCAGTCTCCCGACGCCCCTCGATCTCCCGGAGGGACACCGCGTACTTGTCCTCCCAGGATCGGTACGTCTCCGCCAACTCCCGCTCACGGCGCACCAGATGACCTCCGACCTTGCTCGCGAGGTCGTCCCGCAGGATGCCCAGGACGACGTCCCGCTCCCCCGCCCGCTTGGCCAGCATCTTGCGGGCCCGCGTCAGACGCGGATCACCGGAGTCGGCGCCGTCATCCTCGCCCACCGGAAGCTCCATCAACGCGGCCTGGCCGTCACCCGAACCAGCCGCCCCCTTCTTCCCCTTGGCTGCCCTACCTCTCTCCGAATCCCGCCGCTTCTGCACAGCGGCGACCGGCCAGAAGTCGTTCTCCAGGTCCTCGATCTCCCGCTTGGCATCGGTGCGCCGCTTCTTCAGCGCGCGCATCTCCGCAGCCGTAAGCACCGCATCCAGCAGCGCCTGATCGACCTCCACCGGCTCCGACGAGTCGCCCTCGCCCAGCGCAGCGTCCCGCGCCGCCTTCACCGCGGCCTCGGCCTCCTCGGCCTCCTTGACCTTGGCGTCCAGCTCCGCATACGTACGGTCGGCGGACTTCAAGTCGTCCAGGAACTCGGGAACCATCGCGGCAACGATCTTGTGGTCGTAGGCCTGACGGCGCTCGGCCGCAGAGCGTTCGCGCTGGCCGCCGGTACGCGGATCCGGCTCGGGGGCCAACATGGTCACGACGGACTCGACCCAGCCGTCAACAACACCCTCGAAGCCGTTCACCGACAGCGCCTTGAGGTCGTTCTTCGCCTCGTGCCACCAGCCGGCCACCGCGCCCGCGAGCGCGTACTGGTCGAGGACCCCCACGGGCAGCAGTCGCTCACCGAACGAAACGATCAAGTCCCTTCGCAGCCGAGCCAGTTGGGCCTTGCGTTCGCGCTCCGTACGGTCGGCGCCCGCCGGGACCAGAGAAGCGATCTGATCCGTCTCGCTCCGCCACCACTCCTCAAAGACACCCCAGAGCCGCTGCGTACGCTCACTCGCCAGCTCCGAAAGCCGCGCCGCATCCGGCCGCCGCTCCTGCTTCGGAAAGTCCACGTACGCGGGATCGTCGTCCCGCACCTCGAACAGGTCCGGCACATCAATCCCGTACGCGTCGAACAGTGCCTTCTTCGCCTCGATCTCAGCGACCGGAACACCGCCCACCAAGTGGGCCCGCACATCCTGCGGTTCCGGCGGCGGCGTGTTGTCGACGTAGCGACGGATGTTGAAGTTGAAGTCGTTCGCCTCCAGTTCCTCGCGCGTCACGGCCTTGGCGAAGCCTTCGACGTCTTCGAAGACCTCGTCGTCCTGGAACGCGTGGAACGTGGAGACGATCTTCTCGATGTGCTCGGGCAGCAGGACGTTCTGCGCACGCTCCGCGTGGAATTCGCGGTCGGCGTTGATGAACAGCACCTTCCCGCGCCGGTCCGGACGCCGCTTGCCCGGCGGCCGCAGCACCAGCACACACGCCGGAATCCCGGTCCCGTAGAACAAGTTGGGAGCCAGTCCGATGACTGCCTCGATCAAGTCGCCCTCGACCAGCAGCTTGCGCCGGATCTTCTGCTCGTCGCCGCCACGGAACAGCACCCCGTGCGGCATGACGGTGTAGACCGAGCCACCCTTCGACTTCACCATGTCCAGCATGTGCTGGAGGAACATCAGGTCGGCCTTGCCGCGCTCCGATGTGAAGCCGTACGGCATGCGCTCGGCGATCCGCGGGACTTCGCCCTGCTTGTAGTCCATCGAGAACGGCGGGTTGCTCAGCACCAGGTCGAATCCGCCCTCCGGGTGCAGCGGATTCGTCAAGGTGTCCCCGGTCCGCAACGAGAACTTCTTCGCCCCGTGGAACAGCATGTTCATCGTCGCCATGACCCACGAGCCGCTGTTGGCGTCCTGGCCCGCGAGGCCGAGGTTGCGGGAGTCGCCGCCGTGTTCGTCGACGTACTCCATGGCGTGGATGAGCATGCCGCCCGAGCCGACGCACGGGTCGTACACCCGCATCCCACCGTCGGGGCGGGCGAGTTCGACCATCATGCGGACGACGGCACGCGGCGTGTAGAACTCGCCGCCCTTGCTGCCCGCCGAGTCGGCGAAGTCCTTGATCAAGTACTCGTACGCGGCACCGATCATGTCGGGGAACTCGAAGTACTCGCCGCGCAACCGGATGCTGCCGAAGTGGTCGATCAGGGTCCTGAGGCGCTTGTCGGCCAGTGCTGCCGCGCCACGCGCGTTGCCGCCGCCGATGCGGTTGAAGTGGACGTGGGCGAAGAGACCGCGCAGTTCACTGTTGCCGGGCGCCTGCTCCAGCTTGGTGAGGGCGTTCTGCAGGTAGTCAGTGGCGACGTTGTCGACGGCGCCGGCCAGCCGTTCCCAGCGCGCCGCCTTCGGCACGAAGATCGCGCCGCGCTCGTCGTACCACTCGTACGACTCGGCCTCCTCCTCCGCTTCCTCCTGGGTGTCCCCCTCAGCGAGACGGTCCTTGATGATCGCCTCGCGTGCGGCGTCGAACTCGTCGTTGACCCGCTTGAGAAAGAGCAGCACAAAGATGAAGTCGCGATACTCGGCGGCATCCATCGTGCCGCGCAGAATGTCGGCCGCCGCGAAGAGATGGCGCTCCAACTGCGCGAGCGTGAGCTTGGCCACGTACGGCACTCCCTCAGGTGGTGAACGACCGGTTGCAACCGGAAGCCTAAAGGCTGGGCCGCGTCCGGTTTCACCACCTACGGGAAAACAGAAAGCAGGGACTCTCAGTAGTCCGTCATGTCCAGACCGTCCTCGACGAACCGCCAGACGTCCGTGTACGGGTCCCACTGGTTCTGGTCGGCGCGGCCCTCGTGCCGGGCGTTCAGGCGCTGCGCGTGGCCGCGCGCCGTCTTATACCGGCCGTTCAGCTGCCCGGCCATGACCTGCTTCGCCTGCTGATCGGTTACGGACCGGACCGACGGACCATAGGTCTGTGCGAACCCGTCCTGCCGCCGCAGAACACCGGCCGCGCTGTCGCACACGCCGCCGAAGCCGCTCGTGTAGTTCTGGTAGTGCAGCAGCCGCCACAACTCGAAGCAGGGGTGGGAGTAGGCGATGTGCAGCCCCGCGCGCTTCGCGTCGGCGAACGCCGTGGGGATGCTCTCGTGCTGGTCGCGATCGAACAGGCACCACACCTGCGGATAGTTCCAGTCGTCCGGCTTGATGTCCGCCTTCTTCGCGGCGCGCTGCACCTCGCTCCACTTGGTGAGGGCTTCCTTGACTAGCGGCAGCGGCTTGCGGCGCTTGCTGGGGGCGCTGCGGTTCTCGACCGTGCAGACGATCTCGTGCCGTGGCTCCTTGCGCGTACCGTTCTTGATCACGTACGTCACGAAACCGGGCTCGGTGACCTCGCCCTCCGTGTAGACGTACACCTCCCGGCGAAGAGCTCGTGCCTTCTTGCCGCGCGCAGGATTGTCCCGCCCCCTGTCCCTCGCCATCAGGAACGCTCTGCCTCCCCTGTCGATGCCGAAGCTGCCGTCAGCGCTGCCAGCACCTCGCGGCCGAGCTGTCCCTGGGCGACCTGAGGAACAGCTCCGAAGGCGCCGGCGAGGTACGAATCCTCAAGATCTTCCTCGGGCCCGGGCTCGAGATCGCTGAGCGGGAACAACTCCGTGGCCCCCCGCTTGTCCTTCTCCGTCAGCCAGACCTGGCCCGGCTCCAGAAAGCGACCGCCGCGCGGTGTCTTGAGCAGTGACGCGTCGTGCGACGTGAAGACCAGTTGCGCGCCGCGAGGATTGGACCATGGCGCCTGGAAGAGCCTGACCACCTCGGCGGCGAACTTCGGGTGCAGGCTGGCGTCCAACTCGTCAATCAGCAGCACAGCGCCGCTGTCGAGCGCGAGAAGCAGCGGACCGATGAGCGCGAACCACGAGCGCGTACCGAACGACTCCTTGTCCCAGTCGAAGGCGACCGCGTCACCGTCCGAACTACCATGAAGGAGACGGACTTTGGGCGCATTGTTGCCGGGTACGCGCTCCACCTCAGCGCCCCGGATCCCGAGGTCGGCCACGCGCAGCAACTCCTGCACACGAGTCTTGTTCTTCTCGTCGAGAAGCTGACTCGCCGTGTAGGCCTCTCGCTTCTTCAGCTCGACCTCAGGCGTGATGTCCCAGAGGTTCGACCTGAACCAGTGAAAGATCCGGGTGAGTTGAGGGTGGTTGTCGCTGGCCGCACGACTAAGAAGCAAGGCGTTCTGACGAGTCGTACGTGCAAGAAGGGCTCGGTCCTGAACTCGCCTGCCGGGCCAGTCGAACTCTGCCTCCGGACCGCGTGAGGCGTCACGGTCGAGCCATACCTGACGCTGCCCCTTGGGATACGCGTACAGCCACTCCGACTCGACACGCCTGTCGCCGAGTTCGAACCCGTACGTCCAGCGCACTCCGTCCTCCAGGACGAAATCCGCTTCGTAGAAGGTGCTTTCGCCGGACGACTCCGCGTCGAGCGCGAACGGTTCACGGTCCGGGATACCGGTGTACGACGTCCAAGGGCCGTAGGAGTTGACCACGGCCCCCTGCATCTTCTTCAACGCCGTGATGACGTTGGACTTACCGGAGGCGTTGGCACCGAAGACGCCGATCACCGGGTAGACCTGGAGCGACTTGCCGTCGGAGAGTTCGACCACACGGGCGGCGTCGGACTCTTCACCCGGCGGTACGACGAAGGACAGCTCCTGCTCGTCGCGCAGTGACCGCACATTGGCTGTGCGGAATCGCAGCAGCATGCCGCCCTCCTCCCGTCGGGCACAGGGTAACCGCGTGATCGCGGGCCCGCCTACCGGACGGTCACACCAGCCGTCGCGCCGTCGCCCACCGCGTCAGCTCGTGCCGGTTCGAGAGCTGGAGCTTGCGCAGCACCGCCGAGACGTGGGACTCGACCGTCTTGACCGAGATGAAGAGCTGTTTCGCGATCTCCTTGTACGCGTAGCCGCGCGCGATGAGGCGCAGGACCTCGCGCTCGCGCTGCGTGAGGCGGTCCAGGTCTTCGTCCACCGGCGGCGCGTCCGTCGAGGCGAAGGCGTCGAGGACGAAACCGGCGAGGCGGGGCGAGAACACCGCGTCGCCCTCCTGGACGCGGAAGATGGAGTTCACGAGGTCCGTGCCGGTGATCGTCTTCGTGACGTAGCCGCGGGCGCCGCCCCGGATCACGCCGATCACGTCCTCCGCCGCGTCCGAGACCGACAGCGCCAGGAAGCGCACCGGGTTCTCCGCGTCCGCCATCATCTGGGCGCTGCGGCGCAGCACTTCGACGCCTCCGCCACCCGGGAGGTGGACGTCGAGGAGCACCACCTCGGGCCTTGTCGCCGTGATCACCGTGACCGCCTGGTCGACGTCGGCGGCCTCGCCGACCACCTCGACGCCGGTCTCCTCGGTGCGGCCGATCTCCGCCTGGACGCCGGTGCGGAACATCCGGTGGTCGTCGACCAGGACCACTCGTACCCGTCGTGTCTGAGCTGCCTCGTCGGTCATGACGTCCCTTCCGCCCGCTTCATGGTCAGTTCGACCTCTGTGCCGCCGTCCGGCACCGCCCGCAGCCGGGCCGTCCCGCCGTTGCGTTCCATCCGGCCGATGATGGATTCTCTTACGCCCATGCGGTCGGGCGGGATGGAGTCGAGGTCGAAGCCGGGGCCCCGGTCGCGTACGGAGACGAAGACCTGTTCCCCGTCGACGTCGCCCTCGACCTCCGCGTACACCTGGACCGCGCCGCCCACGCCACCGTACTTGGCGGCGTTCACCATCGCTTCCCTCGCGGCCTGCATCTGTGCCGACAACTGCTCGTCGAGCAGGGTGTCGCCCACCACCACGACCTCCAGCGGGACCCCGTGCTTGTCCTCGACCTCGGCCGCGTTGCGCTTCACCGCCTCCGCCACGGTCTCCGGCTCCTGCGGGTTCTCCGCGGCGGCCGGTTTGTAGAGCCACGCCCGCAGGTCGCGCTCCTGGGCGCGGGCGAGGCGGCGCACCTCCGCCGGACTGTCCGCGCCCCGCTGGATCAGGGTGAGGGTGTGCAGGACCGAGTCGTGCACATGGGCCGCGACCTCCGCCCGCTCCTGCGCGCGGATGCGCATCAGGCGTTCCTCGGAGAGGTCCTGTGTCATGCGGATCAGATACGGGCCCGCGAGGAGCGCGATGCCCACGACGACGGCGAGCGCCGCCTGGAGGATCGGGCCGATGTGCTCCGTGGCGCCCTGCGTGACGAAGACGCCGGTGACGCCCACGCCGACGAGCAGCACGCCGGAGGCCGCGCGGGCCAGGCTCAGCGTGCGCTTGCGGCGGCCGACCTCCATCCAGCGGGCCCTGCGCGCGTTGTCCGCCTGCCGCCAGACGAGGGCGACGCCCGCGGCGACGAGCACGGTGGGGATCAGATACGCCTTGGTGTTGCCGGTCAGGTTCACGTTCTCCACGAAGATCATCGCCACGACGACCATCAGGAGCAGGGCGAGGATCTGGCCCTTGTCCGGCTTGCGCGTCACCAGCCGGCGGCGGCCGTCGGGGGACGTCTCCGTGCTGAGGACGGGCGGGCGGTCCGCGCCGACGCCGCCGACGCCGAGCGGCACGAAGAACCAGAACGCCGCGTACAGCAGCGCCCCCAGCCCGTCCGCCATGAACAGGCCGACGAAGACCAGACGCACCCAGATCACCGGCAGCCCGAGATGCCCCGCGAGGCCCCGCGCCACTCCGCCCAGCCAGCGTCCGTCACTGCTGCGGTAGAGCTTGCGCGGCGGCCGCGGGTCGTCTCGGTTCTCGGCGAGAGGGGCGGGCGCTGCTTCCGGCATGCCACCGATCGTCACATGCGGTAGGGGGCCGGGCATCAGGGTCGGCCCCGGATACTTCCCTGATCTTCGCGCCCGGGGGTCGTGGCCGGGGGTGGCGCCGGGGCTCAGGGACGATCTCAGGGTTCGGCCAGGGTTGTCCCTGCTGCCGCCGACGGGTCTCGGCCGTCACGATGTACGTATGACGGAGCAGCCTCCTCGGGACACGGACACCGTGGTCCCCGAACCGCCCCCGGCCGGGCCGCTGCGCGGCTTCCGCAGGGACCGGCGGTACAAGACGCTGGGCGGGGTGTGCGCGGGGCTCGGCCGGCAGTGCGACATGGACCCGGTGATCTTCCGCATCGGCCTTTCGGTGCTCTCGGTGACCGGCGGTGTGGGGCTGATCTTCTACGGCTTCGCGTGGCTGTTCGCGCCGTACGACGACGAGGACGAGAACGAGTTCCGCAAGCTCCTCACGGGGCGGGTGGACGGGCCCGGGCTCGCCGCGATCGTCACCGCGCTCGTCGGCTGCGGCGTGTTCCTCTCCATGCTCAACAACGGAGGCGCGCTGACCTTCGCCGTCGTACTGGCCCTGCTGTTGGCCGGCGCCGGCTACTGGTCGCAGGCGCGGCGCACCGCCGCCCCCGACCCGGTGGCGGCCCAGGCCGTCGCGGACGCGCCGCCGGAGGCGCAGGCGCCACCGGTCGCGCGCGGGCCTTCGTGGTGGCGCGACCCGATCGTGAAGGACGGTACGCACGACGGCGCCACCGGCTACCTGTGGGGCCCGCCCGGCGCCGATGACCGCCCGGCGGCCCGGCGCGGCTCCTGGCGCGGGCCGGTCGCCGCCGGGCCGACCGCGCCACCGCAGCCGGCCGGACCGCGCGGCATCGGCGCGCTCACGTTCCTCGGGGCGCTGATCGCCGGCGCCGTCGGCACCGGTGTCACGTGGGAGGAGCGCACGTTCAGCGCCAGCATCCAGACCGGCCTCGCCTGCGCGCTCGCCGTGTTCGGCCTGGGTATCGCGGTGAGCGCCTTCCGCGGCCGCACCGGGGTCGGCTCGATTTTCCTCGCGCTGATCACGGCGGGCCTGCTCACGGCGTCCGCCGCGCTGCCCGCGAACATCAGCACGGAGTGGGCCCGCACCGACTGGACGCCCGCGCGCGCCGCGGACGTGCGGCCGCAGTACGAGTTGGGCTCGGGCGTCGGCACGCTCGACCTCTCCAAGGTGTCGGTGGCCGACGGCAAGACGCTCGCCACGCATGTGGAGGTGGGCGCGGGCAAGGTGCGGATCGTGCTGCCCGCGGACGGGACGGCGCGGTTGCGCGCGGAGGTCGGCGTAGGGGACATCCGGCTGCCCGGCGACCCGTCGCGCGACGTGGACGTACGCCCGGACCAGCGGCAGACCGTCACGCTCGCCCCGCCGGGCGCCAAGGCCTCCGGCAAGGATCCCGACAAGGCCTCCGGCACGATCGAGCTGCACGTCGAGGTCGGGCTCGGACAGGTGGAGGTGGACCGTGCGAAGTGAATTCCACCCGGGCCGGCTGGTCGCCGGACTGGTCCTGATGACGACGGCGGTCGTCTACTTCGGCGACGCGGGGGGCGCGTGGGACGCGCCGTGGTTCGTGGGGATCCCGCTGGTGTGCGGGGGCCTTTGCCTGGCGGCGGTCGTCGGCATGGTTCGGCGGATGACGGGGTTGCGCTCCCGGGGCGCTGCCCCAAAGTAAGCCCCGCCGGCGATTGAGGGGCGCGGGGTCCGGGGCGGAGCCCCGCGGCCGCGACGCCGTCCGCCTCAATACCCGGACGACCTGAGCCGGCGCCCCCGCCACCACGAATCCACCGACCACACCGCCGCCCCCGCCAGCACCAAGGGGAGCCACGCCATCAGATACGCCAGATCGTTCCCGAGGTAGTACGGCTCCGTCGCCCAGCTCACCGTCAGCCACAGGCTCAGCGAGATCAACGCCCCGCCGACCGCCGCGAGCCGCGCGAGGACACCGAGCAGCGTCCCGATCCCGACCGCCAGTTCGCCGAAGGCAATCGCGTAGCCGAACCCGGACGGCGACTTCAGCGCGAGGTCGACGAGCGCCGGGATCGCGGACGTGTCCCGCACGCCCCGCATCTGGTCACCGATCGAGCCGCCCCCGCTGGCCTTGAAGAACGCGCTGTCGGTGAGCTTGTCGAAGGCGGCGTAGATGAACGTGACGCCGAGGAAGATGCGCAGCGGCACGAGCGCGTACCGCTGCGCACTCTCGCGCCGGCCTCCGGACGGTGGGCCGTAGTTCGTGGTCAGGTCGGATCGCATGCCGTGCGCCATAGCCGCTCCGCCGCCTCTCGCGCCTGGTGTCTTTACCCGACCATACGTACGAGAGCACGCCCGGGCTCACTACGGAAGCCGATCGGCCGGTTCAGTCGACGACGTCGATGCCGCACCGGTTCGTCTCGACGCCCGCCGCCGTGATCACCTGCACCTCGACCCGCCCCGGCTCCACATCCACCGGAACAGGCACCGTGAGCAGCGCATCCGTCGGGTTGGTGAAGCCTCCGGCGACCGGGACGAGCGGCACATGGACGTGGACCGGGCCGATCCGCACGGCGACCCGCGCGAGCTGGTCCACCGTGCCCGCGCCTGCCGGCACGAACCCGGAGCCGCGGATCTCGATGTCGTCGCCGGTGCGGATCGGCGCGTCCAGGTCGCCGGCCTCCCGCGCCCGCACCACGGAGAGGATCGCCGGCCGACCGCCCTCCGCGTACTTGCCGGTGAGATACGTCGCCGCGGACACGGCCACCAGGACCGCGAGGGACCACGGCAGGTCCGGCAGCTGGTCGGGACGGCGCGCGAGGCGGACGACCGCCCAGACGACGACGGCCGCGCCCACGGCGACGTACTGGATGTCCGTGAAGCTGCCGCGCCCGGAGTCGTCCGTGAGCAGGTCGGCGGCGCGCGGCCGCGGCGCCCGCAGCTTCTGGAGCCGCTGCCCGCCGACGCGGACCCCCACCACCCGCCGTACGAGCACGGCCACCGCGCACACCACCGCGAGCACCGTCAACAGGCCCGCCCCACGGGCGAGTTCGAGTCCGTCGATGAGCGCGTCACGCCGCGCGGGACTCGAAGCGAGCGCCAGTTCCCCTGCGAGGACGAGGACCGCGTACAGGGTCGGCAGCAGCACGCCGCAGGCCACCGCGCGCGAGGTCGACAGGCGGTTGTCCTCGCCGATCAGCGGCGCGAGCATGCCGCCGCGCGCCCGGTGCAGATACGCGGCCGCGGTGAGCAGCCCGCCCACCACCAGCGCGGCCACGAGCCCCGCCGTGCGGGCCGCGGTCCAGCCGGCGCCGATCGCGGTGAGCGACTGGGTGACCAGCAGCGCGACCACGCCGCCCCACACCACGTACAGCGTGCGCGGCCACAGCCCGGTGAACCAGGCGACGCCCTCCTCGCGGCCGCGGTCGGCCATCGCCCGCGCGGACTGGGTGAGTTCGTCGGAGATCCACTGCCGGGACGCCCCGGCCGAGTGCGCGACGGCCGCGGGCAGCCCCTGTCCCGCCGCCAACTCGTCCCGCTTCGCGGCGAATCGGGCCACAGCCCTGCGGTGCCCCTCGCGCGCCCCGCGCGGACAGTCGCCGCAGGTGCACCCACCCTCGTGCGCCGTCCGGTCGTTCCGCGCTTCCTGCACCGCCACAGCCGCCCCCACCCTCGTCAACTTCCGCACTCTGAAGGGGAATTGTGCCGCACGCCGGGGGCGTGAGGACGCACGGGCTCACCCCTCAGGAGTGAATGGCTTTGACCTGCATTGACCGGAGTGTTGACGTCGCTGCGAGAATTTCCGTATGGCCGAGATCATCCAGCGGGACGGAACCTGGGCCTTCGACGGAACCAGGGTCCGCATCACCCCGGGTCTTCACCGGTCGGTCGCCCTGCTGCGGCAGACCTACGGCGAGATCGACGTGCCGCTCACCGCCGTGGCCGGTGTCGCCTACGAACCCGAGCGCAAGCGCGGCCGGCTGCGCCTCACCCTGCGCGAGGCCGCCGACCCGCTCCTCCAGGCCACCGGCGGCCGCCTCCCGGAGACCGCCGACCCGTACCGGCTCACGGTCGACGCGGACCGCTCCGGGGTCGCCGAGTACGTCGCCGAGGAGATCCGCCAGGCCCTGCTGCTCGAACAACTCCCGCCGGGCCCCGCCGAGTCGTACCTCGTCCCGGGCCCCGCCGTGCCGGTCTCGGTGCGCTCCAGCGACGGCCTCGTCTCCTTCGACGGCAGCCGGGTCCGCATCGACTGGAGCGAGACCTCGGACCGGGTGAAGCGCTCCACGGGCCCGCGCGTCATCGCGCTCGACGACCTCGACGAGGTGGAGTGGGTCCCCAACTCCGGCTACGAGGACGGGGTGCTGCGCTTCGTCCCCAAGGGCTCGCCGTACTCCAAGCTGCCGCCGGAGAAGGACTCGTACGCCCTCGACCTGTGGGGCAACTCCCGCAAGGACCTGCTGACCGCCCTCGTCGCCGCCGCGGTCACGGCCCGGCTCCCGCACCCCTCGGCGCCCCGCGGCACTCCCCCGCTGCTGCCGCACAGGACCGACCACGACGTACTGCTGCGCCGGCTGCGGGAGTTGGGCGAGCTGCACCGCCGAGGCGTGCTCACGGACGAGGAGTTCGCGATGACGAAACGAGCGGTGCTGCGCGACTTCCGGTAGTCGACGGGGCTACGACAGCAGGTCCGGCTCGCTGCGCGTGATGTCGTGCCACAGGCTCTGGTAGTTGATCCAGCCCACCAGATCGGCACCCGTCTGCTCGCGCGTCGCGATCGCCTGCCGCCGGTCGATCAGCACCGGGCGCCCCGCCGAGCGCGCCGCCAGCTGCACCTCGCAGGCCCGCTCCAGAGCGATGAACCACCAGGCCGCCGCGTCCACCGAGTCGCCCACCGTGAGCAACCCGTGGTTGCGCAGCACGAGCGCCTTGTTCGAGCCGAGGGCGACGGCGATCCGCTTGCCCTCCTCCGGGTCCACGCCGACGCCCGTGTACTCGTCGAGCAGCGCGTGGTCCTCGTAGAACGCGCAGGCCTCCTGCGTGATCGGCTCGACCAGCTCGCCGAGCGCGGCCACGGCGCGGCCGTACGTGGAGTGGCAGTGCGCGACCGCGACCACCTCGGGGCGGGCCCGGTGCACCGCGACGTGCGTGGTGAAGGCGGCCTGGTTGACGTGGAAGCGGCCGTCGACGACCTGCCCGTCCCCGTTGGCGAGAACGAGGTCGCTGACCGTGACGTGCTTGAAGGGCACGCCGAACGGATTGACCCAGTAGCAGTCGTCGTACTCCGGGTCGCGGGCGGTGATGTGCCCGGAGACCCCTTCCTCGTAGCCGAACCGGCCGAAGATGCGCAGGGCGCCCGCCAGCCGCTCCTTGCGGTACCTGCGCTCGTCGGCGTGATTCTCGTGCACGGGCGGCATCGCGAATTGGAGCTGGTCGTGGGGTATCGGGGCGGGGTTCTGCGTCGACATGGTGCGGAAGGTACCTCCGCGAACCGCAAGGTGACAGGGCCGACGTGTGAAAAGAATGCGGCGAAACGCGCGGGGATACCGGACAGAGGATGTCGGGGTTGCGCGCGACACTCGCTCCATGACGTCGAATGCGGCCACCTGGGCCACCTTCACCGAAGCCGAACCGGACCTCGCCAAGACCGTCGAGGACCGCTTCGGGCAGCACATCCACCACGTCCTGGCCACGCTCCGCAAGGACGGCTCGCCGCGCACCAGCGGCCTCGAAGTCCGTTTCCTGAACGGGGAGTTCTGGCTCGGCATGATGCCCGGCTCACTCAAGGCCCGCGATCTGCTGCGCGACCCGCGGTTCGCGATCCAGGCCAACCCGGGCGAGGGCATGACCATGGGCGGCGGCGACGCCCGGATCAGCGGCCGGGCCCATCTGGTCGAGGACGCCGCGACCGTCTCCCGCTACACCGACCAGGTCACCGTCCCCGACCCGAACGACTTCCACCTGTTCCGCACCGAACTGACCGAGGTCACCAGGACCTACGTCGAGGACGACAAGTACCTGGTGGTGCAGGTCTGGACGCCGGGTGAGGCGGTCCGGGTCATGAAGCGCGCGTGACACACGTGAAGGGCGCCGCCCACCTCCCGGTGCGCGGCGCCCTTCACGGTGCTGCCGTGGGGACTACTCCCACTCGATGGTGCCCGGGGGCTTCGACGTCACGTCGAGCACGACCCGGTTGACGTCCTTGACCTCGTTCGTGATCCGCGTCGAGATCTTCGAGAGCACGTCGTACGGCATCCGCGTCCAGTCCGCCGTCATGGCGTCCTCGGAGGAGACGGGGCGCAGGACGATCGGGTGGCCGTACGTGCGGCCGTCGCCCTGGACGCCGACGCTGCGGACGTCCGCGAGCAGGACGACCGGGCACTGCCAGATCTCGCGGTCGAGGCCGGCCGCGGTCAGCTCCTCGCGGGCGATGGCGTCGGCCTCACGGAGCAGGTCAAGACGGTCCTTGGTGACCTCGCCGACGATGCGGATGCCGAGGCCGGGGCCGGGGAACGGCTGGCGCTGGACGATCTCGTCCGGCAGGCCCAGCTCGGCGCCGACGCTGCGGACCTCGTCCTTGAACAGCTGGCGCAGCGGCTCGACGAGCTCGAACTCGATGTCGTCGGGCAGACCGCCCACGTTGTGATGCGACTTGATGTTCGCGGTGCCGGTGCCGCCACCGGACTCCACGACGTCCGGGTAGAGCGTGCCCTGCACGAGGAACGCGACCTCCGGGCCGTCCTCCTGGAGGATCTCCAGCTGCGCCTGCTCGAAGACGCGGATGAACTCGCGGCCGATGATCTTGCGCTTCTCCTCGGGGTCGGAGACCCCGGCGAGCGCGTTCAGGAACCGCTCGGACGCGTCGACGACCTTCAGCTTCGCGCCGGTCGCGGCGACGAAGTCCTTCTCGACCTGCTCGGTCTCGCCCTTGCGCATCAGACCGTGGTCCACGTACACGCAGGTCAGCTGGTCGCCGATGGCCTTCTGCACGAGGGCCGCGGCGACCGCGGAGTCCACACCGCCGGACAGACCGCAGACGGCGCGCTTGTCGCCGACCTGGGCGCGGATCGCGGCGACCTGCTCCTCGATGACACTGCCCGTCGTCCAGCTCGGCTCGATGCCGGCTCCGCGGTACAGGAAGTGCTCGAGCACCTGCTGGCCGTGCGTCGAGTGCATGACCTCCGGGTGGTACTGGACCCCGTACAGCTTCTTCTCGTCGTTCTCGAAGGCGGCGACCGGTACGACGTCCGTGGACGCGGTGACGGTGAAGCCCTCGGGCGCCGCGGAGCAGGCGTCGCCGTGCGACATCCACACGGGCTGCTCGGTGGGGGTGCCCTCGAAGAGCGTCGAGTCGCCCTTCGACACGGAGAGGGGGGTGCGGCCGTACTCGCGGGCGCCGTTGTCGTCGACGGTGCCGCCGAGGGCCGTGGCCATCAGCTGGAAGCCGTAGCACATGCCGAAGACGGGGACGCCGGCGTCGAAGATCGCGCGGTCCAGGCGCGGGGCGCCCTCCGCGTAGACCGACGAGGGGCCGCCGGAGAGGATGATCGCCGCCGGGTTCTTGGCGAGCATCTCCTCGACCGGCATGGTCGACGGGACGATCTCGCTGTAGACCCGGGCCTCACGGACGCGGCGGGCGATGAGCTGGGCGTACTGCGCACCGAAGTCGACGACCAGGACGGTGTCGGGGGCGGCGGCAGCGGAAGTCGCTGATGACACGGGTTGCCTTCCGGCGGCTTAGCAGGGGGTCGTGTGGCCGATTCTACCGGGTACGTCACCCGTGGTTGGCGTCACGGGGCTCCGCCCCGGACCCCGCTGGCTCTCGTCCGAAGAGCGGGGCTGGGTGTGGCTATACTCGGCCGCATGTTCTCGCACACGACCTTCGTCTTTACCTATGGCAGCCGGCCCGCCGGATGCCATGGTTGTGCTGCTTGAGCCACTGACAAGCGACTTCACCAGGCGCCCCGGGCCGACAAGGCCCGGGGCGTCTGGCGTTTCCGGGACCTGTCGGTCCGGGGCTCCCACCCCACCCGAGGAGCCCTCATGACCGCCACGACCGAGAACACCACCGCCGACGTCATCTCCGGCGCCCGCGAGCGCATCGACGCGCTCGACGACCGGATCATCGGCCTCGTCCAGGAACGCATGGCCGTCTCCGCCGTCGTCCAGGAGGCGCGGATCGCCTCGGGCGGGCGGCGCGTGCACCTGTCGCGCGAGAACGAGGTGCTCGGGCGCTACAGGGACGCGCTCGGCAAGCCCGGCACCTCGCTCGCCATGACGCTGCTCGAACTGTGCCGGGGCCGGGTCTGACCAGCGGGGGCACCTCAGTTCGGTTGCGTCCTCACCCATACGGCGCGTGACCCGTTGGCACAGGCTTCGTTGGTCCCGGTGTCCGTGCCAGCCAGGGGCGGGCCAACCGAACCACGCGTGGCTCCGCTGGAGCGTTGAGACGTCACGGGTCATGCCGTACGTCGTGGGACCTCGCTCCAGACAAGTGACCGGACGGCAGGGGACAGCAGCCCGGTCACACCAGAGAACGGTCGGCCTCGGGGACGCCCGAGGCCGACCGGCCTCCCGTACAACCCTTTTTGGCCATCACGGGTCACTTCAGCGGAATCTCCCAGCCTCTGAGGACCCGATGAAAATTCGTCGCGCACTGGTGTCCGCGGCCGCGACCGCCGCGCTCGCCCCGATCGCTCTGTTGTCCGCCCCTGCCGCGTTCGCGGACGAGGCACCTTTGGACACGACCTCCACCGGGACCGCATCGCCCGATCCGTCGGCGAGCGGGTCCGCGTCGCCCACCGCCTCGCCCAGTGCGTCCGCTCCGGACACCCCCTCGACCGGCCCGACCACGTCGAAGCCCGCGCCGCCGGAAGCCAAGAAGGCGGAGACGGTGGAGACGGCGGAGGACGAGCGGACCGAGCCGTCCGACGAGTGCACCGCGGCCGAGGACAGCCCCGGCACCCTCGCCGAGCTGCGTGGGCTCCCGTCGAAGATCGTCGCCGGTTCCGGGTGGCACGACTTCACGTTCCGCGTCACGAACATGACCGACCAGGACTTCGTGTCGGCCCGGGCGCAGGTGTACGCGTTCTCGTTCGCGTACGAGGACGAGTCGGACACGACCCGGTACCTGCGCCTCCAGTGGTTCGACGGCTCGGGGTGGCAGGACCTGGACAACAACGTCGAGCACGACGCGTCGTTCCCGGCCTCCGGCCCCCTCGCCCGTGGTGCGCACTCCGACGTGAAGCTGCGCATCTCGGTCGACGCCAAGGCCCCGGCCGGCGCCGGTGCCGGGCTCGGCCTCGCGGTGAGCGTGGACCCCGAGGGCGTCTGCGGCCTCAGCGTGCCCGAGGACGCGTACTGGGACTTCGACATCCTCGCCGCGGGTACCGCCACCGGCCAGGTGCCGCCGGCCGGCGGCCACACGGGTTCGCCGAAGCCCACGGGCCCGGCCCCGGCGCACGCGTCGGCCTCCGCGTCCAACGCCCCGTCGCCGCAGGCGAGCAGCGCCCCGGTCGACGGCTCGCTCGCCTCGACCGGGGCCGGCTCCGTGCTGCCGACCTTCGGCGCGGCCGCCGGTCTCGCCGTCGTGGCGGGCGGCGGGGTCATGTACGCCGTCCGTCGCCGCAAGGTGAGCAACGAGGCGTAGTCGTCCGTACGTACGAGAAGGACCCGCACTCGGAGGGGGGTGCGGGTCCTTCTCGTATCGCCACAGCGGATCAACTGGGCTGCTCGCCAGAAAGGATCAACTGGACTGCAGCGGCTCCTTCTTGGGCGGCACCTCCGGCACCGCGAGGAGCGGGAGCTTCAGCGCGCCGAAGGCCTCCGCCGGGACCGCCGGGTTCTTCGGCTCGACGGGCGCGAGCCGCCGGTACGCCGAGCCGATCTCCGGGCGGGGGTCCTCCTCGCCCTTGTTCGGCCAGTACGACAGGGCCCGCTCGGCCTGCGCCGTGATCGTTAGGGACGGGTTCACGCCGAGGTTGGCGGTGACCGCGGCGCCGTCGACGACCGAGATGCCTGGGTGGCCGTAGACCCGGTGGTACGGGTCGATCACGCCGGTCTCCGCGCTGTCGCCGATCGGGCAGCCGCCCAGGAAGTGGGCGGTCAGGGGGGTGCCGATCAGCTCGCCGATGTTCGATCCTGCGAAGCCGTTGATCTCCGCCGCGATCGCCGACGCGCCCTCCGTCGCCGCCTTGATCTGCTTGGGGTTGGGGGCGCCGTGCCCCTGCTTCGCGGTGAGCAGGCCCTTGCCGACGCCGTCCTGCTTCAGATGCGTGGTCAGCGAGTTGTCGAGGGACTGCATGACGAGGCCGATGATGGTCTTCTCCGACCAGCGGCGGTTGGAGAGCGAGCGGACCAGCAGCGTGGGGTGCTTGACCACGTTCGCCAGCCAGCCGGCGACCCGCGACGAGCCGTCCGCGTACGGGACCTGGAGGATCGACAGGCCGCCCATCGAGTTCGAGCCCTTGCCGTAGCGGACCGGCTCGATGTGCGTGTTGGCGTCCGGGTGGATCGAGGACGTGATCGCGACGCCCTTGGTGAAGTCGACCTTGGCGGCGCCGTGCTTCTTCTTGTAACGCCGGTTCGTGGTCTGCGAGCCGACGAGGGCCTCGGAGTTGGTGCGGGTCAGCTCACCCAACCGCTCGGACAGGTGCGGCAGTTGGCCGTTCGCCTTCATGCGGTGCAGCAGGGTCTGGGTGCCGTACGTGCCCGCCGCGATGACGATCTTGGGCGCGGTGAAGGTGCGTCCCGCCGCCTTCTTGTCGTCCGTGGGCAGCGTCGAGACCGCGTAGCCGCCGCGTGAGTCGTCGGTCACCGAGACGACCGAGGTCATCGGGTGGACGACCGCGCCCGCCTTCTCGGCGAGGTACAGGTAGTTCTCGTTGAGGGTGTTCTTCGCGCCGTGGCGGCAGCCCGTCATGCACTCGCCGCACTCGTTGCACGCCTTGCGGGCGGGGCCCGCGCCGCCGAAGTAGGGGTCCTCGACCTGCTGGCCGGGGGCCGCCTTCGACTCGCCGTCGGCGTCCTTGCCGTCACCGAAGAAGACGCCGACCGGAGCCAGGTGGAAGGTGTCGCCGATGCCCATCGACTGGGCGGCCGCCTTCAGGTGCACGTCGGCGGGGGTCATCGTCGGGTTGAGCCGTACGCCGAGCATGCGCTGCCCCTGGTCGTAATACGGCTTCAACTCCTCCTGCCAGTCCGTGATGTGCGCCCACTGCGGGTCCTCGAAGAACTGCTTCGGCGGTACGTAGAGGGTGTTCGCGTAGTTCAGCGAACCCCCGCCGACGCCCGCGCCTGCCAGGACCATGACATTCCCGAGCAAGTGGATGCGCTGGATGCCGTACATGCCGAGCTTCGGTGCCCAGAGGTAGTTCTTCAGGTCCCAGGAGTTCTTGGGGAGGGTGCCCGGGGTGAAGCGGCGTCCCGCTTCCAACACCCCGACCTTGTAGCCCTTCTCGGCCAGGCGAAGAGCGGAGACGCTGCCGCCGAAGCCGGAGCCGATGACCACCACGTCGTAGTCGTAGCCGTCCTGTGTCACGTGTGCGTTCTCCTTTGAACGGCTCTTGCTACTTCAGGCGGAACTTCTTCATTACGGACAGGCTCACGCTCATGAACTTCGCGTACGCCTCGTCGTCCATGCCGAACGAGGGGGCCATCGGCATCACGCGCTGGTGGGCGACCGTCTGGGCCTCGGTGTACTTGAGGATGCCCTCGGAGCCGTGCCTGCGGCCGAGGCCGGAGTCCTTCATGCCGCCCATGGGGGACTGCACGCTGCCGTACGCGGGGGCGTACCCCTCGTTGATGTTCACGGTGCCGGTGCGCAGGCGGGCCGCGACCTCGTGGCCGCGCTTCGCGCTCTTCGTCCAGACCGAGGAATTCAGGCCGTACGCCGTGGAGTTGGCGAGCGAGATCGCCTCGTCCTCGTCGCTGAAGCGGTAGATGGAGACGACCGGGCCGAAGGTCTCCTCGTTGCAGACCGCCATGGGGGCCTCGACGCCGTCCAGGATCGTCGGCTCGAAGAAGTACGGGCCGATGTCGGGGCGCGCGACGCCGCCCGCGACGAGCGTGGCGCCCTTCGCGACGGCCTCGTCGACGTGCCGCGTCACCGTCTCCAGCTGGCGCTCGCCGACGAGCGAGCCCATCTCCGCGCCGTACGCGAGGGACCGGCCGAGTCGCATCGTCTTGGTGCGGGCGGCGAACCGGGCGATGAACTCGTCGGCGATCGACTCGTGGACGTACAACCGCTCGATGGAGATGCAGAGTTGACCGGCCGAGGAGAAGCAGGCGCGGACGGCGCCCGCCGCGGCCTTCTCCACGTCGGCGTCCTCCAGGACCAACATGGCGTTCTTTCCGCCGAGTTCGAGCGATACGCCAACGAGGCGGGCCGCGGCGCCCTGCGCGACCTCGCGGCCGGTACGGGTCGAGCCGGTGAACGAGACGTAGTCGGCATGCTTGACCAACTCCGGCCCCACGACCGGGCCTTCGCCGAGGACGACCTGGAAGACCTCGGACGGCAGACCCGACTCGATCAGCAGGTCACGCGCCCACAGCGCGGTCAGGCAGGTCTCCGTGTCGGGCTTCATGACGACCGCGTTGCCCGCGACGAAGGCGGGGAGCGCGTCGCCGACGGAGAGCTCCAGCGGGTAGTTCCACGGCGCGATCTGGCCGACGACGCCGCGCGGCTGGCGCAGCTCCGTGACCTTGGTCAGCGTCGGCACCGCGCCCGTGTGCCCCTTGGGCTTCAGGTACGACGGGGCCTTGCGGCCGTAGTGCCGGGAGGCGACCGCGACGGCCTGGACCTCTTCGTGCGCGTGCAGCCGGGCCTTGCCGGTCTCCAGCTGGATCAGGTCGAGCACCTCGGCCTGGCGGGCGAGCACCAGGTCGTGGAAGCGCAGCAGCACGGCGGCTCGCTTGCGGGCCGGCGTCCGCGCCCAGACCTCCTGGGCGGCACGGGCCCGCTCGAAGGCGACCGCCACGTCCTGCGGCGTCGACTCCGGCAGGTCCGCGAGCTTCTCGCCGGTGAACGGCGTGTGGTTCGCCGTCCGCCCCGAGCCGACCACGTCCTTCGTGAGCCGGGCGATCAGGTCGGGCGTGACCACGTCGACGGCCGTGCGGGCACCCTCGGGGGCGGCCGCGACCGGGTTGGTGCGGGTCTGCTCTGCTACGTGCTCGGGCGTGGCCTGCGACTGCGTCATACCGGCGAGCGTAAGTCCGGGCGTCCGCTTTCGGTACCCGTCGGTAACAGGTTTCACCGACTGCACACACCGCGCCAGTGATCGCTGGCAGCAAAGCCGCTGATCAGGGCTTTGCCGCCAACCTCCGCCACTTCAGAGCTTCTTGATCCCCAAGTTGGCGATGGCGGTCCTGGCGACCTCCCGGCCGCGCTCGGTGAAGTCGCCCTTGCCCGGATAGTCGATCCACAACCGGTACATGTCGCCGGCCCTGGTCTTGTAGTAGAACGCCTTCGCCTCGCGCGGGACGTCCTTGTCGAAGTCCGTGCCGATGCTCCTCACGCCGTACGTGATCGTGTTGAGCGCGGCGTCGCGGTCCTCGTACGTGACGTTGGAGTCCGTCTTGCTGGTGCTCGGACTGTCGCTCGACATCGACGCCCCGGCGCCGCTGAACGTGCCGCCCTTGATGTCCTCGGAGTCCTTGGTGGCCTCGGCGTCGGCCGTGCTCGCGATGTCGGTCGAGTCGTCCCTGTGGTCCCAGCGCGTCAGGTTCACGGAAATCGCGCCGCTCGGGTCCGCGTACGTCATCACGGACGTGTCGTCCTCGTCCGGAATCGGGATGTACGTGTCCGGCAGCCCGAGGGTCGTATTCAGCGGCGCCCCCGCCTCGAACTCCTTCCAGCCGTCCGGCAGCGGCCCCGCGAACGGGTTCGCGAGGACCAGGTACGCCGCGACGGCCGCCACCACGACGCCCGCGCCGATGCCGAGCAAGGCCTTGCGGCCGAGACGCAGGCCGCCCTGCGCGGAGCCGATCTGCACGACCTGCGTGGGCTGCGCGGACGGGGGCTCGGCGGCCTTCTCCAGGAGGACCCGCACCTGCGCCGCGTTCGGCCGGCGCGCCGGGTCCTTCTGCAACAGCCCGTTGATGACGTCGGCCAGCGGGCCCTGCGCGGCGGCGGGCGCCGCCGGCGTCGCGTTCAGCACGGACTGGAGCGTGGCGGGCGTGTTGTTGCGGCGGAACGGGGACACGCCCTCGGTCGCCGCGTACAGGACGACGCCGAGCGACCACAGGTCGGAGGCCGGGCCCGGACGCTGCCCAAGCACCCGCTCCGGCGCGATGAACTCGGGCGAGCCGACGAAGCCGCCGGTGTCGGTCAGATTCGTCTCGCCCTCGATCTGGGCGATGCCGAAGTCGGTGAGGATCACGCGGTCGTGGCGGCCGAGCATCACGTTGTCCGGCTTCACGTCGCGGTGCAGGATCCCCGCCGCGTGCGCGGCCTCCAGGGCGCCGAGCACCTCCAGGCCGATGCGGGCGGCCTCGCGGACGCCGAGCGTGCCCTCCTGGAGGACGGCGCCGAGCGAGCGGCCCTGCACGAACTCCATGACGATCCACGGCTGTCCGTTCTCGACCGCCACGTCGTGCACGTTCACGACCGCGGGATGGTCGAGCCGGGCCGCGGCGCGGGCCTCGCGGCGCATCCGCTCGAAGGCGTTGGACCGCTCCCGCTCCGGCAGGTGGTCCGGCAGCCGCGGCTCCTTCACGGCGACCTCGCGGTCCACCGTCTCGTCCTTCGCCCGCCACACGGTGCCCATGCCGCCGTGGCCCAGCTTGCTCAGCAGCCGGTAGCGCCCGGCCACGAGCCGCCCCGCGCCCGGGTCCTGCTGCTCGGTCACGACCTGCGTGGGCTGCTGGGCGTACGGGTTGCCCGGGTGCGGCACGTGCGGCTGCTGCGGCGGTTGCAGGGCGAAGCTGGTGGGTTCGTTCGGGCCGCGTGCGGCTCCCCCGTTGTCACTCATGGGGTCATGCCTACCGCGTGGGGTACGCCGGGTTCCACCGAGGACACGAATTGTGACCGCGCTGATGCGAGGCGCCGGGCCCGCCGGCGCACCGCCATTACCGCCCAGATGCCGCAAAGGTGTCGACGGCCGCGTCGAAGTGGGCGCGCGCCCGGGCCGTGCTGTCGACGGGCGCCGAGACCCACACGTCGTACATCCGGCCGCCCTCCTCCCAGCACAGGTCGAGCGTGCGCCGGGCGCCCTCGGCCTCGCTGAACCCGTCCCAGGTGAACTCCCACAGCGCGGCGTCGCGCCCGTTGTGCGAGGTGTCGGTGACCTTGGCGGCGCGGTAGCCCGGGTTGTTCTTCGGCCCTTCGGCGTCGGAACGCCGCTGCACGGCGCCGGGGCCGCCGCTCTGCGCGCGCCCCACCTTGATGCCGATGCGGTAGGTCTCCCCGGGCGACATGTAGAAGACCCGCGACCCGTCCACGGAGCGCGTGAACCCCTCGGGCACGGCGAGCCGGAACCCCTCGGGGTCCGTGACCGTGCGATAGCCCTGCGGGGCCGCGGCGTCCGGCGTACGGGTCCCCGGCCGGGTCACGGTGACGGTGGAGGTCGGCGAGGGCGAGGCGGACGGCGTACGGGTCGAGGCGGAGACGGTGGTCGTCGGCGGCGGCGCGGGCGTCTTGCCGTTGTCCCCTGCCAGCAGCACCGCGGTGGCGATCCCGGCCCCCACGACCGCGGCCACCAGCGCCGCCGCCACGAGCAGCGCCCGGGTCGACACGACGCGCCTGCGCCGCTCCTCCGGCACGTTGGCCTGCGTCGGGGTGTAGAGCACCCCCGGCACGAGCGGGATGGGGGGCGCGGGCTGCGGCGTCGCCCCGGTGGCGATGTAGGCGCGCAGCAGCCGCTCGGCCTCGTCCAGGTTCATCCGGCGCGCGGGGTCCCGCTCCAGCAGGCCGCGGATCACCGGGAGCAGCGGTTCGGCCTCGTCGGGAGGTCTTATCTCGTCGTAGACGACGGCGTGCAGGATGCCGCCCAACGAGTCGCGGCGGAACGGGGATTCGCCGCTCATGGCCGCGCAGAGCAGCGCCCCGAGCGACCACAGGTCGGCCCCCGCCCCGGCCCGGTCCCCCTGCATCCGCTCCGGCGCCGTGTACTCGGGCGAGCCGACGAACCCGCCGTTCTCGGTGAGCGTGGTGGCGCCCTCCACCTGGGCGATCCCGAAGTCGGTGAGGACGACCCGGCCCGTCGAGACCTCCAGGAGTACGTTCGCGGGCTTCAGGTCCCGGTGCAGCACGCCCGCGGCGTGGGCGACGCGCAGCGCGCCGAGCAGCGCGAGCCCGATCCGGGCGGCCTCCAGGGGTTCGACGGGGCCCTCGCGCGCGATGCGGTCGGCGAGCGAATCGCCGTTCACCAGGTCCATCACTATGTACGGGTGGCCCTCGTACAGCACCACGTCGTGCACGACGATCACGTTCGCGTGCTGGAGCTGGGCCACGGCCCGCGCCTCGCGCAGCATCCGCTCCCGCTGCTGCCGGGCCTCGTCGTCCGAGAGGGTCTCGTCGACGCCGAGTTCCTTGACGGCGACCTGGCGCCCGAGCAATGTGTCGGCGGCCCGCCAGACGACGCCCATGCCACCGCGCCCGATCCTGGCCTCCAGCCGGTAACGCCCGGCGATCACACGGGCGTTGTCCCCCTCGGTCCCCATGCGCCCCATCATGCCGCACGCTTGTTCACGGGGACTGCACGGTTCCGGCCAGGGGTCCTCACCTGGCCGTTTCTGCGAGGCCTGTCGTTCGGATCAGCCCTGGGGCCGCCATCCGCGCAAGATCGCGTCGAACTGCTGTCGCGCGCCGGGCCAGTTCGCCGCCGGCACGGACAGATAGATGGCGTACTCCGTGCCGTCGTGCGCGCGGTAGGTCTGCTCGATGGCGTGCCGCGGCCCGGACGTCGTGTCCTGCGTCCCCGCGGTCCAGGTGAACTCCCACAGCGACCCGGGCCGGTCCCGGAACGTGTTGGACTGCAACAACACCCGCTGGTACTCCGGCAGTTTGGGCCGCAGCCCCTTCTCCAGGTCCAGCTGGTGCTGGTACGAGTCCTGCCAGTCGGAGTCCTTGTCGACGGCGATCCGGACGAACCGCTGCCCGCCGTCGGGCGTGTAGTCGATCTGCGTGCCCTCCTGCTGCCGCTTCCAGCTGGGCGGCAGCATCAGGCTGAACCCCTCGACATCGTGCCGCCGCACCCAGTTGTCGGGGATCGAGCCGTCCCCGGGGACCGCGTCCTCGTTCCCCTCGGACCCGTCCTGGCTCCCTGCGTCCTGCTCCGGCGCCGAGTTGTCGCTCTCGGCGGCACGCTGTTCGCCGTAGTACATGGCGGCGAGCCCGCCTCCGCCGCCGACGAGCACGGCGGCCAGCACGGTGGCGAGCACCTTCGGCCAGCGACGCGACTTCGCGGCGGTCGCGGGCACGGGCGCGGGAGTCGGGGTGGGAGCGGGAACGAGGCCGGGCGGCGGGGGCACCACGGTGGCCGTGTCCGCCGTGCTCATCGGTGTCGGAGGGGGCGTGGACGCGGTCGGCTGGGCGGGCACGTGCACCTGCGTCGGCACATACGCCTGCGCCGCGCTCGCCCGGCGCCCCTCGGCCGCCTCGGCGAGCATCGCCTCGGCCGCGTCGGCGTCCGGCCGCGCGGCCGGGTCCTTGCTGAGCAGCGCGCTGATGACGGGCCCGATCGCCCCGGCGTTCTCCAGCGGCTCCGGCTCCTCCTCGACGACGGCCTGCATCGTGCTGATCGGCGACGTGCGCCGGAACGGCGAGAGGCCCTCCACGGCGGTGTAGAGCGTCGCGCCGAGCGCCCACAGGTCGGCGGCGGGCCCGAAGTCGGACCCGCGCACCCGCTCGGGCGCGAGGTAGTCCACGGAGCCGACTATCTCGCCGGTCCGCGTGATGGTGGAGTCGCCCTCGACCTGCGCGATACCGAAGTCCGTCAGTTTGACCTGGCCGTTACTGGCAAGCAGCACATTGCCCGGCTTCACGTCCCGGTGCAGCACACCGGCGTTGTGCGCGGCGCGCAGCGCCCGCAGCGTCCACAGCCCGATCCTGGCGGCCTCGGCGGGGGCGACGCGCCCCTCCTCCTTGACCGCGTCGGCCAGCGAGCGGCCCTCGACCAACTCCATGACGATCCACGGCCGGTCGTCGTGCTCCAGCACGTCGTGCACGGTGACGACGGCGGGGTGGTTGATCCGGGCGGCGGCGCGCGCCTCCGTCTGCGTACGGGCGAGCAGGACGACCCGGTCCGCCTCGGCCACCCACTGGGCAGCCGTCAGCTCCTTCACGGCGACGGCGCGGTGCAGCACCTCGTCGTGCGCGCGCCACACCCTGCCCATGCCGCCGCGCCCTATGGATTCACCGAGCCGATACCGGCCGGCGAGGACCTCGCCCTGCATCTGATTCACGTTTCCCCGCTACTGTGTCGACCCGGTTCACACTAGGGATCAGCCGCCACACACGGAACAGCCGGGGTCCCACAGAGACCGCACTGTGACGCTTTGTCGCCGGCTCAACCACCGTAGCGATACGTCGAGTACGCCTGCTGGTACAGCCGCGTCACCTCGTCCCGCTCGGCCTCCGGGCCGCGCACCTGCACCACGTGGTACTTCCCGCCGACCACCATCGCGAGGTTACGGACGTACATCTCGCGCCCGTCCGAGCCCTGCCAGGTGAACTGCCCCTCGGCCATGGTCCGTCCGCCGACGTCGATGCTCTTCATGCCGCTCGACGTGGCCCAGGTGGAGTCCCGGAACGGCTGCAACTCCCGCTCGTCCTCACGCTGGTACTTCATGGGGTCCTTGCCGTACGTCGCCGTGGAGTCGCGCCCGGGGACGACGATCATCTCGAAGGCGCCGTGCGCGTACACGACCTGCCCCCGACCGTTCTTCCCCGTCCGCTGCCACCCCTTGGCGACGGCCACCTCGAACCCCGCGGGGTCCTCGCGCAGCACGAAACCGGGGGCCACATCGGACTGCGGCTTGGTGGAGGACGGGGTCGAACTGCGCTTGCCCGACGTGGGCTCGGCGCTCTTCGACGGCTTCGGCGACGGCTTGTCGCGGTTCTCCGACGAGGCGGAGGGCACGGCCCCCACCGCGTTCTCCTGCTGGGCGCCCGCCGCTCCGGGCCCCGCTCCTCGGCCCTCCTTCGGCATGAACACCATCGCGTACGCCACGGCGCCCACGAGCCCGAGCAGGATCAGCACGAGCAGCCAGCGCCCGAGCGATCTCGGCCGCCGCTCACGTGGCGCCCTCGCGGGCCGCGGCGCGCGCTCCACTGCCCGGCTCCGCTTGTGCCGGCCGTGCTGCCCCGAAGTGGCCGGAACCCGCGCCCTGCGCTTGCGGACGAGCTCTCCCCTGCGGCGTACGACGGGCAGCCGGCCCGCGTCGAAGGCGGGCGCGGGGACGACGTTCGCCCCGGCCTCCGGCTCCGGCGCGGAGCGCACCAACGACCGCAGCCAGCCGCGCAGTTCCTCGATGTCGAGCCGCTCGGTGGGGTCCTGGCGCAGCAGCGACTCGACGACCGGGCGCACGGGCCCGCACTCCTCGGCGTACGCGGGCGGCTCGGCGCACACCATCTGCACCAGCTCGGGCGTGGACTCCTCCGGGTACGGCGCGTGCCCCTGCACGGCGCGGAACAGCAGGGCCCCGAGGGCCCACAAATCGGTGGCGGGCCCGACGGGCGCCGCCAACTGCCAGTTCTCCTGCACCGGATGCGCCTGCTCGGGCGCCCACCGCTCGGTGACGGGCCCGACGACGGTCATGCGTACCTGGCGGGATCGCTCGGCCATGACAGCCCCGCCGGCGTTTGAGGCGCGGGGTCCGGGGCGGAGCCCCGAGTCGTCCACCCCATCGGCCTCAGGTATCAACTCCCGCCATCGGGACGGCTGAACGGGCAACGCGCCACCCGCCGGCTCCGCCCGCCCCGCAACCGCCCCCGCGCGATACGCCGCGACCGCCCCGGCCCGGGCCGCCCGATAGTCCCCCGCCCCGGGCACCGGCACCGCTTCCTCGACGACGTCGTCCGCTTCCTCCGGGAAGGCCGGCACGACGTCATACCCGCACAACGCCTCCTCCGCCGCGCCCACGGCAAGCCCCGTGAGCATCACCCGCCCGTCGTCACAGACGAGCACGGTCCGCGCCGTAACGTTCCGGTGCACCCACCCGTGCGCATGCAGCACCCGCAACGCGGTGAGCACGTCCGCGGCGACCTCGGCGGCCCGGTAGGGGCTGAGCGGCCCACGGGCGAGCAGCGCCGACAGCGGCCGCGCCGCGACCAGTTCGCTCACGATCCACAGCGAGCCGCCCTCGGCGAACACGTCGAAGACCTGGTCGAGGCGGGGGTGGTCGGGTATGCGCGCGGCGGCCTGCACCGCCTCGACGGCGCGCGCCACGGACGGCTCCGCGGCCTCCCGCCCCGTATCGCTCCCGGGCCGGAAGCCCTCCGGCAGCCCGTCGGCGTCAAGTACCTCCGCCTCGACGACCTCGGGCAACGGCACCTGCCGCACGAGGACTTCCTGCCCGCTGTACGTGTCGAAGGCCCGCGTCTCGGCCGAGGACTCGTACGCGTCGGAGGAGAGGACCGGCAGCCGGTACCGGCCCGCGAGCACCCGCCCCGCGTACTCGTCCACGACGACTCCCCCTGTTCCACCGGCTCTGCCGAGCAACTGCGCACGGTCCGCAAACATTCACGATACGTGCCGGGCGCCCCGCTGGTTCAGGACTTGGGCTTGAACGTCTGTGTGAATGTCTTCCAGGTCGTCTTGCGCTGCTCGCCACCCCAGGCGGAGTCCTTGGCGGTGTACATGAGCCCGTATCCCAGCGAGCCGTTCACGACGGTCCCCCGGTCTATCGAGTGCCACTTCGTGCCGCCGTCGACGTAGGTGAATTCCCAGTCGGCCGTCTTCCAGTCCCGGTAGTCCACCGAAGCTATGCGCACCCGGTTGTACTGGGGGCGGACCATGCTCCGCTCCTGATTGCGCCAGTCCGCGACCGGGTCGGACTTGGGGCTGTTGGTCCAGCCGACAAGCAGCCGCTGCCCGTTGGGACCCGTGAAGCGGGCCCCCGCCGCCTCCGTCTTGACGTACTTCCACCCCTTGGGCAGGCCGATCGAGAAGCCCTGGGAGTGCTTGTACGTCTCCTTGGCGGCCGTGCCCGACTTGCCTGCGGCGTCGTCACCGCTCGGCGAGGCGCTCGCGCTCTGGTCGGGAGACCCGGAGTCACTCGCCGACGGGCTCCCGGAAGGCTTCTTGTCGTCGCCGGAGCCCTTGTCCTGGTCCTTGTCGGCGTCCTTGTCGCCGCTGCCGGCGTTCTTGTCGTCCGAGCCGGCCGTGGCACCGGACGACGCACCCTTGTCGCCGCCCTTGGCGTCGGCGTCGTCGCCGCCGTTCAGGGTGAGGGCCAGGATGCCGGCGAGCACGACGAGCGCGACGACGAGCGCGACGATGACGAGGGAGCGGCCCCGCAGCGCGTCCGCGAGGACGGCCGCGCCGCCGGGGCGTGCGCCGCCCGGGGCAGGACCCGCGGGCGCGGTCGCCGCGGGTTCCGTCTTCTCCTTCGGAGCCGTCGCGGCGGCGGCCGCCTTGCGTACGTTGGTCAGGGCGCCGCGCATCTTCTCCGCGGCCTCTCCGCTCTTCGCGGCGACACCTGCCGCGGCCGCGGCGGCAGCCGCCTTGGCCGCCGAAGGGCCCTTGGGCTCCTTGCGCTTCTTCGGCGCGGGCGCGGGCGGGAGCGGCACGACCTTCGTGGCCTCGACCGGCTCCGGCTCGGGGGCCGGCTTCGGCTCCGGGGCGTGGATGACGTCGTTGAGCATCGACCGCGCCGCCGCGTCGTCGAGCCGGTGGTCGGGGTCCTTCTCGAGCAGCCCGTAGATCACGGGCTCCAGCGGCCCGGCGTTCTTCGGCGGGTCCACCGGTTCGGTCATCACGGCGGTCAGCGTGGCGATCGCCGACCCCTTGTCGTACGGGGGAACGCCCTCCACGGCCGCGTACAGCAGACCGCCGAGCGACCACATGTCGGCGGCGGGACCCGGCTTGTGACCGCGGGCGCGCTCCGGCGAGATGTACGAGGGGGCGCCGACGAGCATGCCGGTGGAGGTGATCGAGGGGTCACCCTCGACCTGCGCGATGCCGAAGTCCGTGAGGACGACCCGACCGTCCTCGGAGATCAGCACGTTGGAGGGCTTCACGTCGCGGTGCAGGATGCCCTCGCGGTGCGCGGAGCGCAGCACGTCGAGCACGGCGAGTCCGACCTCGGCGGCCCGCCGGGGTTCAAGCAGCCCGTCCTCACGGATGGCCTCGGCGAGGGACATGCCCTCGACCAACTCCATGACGATCCACGGCCTGTCGTCCTCGTCGACCACGTCGTAGACGGTCACCGCGCCGTTGTTGCGGATCCGTGCGATCGCCTTCGCCTCGCGCAAGGTACGCGTGATCAGGCGGCGCTTCTCGTCGTCGTCGATGGCGTTCGGGAAGCGCAGCTCCTTCACCGCCACCGTGCGCCCGAGCGTCTCGTCCTTGGCCCGCCACACGGTGCCCATGCCGCCACGGCCGAGCACGTCGCCGAGCCGGTACCGGCCGGCGAGCAGCCGGCCCTCCGGGTCCTTCACGGAAGCCCCCTGAGTGTCCCGACCGGATGAATCCTGGCGAGTGCCCTTGTCTTCACGGGCCTCGCCCGCCCGCTCCGCCTCCGACATGCGTCCCCTCTAGCAACCCGCCCTGACAGAGCCTTCATTGTCCCATCACTGGACCACCACTCCGCGCGCCGGGTCACCCCCACCCGACACGCACAGGAACGTCCCACAATGATGGCCCGCGCCGCCGAAAGGGACCGTCGTTGCCCGCACTCCGGACACTCCTGGCCATACCGCTGACCGTGGCCCTGCTGTGCCTGGCCCAGGGCAGCGCGCCCGGTCCGACGGCACCTGCGGACGACACTCTTCCGCTGCTCGTGACGCGAGGCAAGGCCCCGTCGGCCGCGCTCCTCGCAACCGCCGGTTCCACCGGCCACTTCACCACCACCAGCCCCACCCTCACCCGCTCCGATCATGTGCGCGCGGGCAGCATCACCAAGACTTTCATTGCGACAGTCGTCCTCCAACTTGCCGCGGAACACCGTCTGAAACTCTCCGCACGCGTCACCACCTACCTCCCCTCTCTCACGGGCACCCGTACGCTCACGGTCCGCTCGCTGCTCACCCAGACCAGCGGCCTCTACGACTTCACGGCGACCACCCACGGCCGCACCCCGCTGACCCCGACGGCGGTGGCGCGACTCTCCCTCTCCGAGCCCCGCACGACTCAGCGCGGCACCTGGTCGTACTCCAACACCAATTACGTACTCCTGGGCATGATCATCCGTCAGGTCACGGGCCGCTCCTACGCCACGGAGGCCCGCCGCCGCATCATCGACCCGCTCCGCCTCACCGGCACCATGTTCCCCGGCGCCCGCACCACGATCCCGAGCCCGCACGGCCCCGACGCGGTCCGCCTCGACCCGCGCACGGCCGGCGCCTCCGGCGAGCTGATCTCCACACTCCCCGACCTGAACCGCTTCTACGCCGCCCTCCTGGAGGGCCGCCTCCTCCCACCCGGGGCCCTGCACACGATGCTCAACACCCGCCCCACGAAAGGCCGTTACGGCATGGGCCTCTACCCGGAGAAACTCCCCTGCGGCACCACGGTCTGGGGCCACAACGGCCGCATAGCCCACACCTACATCCGCGCGGCAGCAACCCGCAGCGGCTCACACGTCGTCACCTACCGCACGACAAAGGCAACTTTGTCGGGCAGTGGATCCCCGGAGCGCCGACTACTCACGGCAGAGTTCTGCAATTCCAGCCCCGCCGGCGTTTGAGGCGCGGGGCCCGGGGCAGAGCCCCGCGACCTCAACCCCGGCTCCGCGCAACAGGACGTCAGAGCGGAACGATGTCCGGCGCCCCAAGCCGCGCCGCATCCGCCGTAAGGTCATCCGGCTGCCGCTGCGACTCCCGCTCCGCCTCCACCCGCTTCTCGTAATGCTCGACCTCCCGCTCCACCTGGTCCTTGTCCCACCCCAGAACAGGCGCCATCAGCCCCGCCGCCTCCCGCGCACACCGCGACCCCCGGTCGAACGTCTCGATGGAGATCCGCGTCCGCCGCGTCAGCACGTCGTCGAGATGCCGCGCCCCTTCGTGCGAGGCCGCGTACACGACCTCGGCCCGCAGATAGTCGTCGGCCCCGGTGAGCGGCGCACCCAACGCCGGATCGGCAGCGACCAGTTCGAGCACCTCCTCGGCAAGCGCCCCGTACCGGTTCAGCAGATGCTCGACCCGCACCACATGCAGCCCCGTGCGCGCGGCGATCCGCGCCCGCGCGTTCCACAGCGCCCGGTACCCCTCGGCGCCCACCAGCGGCACCTCCTCGGTCACGCACTCGGCGACCCGCTGGTCGAGCCCGTGCACGGCCTCGTCGACGGCGTCCTTGGCCATGACCCGGTACGTCGTGTATTTGCCGCCCGCCACGACGACCAGACCCGGCGCGGGATGCGCCACCGTGTGCTCGCGCGACAGCTTGCTGGTGGCGTCGGACTCCCCGGCGAGCAGCGGCCGCAGACCCGCGTAGACGCCCTGCACGTCATCACGCGAAAGCGGGACACCGAGAACGGAATTGACGTGCTCCAGCAGATAGTCGATGTCAGCGCTCGACGCCGCCGGATGCGCCTTGTCGAGATCCCAATCGGTATCCGTGGTCCCCACGATCCAGTGCCGCCCCCACGGAATGACGAACAGCACGCTCTTCTCGGTACGCAGGATCAACCCGGTCGTCGAATTGATCCGGTCCTTCGGGACAACAAGATGAATCCCCTTGGAAGCACGCACGTGGAACTGTCCGCGCTCGCCGACCATGGCCTGCGTGTCGTCGGTCCACACGCCCGTCGCGTTCACGACCTGCTTGGCGCGGATCTCGTACTCGCCGCCGCCCTCGACGTCCTCCACCCGCGCGCCGACGACCCGCTCACCCTCCCGCAGGAACCCGGTGACCCGCGCGCGGTTGGCGGCCTTGGCGCCGTACATGGCGGCGGTCCGCACCAGGGTCGCCACATACCGGGCGTCGTCCATCTGCGCGTCGTAGTACTGCAACGCGCCGACCAGCGCGTCCTTCTTCAGGCAGGGGGCGACCCGCAGCGCGTGCTTGCGCGACAGATGCCGGTGCATCGGGAGGCCGCGCCCGTGCCCGCGCGCCATCGACATCGCGTCGTACAGCGCGACGCCCGACCCGGCGTACACCCGCTCCCACGCCTTGTGCTGCAACGGATACAGGAAGGGCACCGGCTTCACGAGATGGGGGGCCAGCCGCTCAAGAAGCAGCCCCCGCTCCTTCAACGCCTCTCGTACGAGCGCGAAGTCCAGCATCTCCAGATACCTGAGCCCGCCATGGATCAGCTTGCTGGACCGACTCGACGTGCCGGAGGCCCAGTCCCGCGCCTCGACGATCCCTGTGGACAGTCCGCGGGTCACCGCGTCGAGCGCCGTGCCCGCGCCGACCACCCCGGCGCCCACCACGAGAATGTCCAGCTCACGCTCGGCCATGTCCGCCAGGGCCTGTGCACGCTGCTCGGGTCCCAGTGTCGCTGCCTTCACTGCTGCCTCCCGCTGTCGTCGGCGTGGCTCACGCGTGTGGTGTGCCCGGCCTCACGCACCTCGAAGCACACGCCGCGCGCTTCCTACATGCCCCGATTCTTCACCCACTGCCCGGTTCGGGCCACCAGCGAACGCGCAGCTGTGGACAACCTCGAACGCGCACCTGTGGACAACCTGCGGAGACTCGCGGCGCAACACTCGCAAATCCATCTCCACGCAATGCCGCATATCGGTCATATTTACTCCTAGTCTGACATTGCGCTCGCTCATCCTGTCCACAGGGCTTGCGCCCTCGTCCCGCTCCGGCTAATGACCGGTCCGCTCCTCGGGAAAGGACGGCAACCGCCATGCCCGCAGACCTCGCCGTCATCGGCCTCGGCCACCTCGGCCTGCCCCTCGCACAGGCCGCCGTGGCGGCCGGGATCGCGACGATCGGCCACGATCCGGCCCGTGCCAGGGACCTCGCGGCGGGCCGGCTGCCCGGCGGCGGCGACGCGGCGGCCCTGACCGCCGCCGACCTCCGCCGCATGCTCGCCGCGGGCTTCCGCCCCACGGCCAACCCCGCCGAACTCGCCCGCGTCCGCACCGCCGTGATCTGCGCCCCGACCCCGCAGGGCCCCGACGGGGCGCCGATGCTCACCCCGGTCGTCGAGGCGACCCGCACCCTCGCCGCCCGGCTCCGCCCGCACACCACGGTGATCATCGAGTCGCCCGTGCCGCCCGGCACCACGCAGACGCTCCTCCTCCCCGTCCTGGAAGAGGGCTCGGGCCTGCGCGCGGGACGCGACTTCCACCTCGCCCACGCCCCCGGCCGCGTCGACCCCGGCAACCGCCTGCACCCCTACACGTCGACCCCCAAGGTGATCGGCGGCCACACCCCCGCCTGCACCGAGTCGGCGGCCACCTTCTACGGCCGGCTGACCGACAAGGTCGTACGCGCGCGTGGTCCACGGGAAGCGGAGACCGTGCACCTCCTGGAGACCAACTACCGGCACGTCAACATCGCCCTGGTCAACGAAATGGCGGTGCTCTGCCACGAGTTGGGCGTGGACCTGTGGGACGTCATCCGCTGCGCGGAGACGAAGCCCTTCGGCTTCCAGGCCTTCCGCCCCGGCCCCGGCGTCGGCGGCCACGCCCTCGCCCAGGACCTCTCGGGCCCGCACCTGCCCACCCGCCCCCTGCGCATGGTCGAACTGGCCCGCCAGGTCAACCACCACATGCCGTCGTACGTGGTCCAGCGCGCGGCCACCCTCCTCAACGAACACGGCAAGTCGGCCCGCGGCGCCCGCGTCCTCCTCCTCGGCGTCACCTACAAGCCCGACCTCGCCGACCAACAGGCCGCCCCCGCCGAGGAGATCGCCACCCGCCTCATGCAACTCGGCGCCGCGGTCAGCTACCACGACCCGTACGTCCCGTCCTGGAACGTCCTGGACCGCCCGGTCCCGCGCGCCGACTCCCTCTACGAGGCCGCGGCCGACGCCGACCTGACGATCCTGCTGCAACAGCACCGCACGTACGACCTCCAGGGCCTGTCCGTAAAGGCCCAACTCCTCCTGGACACAAGGGGAGCGACTCCGGCGGGGGCCGCACACCGCCTCTGACTGCTACATTGCGGCCACTCTGCGCACATCCGCGCCAGGGCTCACACCCCAGGGGGACCGCATGACCCAGCCGCCTCACATACCCGACGGCAACCCGTACGCCCAGCAGCCACAGCAGCCCCAGTACGGCTACCCGCAGCAGCCCCCGGCCGGACCTCCGCCGCAGCAGCAGCCGTACGCCCCGTTCCCCCAGCAGCAGGGCATGCCGGGCATGAAGGGCGGTTTCCAGCCAGTGCCGCCGCCCGCCCCCGCACGCGGCAACCTCGGGCTCGGCATCCTCGCCGGCTTCGTGGCGATGCTGGTCATCGCCGGCGTCTACGGCGGCATCGTCGGCGCGACCGAGCACGAGATCGGTTACGCGGCCGTGGCCGTCGGCGTCGTGGTCGGATTCGCGGCGGGCAAGGTCGGCGGCAACAACCCGGTGGTCCTGATCGTCAGCCCGATCCTGTCGCTGCTGGGCGTCTACCTGGGCCAGCTGCTCGGCGAGTCCATCATCGGCTCGAAGGTGCTGCCCTTCTCCGTGCCCGAACTGCTCTTCCAGCACTTCAACTGGGTCCACGAGGCCTGGAAGACGGACTCGGACCCCATGACCTTCCTCTTCTTCGCCCTCGCCGCAGTCGCCTCCTTCGGCGCCGCAAAGCGCGCATCCGCTTAAGGGGCGCGGGGCTGCGTCGATATGCGGCTCCGCCGCGTGGGCGCAAAAAACGGGTGGGCCCCACCTTCCCGATGGGGCCCACCCGTTTCCCGCTACGACTCAGCGTCAGCGCTACCGCTTGTGCGTGGCGTCCGCGACCGTGACCTCGACCCGCTGGAACTCCTTGAGCTCGCTGTAGCCGGTCGTCGCCATGGCCCGCTTCAGCGCGCCGAAGAAGTTCATCGACCCGTCGGGCGTGTGCGAGGGCCCGGTCAGGACCTCCTCGGTCGTACCGACCGTGCCGAGGTCGACCTTCTTGCCACGCGGCACGTCCTCGTGGACGGCCTCCATGCCCCAGTGGTGACCACGGCCCGGCGCGTCCGTGGCGCGGGCCAGCGGCGACCCCATCATCACGGAGTCGGCGCCACAGGCGATCGCCTTGGGCAGGTCGCCGGACCAGCCCACGCCACCGTCGGCGATGACGTGCACGTACCGGCCACCGGACTCGTCCATGTAGTCACGGCGCGCGGCGGCGACATCGGCCACAGCGGTGGCCATGGGCACCTGAATGCCCAGCACGTTCCGCGTGGTGTGCGCGGCGCCGCCACCGAAGCCGACGAGCACACCCGCGGCGCCGGTCCGCATGAGGTGCAGCGCGGCGGTGTACGTGGCGCAGCCACCCACGATGACCGGAACATCCAGCTCGTAGATGAACTGCTTCAGGTTCAGCGGCTCGGCGGCACCGGAGACGTGCTCGGCGGAGACCGTGGTCCCGCGGATCACGAAGAGGTCGACGCCCGCGTCCACGACCGCCTTGGAGAACTCGGCGGTGCGCTGCGGGGAGAGCGCGGCGGCGGTGACGACACCGGAGTCGCGCACCTCCTTGATGCGCTGCTTGATCAGGTCGGCCTGGATGGGGGCCGAGTAGATCTCCTGGAGACGGCGCGTCGCGGTCTCGGCGTCCAGGTCGACGATCTCGTCGAGCAGCGGCTGCGGGTCCTCGTAACGGGTCCACAGGCCCTCGAGGTTCAGCACCCCGAGTCCGCCCAGCTCACCGATGCGGATGGCCGTCTGCGGCGAGACGACGGAGTCCATGGGCGCGGCCAGGAACGGCAGCTCGAAGCGGTAGGCATCGATCTGCCAAGCGATCGAGACCTCCTTCGGGTCGCGGGTGCGCCGGCTCGGAACGACGGCGATGTCGTCGAAGGCGTACGCGCGGCGGCCGCGCTTGCCGCGCCCGATCTCGATCTCAGTCACGTTGGGGGGCGCCTTTCACATCTGGGTCCCACTTGGGCCTTGCCTGTCCAGTATCCCTGACACACGCGTGTGGGGCGGTCCCGGTGATCCCGGATCCGCCCCACACGGTCTGACCTGCTGTTACTTGCCGTTGCGGCTGTAGTTCGGCGCCTCGACCGTCATCTGGATGTCGTGCGGGTGGCTCTCCTTGAGGCCCGCCGAGGTGATCCGGACGAACTTGCCGTTGCTCTGCAGCTCCGGAACCGTGCGCCCGCCGACGTAGAACATCGACTGGCGCAGACCGCCGGTGAGCTGGTGCACGACCGCCGACAGCGGGCCGCGGTAGGGCACCTGGCCCTCGATGCCCTCGGGCACGAGCTTCTCGTCGGAGGCGACGCCCTCCTGGAAGTACCGGTCCTTGGAGAAGGACTTCTGCTCGCCGCGCGTCTGCATGGCGCCCAGCGAGCCCATGCCGCGGTACGACTTGAACTGCTTGCCGTTGATGAACATCAGCTCACCCGGCGACTCCTCGCAGCCCGCGAGCAGCGAACCGAGCATCACGGTGTCGGCGCCGGCGACGAGCGCCTTGGCGATGTCACCGGAGTACTGGAGGCCACCGTCGCCGATGACCGGGACACCGGCCTCCTTGGCGGCGAGCGACGCCTCGTAGATCGCCGTGACCTGCGGGACACCGATACCGGCGACCACGCGCGTGGTGCAGATGGAGCCCGGGCCGACACCGACCTTGATGCCGTCCACACCGGAGTCGATGAGCGCCTTGGCGCCCTCACGGGTCGCGATGTTGCCGCCGATGACGTCGACGCCGGCGGAGTTGGACTTGATCTTGGCGACCATGTCACCGACGAGCCGCGAGTGCCCGTGCGCGGTGTCGACGACGATGAAGTCGGCGCCCGCCTCGATCAGCGCCTGCGCGCGCTCGTAGGCGTCACCGGCGACGCCGACCGCGGCACCGACGAGCAGCCGGCCCTCGGAGTCCTTCGCGGCGTTCGGGTACTGCTCGGCCTTCTTGAAGTCCTTGACCGTGATGAGGCCCTTGAGGATGCCCGCGTCGTCGACCAGCGGAAGCTTCTCGATCTTGTGGCGGCGCAGCAGCTCCATGGCGTCGACGCCGGAGATGCCGACCTTGCCCGTGACGAGCGGCATCGGCGTCATGACCTCGCGGACCTGACGGCTGCGGTCGTTCTCGAAGGCGATGTCGCGGTTGGTGACGATGCCGAGCAGCTTGCCGCCGCCGTCGGTCACCGGCACACCGGAGATGCGGAACTTGGCGCAGATCGCGTCGGCCTCGGCGAGCGTCGCGTCCGGGTGCACCGTGATCGGGTCGGTGACCATGCCGGACTCGGAGCGCTTCACGAGGTCCACCTGGTTCGCCTGGTCGGCGATCGACAGGTTGCGGTGCAGCACGCCGACGCCACCCTGCCGCGCCATGGCGATCGCCATGCGGGACTCGGTGACCTTGTCCATCGCGGCGGACAGCAGCGGGATGTTCACCCGCACGTTCTTCGAGACGTGCGAGGCGGTGTCGATCTGGTCGGGCGCCATGTCCGACGAGCCCGGCAGCAGCAGCACGTCGTCGTAGGTCAGCCCGAGTGTCGCGAATTTCTCGGGCACTCCGTCGACGTTTGCAGTCATGACACCTTCCCCAAATGGCCTTGATCGGTGCGGATGTCCATGCTAACGGCCCGCAGGGGTGTCTCATTCCACGATCAAGATCATCGGCGTTCTTTGGACGTTCACACGTGCGCCGCCGGGGCTCTGTGCTACTGCTCGGCGAGCGCCCGCAGCCGACTCAGCGCCCGGTGCTGCGCGACGCGCACGGCGCCGGGTGACATGCCCAACATCTGCCCGGTCTCCTCCGCGGTGAGCCCGACGGCGATACGCAGCAGGAGCAGCTCCCGCTGGTTCTGCGGAAGGTTGGCGAGCAGCTTCTTGGCCCACGCGGCGTCGCTGTTCAACAGCGCCCGCTCCTCCGGACCGAGGGAGTCGTCGGGCCGCTCGGGCATCTCGTCGGAGGGCACGGCCGTGGATCCGGGTCCGCGCATGGCCGCCCGCTGAAGGTCGGCGACCTTGTGCGCGGCGATGGCGAAGACGAAAGCCTCGAAGGGCCGCCCGGTGTCCTTGTAGCGCGGCAGCGCGAGCAGCACCGCGACGCAGACCTCCTGGGCGAGATCCTCCACGAAGTGCCGCGCGTCACCCGGGAGTCGGGAAAGACGCGTGCGGCAGTAGCGGATCGCGAGGGGATGGACATGTGCGAGCAGATCGTGCGTGGCCTGCTCGTCTCCGTCGACGGCGCGGCCGACGAGCGTACCGATGACCCCCTGGGGAGCCGCTGCCTCGTCGTCACGCATCGGTCCATGGTGCCCCGAGGCCTTCCGGTCCGTGACACCGTGCCCGTAGTTGTGCACCGAAGCGTTATGAGCAGGTGCGCCGGAACTCATTTCCTGCGCCCTCCCCTCTCGCTGACCCTGCTCGCCCGACTCGTCCCCGAGGAACTCCACACCCCCAAGGATGCGGCATCGCGCGCGAAGCGTCGAAAAGTCGCGGCGCGACGGGCCGGAGCGGCGTCCCTCACGGCGGGTCCACCGCGCCCCGGAGGGCGCGGGGGTGTGCCGATCAGCGGCTCGTCAGCGAACCAGGCCCCAGCGGAACCCGAGCGCCACCGCGTGCGCACGGTCCGAGGCGCCGAGCTTCTTGAACAGGCGACGCGCGTGCGTCTTGACCGTGTCCTCGGAGAGGAACAGCTCACGCCCGATCTCGGCGTTGGACCGTCCGTGGCTCATGCCTTCGAGCACCTGGATCTCCCGCGCGGTGAGCGTGGGGGCGGCCCCCATCTCGGCCGAGCGCAGTCTGCGCGGGGCGAGCCGCCAGGTCGGGTCGGCGAGCGCCTGCGTCACCGTGGCCCGCAGCTCGGCGCGCGAGGCGTCCTTGTGCAGATATCCGCGGGCGCCGGCGGCGACCGCGAGGGCCACGCCGTCCAGATCCTCGGCCACGGTGAGCATGATGATGCGCGCACCGGGATCGGCGGAGAGCAGCCGCCGTACTGTCTCGACGCCGCCCAGACCGGGCATGCGTACGTCCATCAGAATCAGGTCCGAGCGGTCGGCGCCCCAGCGGCGGAGGACTTCCTCGCCGTTGGCCGCGGTCGTCACGCGCTCGACGCCGGGCACGGTCGCGACCGCGCGGCGCAGCGCCTCTCGGGCAAGCGGGGAGTCGTCGCAGACGAGGACGGATGTCATGACCGTCCTCCGCAGCTGATGCGCGTCACCTTGAGCCTCCAGGCTGTGTACGAATCGTCACCTGTGCGGTCGACACTCAACAAGGCATTCGGACACCTGCCCGAGCGCTTGTTCATTCAACCGCCTCCGCACCTCTCAACGACGGTCACTCGAAAGAGTTACGGGTCGGACGGCCTCCTTCGGCACTCTACGTGAGGGCGCGAACACGGTGCGGACAGCGCGACGGACCCACAAGGTTTCATCACAAGCTATGCCCCATTTGGAAGGTTTTCCTTCCTTTTACTGGTGTCTGTAGCTAGATTCGCAATGAGTCATATTTTCATCTCCTTAGACAGTAGATGTACGGTCATGGGCACCGTATCCGCGTCTGAACGGCTACAAGGGGACACAGCAATGGCAGATTTCTCCCGCCTTCCCGGACCGAACGCCGATCTGTGGGACTGGCAGCTCCTCGCGGCCTGCCGCGGGGTGGACAGCTCTCTCTTCTTCCACCCGGAGGGCGAACGTGGGGCGGCACGCAGCGCCCGTGAGAACTCGGCCAAGGAGGTCTGCATGAGGTGCCCGGTGCGCGCGGAGTGCGCTGCTCACGCCCTACAGGTGCGCGAGCCGTACGGCGTGTGGGGCGGCCTCACGGAGGACGAGCGCGAAGAACTCATGGGACGGGCCCGCAATCGGCTCGTCACGGCGTCGGCCCCGAGTGGAGGACAGGCCGCCACAAGCGGCGCACACACCTGAAGGAACGTTTCTGCACCCACCTGAACGGCCAGCGGAGGTAGGCGCGTCCAGGCGCGCCCGCCTCCGCGTTCAGCGTGTCGCGGCCTTCGCGAGGTGGTCGAGGGTCGCGCCGACCGCGGGCACCTGGGCCAGATCGGGCAGGGTGAGCGCGACGATCTCGCGACGCACCGGGGGCTCGACGGTCACTGTGCGTGCACCCTTGGGGCGAACGGACTCGATGGCCAGTTCGGGCAGCACCGCCACGCCGAGCCCGGCACTCACGAGCCCGACCACCGCCGGATAGTCGTCCGTCGCGAAGTCGATGCGCGGGGCGAACCCGGCGCCCCTGCACACCTCGACCAGCTGGCGGCGGCAGCGCGGGCAGCCCGCGATCCACGGCTCGTCCGCGAACGCGTCGATGGTGACCGAGCCGGCTCCGGCCAGCGCGTGCCCCTCGGGGACGAGGCCCACGAGCCGGTCCGCGAACAGCGGGCGTACGACGAGGTCGTCCCACTCCTCCGCGGCGTGCGCCCCTTCGTAGCGAAACGCGAGCGCGACATCGCAGTCGCCCTCGCGCAGCATCTCCACCGAGCGGGGCGGCTCGGCCTCGACCAGCGACACGCGCGTGCCGGGGTGCTCGGCGCGCAGGGCGGCGAGAGCGGTCGGTACGAGGGTCGAGCTGCCGCTCGGGAACGAGACGAGCCGGACCCGGCCGGCCCGCAGGCCCGCGATCGCGGCGATCTCCTCCTCGGCGGCCGTGAGCCCGGCGAGGATGCCCGACGCGTGCCGCACGAGGGCCTCACCGGCCTGCGTAAGGCGCATCTCACGGCCGGTGCGGATCAGCAGCGGGGTGCCGGCCGAGGACTCCAGGGCCTTCATCTGCTGGCTCACGGCAGGCTGGGTGCAGCCCAGCTCGCGGGCCGCCGCGGAGAAGGAGCCGGTGGCGGCGACGGCGCGCAGGACACGGAGATGACGGGCCTCGATCACCCCTCAAGCATAAGCGACTCTTGGGGATCGCGCCGGATAATGCGTGGCGCCTTTGGGTATCGGTCCCGTAGCGTTCCGCGCATGAAGCTTCTGTCGCTGAATCTGGGGCGGCCCGAGTCCGCCGAGTACACGGACCAGCCCGAGGGGGTCACGGGCATCGACAAGCGGCCGGTCACCGGCCCCGTGCGGGTGTCGGCGCCGGGCCCCAAGGGGACCGGCGCGAGCGGGCTCGCCGGGGACGCGGTGTGCGACCTGCGGCACCACGGCGGGGACCACCAGGCCGTGTACGCGTACGCGCGTGAGGACCTGGACGCGTGGGGCAAGGAGCTCGACCGTTCGCTGCCCAGCGGTACGTTCGGCGAGAACCTCACGACGGAGGGGATCGACGTATCGGGCGCGAGGATCGGCGAGCGCTGGCGGGTCGGGGCCGACCTCGTCCTGGAGGTGACGTCGAGCCGGATTCCGTGCCGGACCTTCCAGGGGCATCTGGGTGAGCGGGGCTGGGTCAAGCGGTTCACCAAGGAAGGGGCGCCGGGGGCGTATCTGCGGGTGATCGAGCCGGGCGAGATCCGGGCGGGCGACGCCATCGAGATCGTGCACCGGCCGGACCACGAGGTGAGCGTGGCCTTCCAGTTCCGTGCGGTGACGACCGAGCGGGAGCTGTTGCCGCGGTTGCTGGCCGCGGGGGACGCGTTGCATCCGGAGGCGGTTCGCTCCGCGCGGGAGTACGTGGAGAAGTACGGGTCGTAGGTTCGTCGCGGTCGGCCGTCCCCACGCCACGGGGCTCCGCCCCGGCCCCCGCGCCTCAAACGCCGGCGGGGCTGGATTTGCTCATCCGCCGCCTTGGGCAATCTGCCGCCTTGGGCGGCAGGGTGGGCAAGGCGGCACCCCGGTGCGGGCCGCACCTCACGAAGGCGCCCACCCCGGTTCCGTGATCAGGAACCGTTCCGTGCTCATTAACCTTGGCGCATGACTACCGCCCTGATCACCGGATCCACCGCGGGCATCGGCGCCGCGTTCGCACGGCAACTCGCCTCCGACGGGCACAACCTGGTGCTCGTCGCGCGCAACACCAAGCGGCTGCACGAGCAGGCGACCGAACTGCACGACCGGCACGGCATCGAGGCCGAGGTGCTCACCGCCGACCTGGCCACGGAGGACGGGATCGCGGCGGTCGAGGCGCGCCTGACGGACCGTAAGGCCGCGGTCGACCTGCTGGTCAACAACGCCGGGTTCGGCAACAAGGGGCACTACCTCGAAGTGCCGATGGCCGACGAGCTGACGATGCTGAAGGTGCACTGCGAGGCGGTGCTGCGGCTGACGTCGGCGGCGGCCGGGGCGATGCGGGAGCGCGGGCGCGGTGGCGTGGTCAACGTGGCGTCGGTGGCGGCGTTCGTGCCGCGCGGTACGTACGGGGCCTCGAAGGCGTGGGTCGTGCAGTTCACGCAGGGCGCGGCGAAGGACCTCGCGGGCAGTGGGGTGCGGCTGATGGCGCTGTGCCCCGGGTTCGTTCGTACGGAGTTCCATGAGCGGGCCGGGATGGGCACGGGCAACATCCCGAAGTGGATGTGGCTCGACGCGGACAAGCTGGTGGCGGCGGCGCTCGCGGACCTCGCGCGCGGCAAGTCGCTGTCGATCCCGGACCCGCGGTACAAGGCCCTCATGGGCGTGGTGAAGGTGACACCACGAGCCATCCTGGGCGGAATCACGTCCCGCACGGGCCGCAAGTACGGCCCCCAGTAACGGAGTTACGCCACGGGGCTCCGCCCCGGCCCCCGCGCCTCAAACGCCGGCGGGGCTTGAAGAGCAAACGCCGAGGCCCGGCTCCCCGCGACGGGGGGCCGGGCCTCGGGTTGCTTCGGCGGAGCGGGTCAGTGGGAGTGACCGTGGCCGTGGCCGCCGGCCTCCGGCTCCTCGTCCGCCGGCTTCTCGACGACCAGGGTCTCGGTCGTGAGGAGCAGGGAGGCGATGGAGGCGGCGTTCTCCAGAGCGGAGCGCGTGACCTTGACCGGGTCGATGACGCCGGCCTTGACCAGGTCCACGTACTCGCCGGTCGCGGCGTTGTAGCCGTGGCCCTTCTCGAGCTCCTTGACCTTGGAGACGATCACGTAGCCCTCCTGACCGGCGTTCTCGCCGATCCAGCGGAGCGGCTCGACGACGGCGCGACGGACGACGGCGACACCGGTGGCCTCGTCGCCCTCCTTGCCGAGGGAGTCGTCCAGGACCTTGGAGGCGTGCACCAGAGCGGAGCCACCACCGGAGACGATGCCCTCCTCGACCGCGGCGCGGGTCGCGGAGATGGCGTCCTCCAGACGGTGCTTCTTCTCCTTGAGCTCGACCTCGGTCGCGGCACCGACGCGGATGACGCAGACGCCGCCGGCCAGCTTGGCCAGGCGCTCCTGCAGCTTCTCGCGGTCCCAGTCCGAGTCCGTGTTCTCGATCTCGGCCTTGATCTGCGCGACGCGACCCTGCACGTCCTCGGACTTGCCGCCACCGTCGACGATGGTGGTGTCGTCCTTGGTGATGGTCACGCGGCGCGCGGAACCGAGCACCTCGAGACCGGCCTGGTCGAGCTTGAGGCCGACCTCCTCGGCGATGACGGTGGCACCGGTGAGGGTGGCCATGTCCTGCAGCATCGCCTTGCGGCGGTCACCGAAGCCGGGGGCCTTCACGGCGACGGCGTTGAACGTGCCGCGGATCTTGTTCACGACCAGGGTCGACAGGGCCTCGCCCTCGACGTCCTCGGCGATGATCAGGAGCGGCTTGGAGCCACCGTTCTGGATGACCTTCTCCAGGAGCGGGAGCATGTCCTGGATCGAGCCGATCTTGCCCTGGTGGATCAGGATGTACGGGTCGTCGAGGACGGCCTCCATACGCTCCTGGTCGGTGACGAAGTACGGGGACAGGTAGCCCTTGTCGAAGGCCATGCCCTCGGTGAAGTCGAGCTCCAGGCCGAAGGTGTTGGACTCCTCGACGGTGATGACACCGTCCTTGCCGACCTTGTCCATCGCCTCGGCGATGAGCTCGCCGACCTGGTTGTCCTGGGCGGACAGACCGGCGACGGCGGCGATGTCGGACTTCTCGTCGATCGGGCGGGCGGTCGCGAGGAGGTCCTCGGACACGGCCTTCACCGCGGCGTCGATGCCCTTCTTCAGGGCGGCCGGGGAGGCACCGGCGGCAACGTTGCGCAGGCCTTCCTTGACCAGGGCCTGGGCGAGCACGGTGGCGGTGGTCGTACCGTCACCCGCGATGTCGTTGGTCTTGGTCGCCACCTCCTTCACCAGCTGCGCGCCGAGGTTCTCGTACGGGTCCTCGACCTCGACCTCACGGGCGATGGTGACGCCGTCGTTGGTGATGGTCGGGGCACCGAACTTCTTGTCGATGACGACGTTGCGGCCCTTGGGGCCGATCGTCACCTTGACCGTGTCGGCAAGCTTGTTGACGCCGCGCTCGAGGGCGCGACGGGCGTCCTCGTCGAACTTCAGGATCTTCGCCATGGAGCTGAGTCAGTCCTCTCGAAAAAGCGAACCGCGCCCCTCGCACCCGGCAATATCAGCGGGGGCCAGGGGCGCGGTTCAAAGCATTCTGCTTCTGGGAAGCTGGGAAAGCTTGGGTGAATTACTTCTCGACGATCGCGAGCACGTCGCGAGCCGAGAGGACGAGGTACTCGTCGCCGTTGTACTTCACCTCGGTGCCGCCGTACTTGCTGTACAGCACGACGTCGCCGACCTGGACGTCGAGCGGAAGGCGCTCGCCGTTCTCGAAGCGGCCGGGACCCACGGCGAGGACGGCGCCCTCCTGGGGCTTCTCCTTCGCGGTGTCCGGAATGACCAGGCCAGAGGCCGTGGTCTGCTCGGCGTCGAGCGGCTGGACCACAATGCGGTCCTCGAGCGGCTTGATGGCAACCTTGGAGCTGGAGGTCGTCACGATCCGGTCTCCCCCTTCGGAGATCTCACGGGGTTAACAGTCTGGGGTGGCGACCAGGTGGATCCGTCGTCGCGGGTGCCGGACCTGCCCGTCGCTGTTGGCACTCTCCAGTGGTGAGTGCCAGGGCCGAGACTATGACTGCGATTAGCACTCGGTCAAGCGGACTGCTAATCGGCGCCGTCGCCGACCGGTGGACCGGCGGCTCACAGGTAGTCCTCCAGGGCCGCGACCTCGTATCCCTCGGCCTTGATGCGACGCAGGAGATCCGCGGTCGCCCCCGCACGGGCCCCGAGGATGTCGCCGGGGCGCAGCCGCCCCGCCGGCTCGCGCCACAGGACGATCGCGTCGACGCCGCACTCGGCCGCCGCCTGGAGCGTGTTCGCGTCGTACGCGCCCCGGGGCGGATGGAACAGCCGGGGCGCCGCCCCGAAGCGGGCCTCGACGCGGTCGCGCTGGCCGCAGATCTCGGCGTGCTGCTCCACGTGGCCGAGGCCCGGCAGGACGGCGTGGGTGAGGGTGCGGTTCTGCACCCGGGCGCCCAGGGCGCTCAGTTCGCCGAGGCGGCCCCCGCCCGCGCCCGCGCCTGCGAGGAACAGCGAGACCGGGAGGCGCCGGTCGCGGACCAGGTCGACGAAGCGGGGGTCCCGCCCGGCCCCGTCCTCGTACGCGAGGAAGACCACCTTGTCGCGGGTGGGGACGCGGGAGACGACCGGTGGGACCGCCGCCTCAGCGCCCGCCGCCGGTCGCGGGGGCGGCGCGGCTTCCTGCGCGCACCCGGCGAGCAGGGCGGCGGCCAGGGCACAACCGAGCAGCCGCACCCACGACCCGCGCGATGTCACAGGTAGTCCTCCAGGCGCGCCACCGCGTACCCCCGGTCGGTGAGGTACTTCATGAGGTTCCGGATCATGTCGGGCATCGTGCCCTTCCAGTCCTTGCGGCCCCTGAAGTGCGTGAGCAGGATGTCGCCCGGATGGATACTGCGGTCCCACTCGCGGTAGTCCATGCGGTCCACGAACGCCTCGGCGTTCCAGATCGGGGCGTACTCGATGCCGCAGGCCTTGGCGGCGCGCAGGGTGTTCCGGTTGTAGTCGCCGAACGGCGGGCGGAAGAGCGTGGGCCGCTTGCCGTACTTCTTCTCGATGACGTCCTGCATGCCGCAGATCTCGTGCTTCTGCCGCGCGTACGAGAGGCCGGGCAGGAACGGGTGGTGGAGCGTGTGGTTGTTGAGGGTGACGCCGCGGGCCTGCATCTTTTTGAAGTAGCCGTACTTCGGCCGGACTTCGGCGTCGGTCAGGAACGCCGTGTACGGGATCCGCAGCTCGCTCATCATCTTCAGGAACCGCGGGTCCTTCTCGGCGCCGTCGTCGATGGTGAGGAAGACGACCTTCTCCTTGGTCGGGATCGTCGTGAAGACGGGCGGCAGGCCGAGTTTCTTCTGACCGTCGACCTCGAAGCCCGGCCGCGCCTCGATGACCGGCTTCTTCGCCGGTGGGCGCGGGGCGGTGAGCGGCACGTCGGCGAGGCCCCAGCGCTTGGTCGCCGCGACGAGCGCGGCCCGCTGGGCGCGCAGCTTCGTCGCGTACGAGTCGAGGGCGCGGGCGGGAGGGGCCTGGAGGCCCTGTTGGCCGGGGGCCGGTTTCACGGGGGTCCGCTCCGGGGCGCCGGCCGCGCATCCGGTGGCGAGGGCGGACACGGCGAGCAGGCCGGCGAGGAGGCGGGTGCCGGTCGTCGTGCCGGGTCTCTCCCCGCGTCTCTTCCGGGGCCCCTTTGAGGCGGATTTTTCCTTTTGTCGTACTAGTTGCATGGCGCCGGATCCTTACAGCTCACGGGCCCGTTCCGGAGCCGACACCTCCGCCTGGCGCGCTCCGTCGCCCGCCTGGCCCACAATGGGCCGGGTGAGCTCCTCCCTTTCGCCCGCCGCCTTCTCCGCCCTCCTGAGCCCCGAGGGCCAGGCCCTGCTCGACGAACTCCGCGACCACGATCCGGCCCAGGAGCTCGCCCTCGCCACGAAGCTGCGCCGTGAGCACCCCGCCGAGCTCGTCTCGGCCGCGCTCGCCCAGGCGCGGCTGCGGCAGCGGGCGATGGCGAAGTTCGGGGCCGAGGACGCGGCCCGGATGTTCTTCACGCCGAACGGGGTCGAGCAGGCGACGCGGACGAGCGTGGCGGCGTACCGGGCCGGGGCCTTCGAGAAGCTCGGCGTGCGCTCCGTGGCCGACCTGTGCTGCGGCATCGGCGGCGACGCGATCGCGCTCGCCCGCGCGGGGATCCGGGTCCTCGCCGTCGACCGGGACCCGCTGACGTGCGCGGTGGCGCGGGCGAATGCCGAGGCGCTCGGGCTCGCGAGGCTCATCGAGGTGCGCGAGGCGGACGTCACCGAGGTGGACACGGCCGCGTACGACGCCGTGTTCGTGGACCCCGCGCGGCGGGGCGGACGGGGCCGGATCTTCGACCCCGAGGCCTACTCCCCGCCGCTGTCCTGGGCCGTGTCCGCGGCTCTGAAGGCGCCGCGGGCCGCGCTGAAGATCGCTCCCGGTATCCCGCACGAGGCGATCCCCGCGGAGGCCGACGCCGAGTGGATCTCGGACGGGGGTGACGTGAAGGAGGCGGTGCTTTGGTTCGGGACCGCTCCCGGGCGGATGCGGGCGACGCTGCTTCCGGGGCCGCGGGCGCTGGTGAGCCGGGGGCTGCCCGATCCCGAAGTACGTTCCGTCGGGCGGTACTTGTACGAGCCCGATGGCGCGGTCATCCGGGCGCACCTGGTGGCCGAGGTGGCCGAGGAGGTCGGCGGCGGACTCGTCGACGAGACGATCGCGTACGTGACGTCCGACGAGCTGCACGCCACGTCCTACGCCGCCGCGTACGAGATCACGGACCAACTTCCGTTCAACGTGAAGAAGTTGAAGGTGTTGCTGCGGGAGCGGGAGGTGGGGGTGCTGACGGTGAAGAAGCGGGGGTCGGCGGTGGAGCCGGAGGAGTTGCGGCGCAAGGCGATGCCGAAGCCCTTCGGGAGGCGGGCGGTGACGGTGTTTCTTACGCGGGTGGGGGGTGCGCCCACGATGCTGGTCGGTGCCCCGGTGGGTTGAGGTGTCGGGGCTGCGCCCGCGGTGCTGTTTCCGCCGCCCCGGCGTCACGGCCCCGGGGCTCCGCCCCGGACCCCGCGCCTCAAGCGCCGGCGGGGCTGAATTTGCCGAACCGGCGTTATGGCCTCGGGGCTCCGCCCCGGACCCCGCTGCTCAATCGCCGCAGGGGCTTGAAATGCCCACCCGCGGGCAATCGGCCCGGTTCCCGCCCATCTCCCACCCGCCCGCCCCCTCCGGGGGCGTCGGCCCGACGGGGTGCCGCACCACGCCTTGGGCAATCCGTCGCCAACCACGGCTCCCCACCCGCCACGGTCGACCGCACCCGCCTCGGGCAACCTCCGCCGGCCACGGCCCCCGCCCATTGCGGTCGACGTCGCCGGCGTCTTGGATAACGCCAGCCACGGCTCCCACCCGCCACGGTCGACCGCCACCGCCTTGGGCAATCCGCCGCAACCACGGCTCCCACCCGTCACGGTCGGCCGACGCCGCCTTGGGCAATCTGCCGCCTGGGGCGGCAGGGTGGGCAAGGCGGCACCCCGGTGCCGCGTAATCAGGACGGGAGGCGCCGACCCCGTCGTCCCGATCCGCCGGAGGTCCGACGTGCCGTTCGATCACAATGACCACTACCACCGGCTGCTGCTCCGCCAGTTGCCCCCGCAAGGCCACACCGCGCTCGACGTCGGCTGCGGCGCCGGCCGCTTCGCGCGGCGGCTCGTGGCGCACGGGTACCGGGTCGACGCGCTCGACCCGGATCCGGCGACGCTGGCCGTGGCGGAGGCCGCCGGCGGCGGACCGCGCTACCGCGTCGCCGACGCCGCGCAGGCCGAACTCCCGCCCGCCCACTACGACGTGATCAGTTGCCTGGCGAGCCTGCACCACATGCCGTTCGAGACGCTGACCCGATTCCGCAAGGCGCTCGCGCCCGGCGGCACGCTGCTCGTGCTCGGCTGCTACGGCGGGGCGACACAAATGCCGTCGCGCGCCTCGCCGTGTACGCGGGCGAGCGCGCCCGCGGCGTCCGCACTCCCCCGCCGCAACCACCCGTGCGGCAACCCGAAATGCGGCTCCCGGAGATCCGCCGGGAGGCCGCACGCCTGCTCCCCGGCAGCGAGGTGCGCCAACTCCTCTTCTGGCGCTACCTGTTGACCTTCACCGCGGAGCGCTAGGCGGCCTCGAACCGCCAGCGGTGGACCGCACGCGTCACCAACTCGCCGTCCGGCTCCGGCAGTTCGGGCAGCGGAGCGTCGTACTCCGCATCCCACCACGTAATGACGAGCACCCGGTCCCGCGGCGCCCGGAACGTCTCGCGGCGCTCCGGAGCCGGTTCGAGGACCTGCCCCTTCGCCCAGCTCAGCAGCTCCTCGCCACGCCCCTCGACGGCGCGGGCCTCCCACATCAGCGCGACGGTCATGAGTAGAGGTTCTCCTTGCTGACCTCGTGCACGTGGTCGTGATGGTGATGGCCGGGGACGTGCGGCTCCGTCACCGGGAGCGAGGAGTCCGCGGACAGGTCCCACGAGGACGGCGTCCGGTTGCGGGCCACCATCTCCGCGCCGAGCGCCGCGACCATCGCGCCGTTGTCCGTGCACAGCTTGGGCCGCGGCACACGCAGCCGGATCCCGGCCCGCTCGCAGCGCTCCTCGGCGAGGGCACGGAGGCGCGAGTTGGCCGCGACGCCACCGCCGATCATGAGGTGGTCGACGCCCTGGTCCTTGCAGGCCTTCACGGCCTTCCGCGTCAGCACGTCCACGACGGCCTCCTGGAAGGACGCCGACACGTCGCGCACCGGCACGTCCTCCCCCGCCGCCCGCTTGGCCTCGATCCAGCGGGCCACGGCGGTCTTCAGGCCGGAGAAGGAGAAGTCGTACGCGGGGTCGCGCGGCCCGGTGAGCCCGCGCGGGAAGGCGATCGCGTTCGGGTCGCCCTCCTTCGCGTACCGGTCGATGACGGGCCCGCCCGGGAAACCGAGGTTCAGCACCCGCGCGATCTTGTCGAAGGCCTCGCCGGCGGCGTCGTCGATGGTCGCGCCGAGCGGCCGCACGTCGGACGTGATGTCGGTCGACAGGAGCAGCGACGAGTGGCCGCCCGACACCAGCAGCGCCATCGTCGGCTCGGGCAGCGTGCCGTGCTCCAGCTGGTCCACGCAGATGTGCGAGGCGAGGTGATTGACGCCGTAGAGCGGCTTGTCGAGCGCGTACGCGTACGCCTTGGCCGCCGACACCCCGACCAGCAGCGCGCCCGCGAGGCCGGGCCCCGCGGTGACGGAGATGCCGTCGAGGTCCTTCGCCGTGACGCCCGCGTCCTTCAGGGCGCGCTGGATCGTGGGGACCATCGCCTCCAGGTGCGCGCGGGACGCGACCTCGGGGACGACGCCGCCGAAGCGGGCGTGTTCGTCGACGCTGGAGGCGACGGCGTCGGCGAGCAGGGTGGTGCCGCGGACGATGCCGACGCCGGTCTCGTCGCAGGAGGTCTCGATGCCGAGGACGAGCGGTTCGTCAGCCATGGGTCTTCTCTTCGTTCACAGGGTCGTTCGCGGTGTCGTTCGCCGCGTCGTTCGCGGTGGTCGTGGTCAGGCGCATCACGAGGGCGTCGATGTTGCCGGGCTGGTAGTAGCCGCGCCGGAAGCCGATCGGCTCGAAGCCGAAGCGCTCGTACAGCTTCTGCGCCCGCGTGTTGTCGACGCGCACCTCGAGCATCACCTGGTCGACCTCGAAGGCGGTGGCGTGCCGCAGCAGTTCGGTGAGCAGCCGGGCGCCGAGCCCGGTGCCCCAGTGGTCGCGGGCCGCGGCGATGGTCTGGATGTCGGCGAGGTCCCCGGAGGCGGCGACGCCCCCGTACCCGACCAGCTTCTCGCCCTCGTACGCGACCACGTAGCGCCGCGTGGAACCGACGCCGCGGGCGTGCGCGAGCTCGGACCAGAACATGCCGCGCGACCAGGCGTCGTCCGGGAAGAGGTCCTTCTCCAGGGCGAGCACGGGATCGATGTCCCACCAGCGCATCTCGCGCAGCGATACGTCCACGGCTGTCACTTGGGGGTGACCACCTTGTAGTTCTTGGGGACCTGCGCGTCGGGGCGGCGCAGGTAGAGGGGGCGCGGTTCGAGCAGTTCCTCGCCTGCGGCCAGCTTCTCGGCGGCGAGGGCGGCGAGCGCGGCGGCCGACACGTTCTCGGGCCCGCGCGCGTCCGGGAAGGTGTCCGGGTAGAGCCGCGCGCCGGCGCCGACTGCGGGCAGGCCCTCCACCAGGGAGGCGATGTCGGCCGGCCGGTCGACGGCGGCCTCGGTGACGCGGGTCCGCGCATCCTCGTAGCGCGCCCAGTACACCTCCTTGCGCCGCGCGTCGGTGGCGACGACGAAGGGCCCCTCGACGTCCCGCGCCTCGTACGCGAGCCCGTCCAGCGTGCAGACGCCGTGCACGGGCACACCGAGCGCGAGCCCGAACGTGTCGGCGGTCATCAGGCCGACACGCAGGCCGGTGTACGGGCCGGGGCCGACGCCCACGACGATCCCGGTGACGGCGTCGAGCCGCAGGCCGGCCTCGGTGAGCACCCGGTCGACGGCGGGCAGCAACAGCTCCCCGTGTCTACGAGCGTCCACCTGACTCGACTCGGCTACGACGGAGGTCCCGTCGTGCAGGGCGACGGTGACGGCGGGGGTGGCGGTATCCAGAGCGAGCAACAGCACGCGAACAGCCTACGACCACCGGAAGGCGGACACGTCCGGACTTCCCGCAAGGCCGGGCCGCCGGGCCTCGACTGCTACCGTCACCCTGAGGTTCGTACTTGAGAGGCAGGCACCTGGTGGCACGGAGCAGCACCGGATTCGTGACCGCGCTCACGGCGGGATCACTCGTCGTGGTCGGCTTCCTCGCCTACCAGGCGTCGGCGAGCGCGCCCAGCGACCTCGCCGAGAAGAAGGGGGGCTCCTCGCCCTCCGCCTCGGCGTCGAAGACACCCAAGAAGAAGACCGACCCGAAGGCCCTGCCCGCGGGCTCCGGCTCGGGCGAGCGTGTCGTGTACGCGCTCGGCGGGGACCGGGTGTGGCTGGTCGGCGCGGGCAACAAGACGAAGTCGACGTTCCGGGTGACGCCCGGCACGGTGGACCCGGCGCCCGGCTCCTACTCGGTGACCTCGCGCTCCGGCTCCGTCACCGGCACCGACGGCGTCCCGATCGAGCACGTGGTCCGCTTCGCCTCCACGAACGGCGTGGCGATCGGCTTCAGCGCCGCCGTCAACGGTTCGACGGCCGCCCCCGACCCCGGCAAGCAGACCGGCGGCATCCGCGAGTCCCGCGAGGACGCCGACGCCATGTGGCAGTTCGCGACGATCGGCGCAAAGGTCGTCGTCGTCAAGTAACGGTTGCCGCTTCCCTCACGGGTGCGCCGACGGGCGCCACTCGCCGCGCTGCGGCTCGCTGCGCGGCTGGACCGGGCGTCCGCGCGGAGCCGGCGGCGTGGACACCGCCCGCGCCGCCGCACACGACGCCAAAAGATCCCGCATCGACACTGCGCGCGCGCCTTCACGTTCCGAAGTCGACATGGATGCCTCCCGGCCACGGTCGAGGGGACGTAGTTAGGTAGACCTAACCAACACCGGTCTCCATGTGAACACGCCGAAGCCACGCCGCGCAAGAATTTGCCGACGCCCTGTCGGGATACGTACGCCCCGGAACCCGCGCCCCGTCAGCCCACGGCTCAGCCCGCGAGCGACCCCAGGTCCGCCTCGGCCCACCGCTCCCCGATCCCGTTGAACGTCACGACCCGGACCTCGTCCGTGGTGTCACCGGTGGCCCGGTCGATGATCACGTGCAGCCGGTCGTCGGACAGCTCCTCGACCTTGCCGTCGCCCCACTCCACGACCACCACGGAGTCCGGCAGGGACACGTCGAGGTCGAGGTCCTCCATCTCGTCGAGCCCGCCCCCGAGCCGGTACGCGTCCACGTGCACCAGGGCAGGCCCGTCGCCCAGCGGCGGATGCACCCGGGCGATCACGAAGGTCGGCGAGGTCACCGCGCCGCGCACGCCCATGCCCGCGCCGAGCCCGCGCGTCAGCGTCGTCTTGCCCGCGCCCAGCTCGCCGGTGAGCATGACGAGGTCGCCGGGGCGCAGCTGTTTGGCCAGAGCGAGCCCCAACTCCCGCATCTCGTCCGGGGAGTTGACGGTGACGCTGACCGTGCTGACGGGGGTGGCGGGCTCAGCCGCCGGGCTGTGCGGTGTTGCCGGTGTCTCCATAAATCCCCACGGTAGCGGCTGTCGGCACCGCTCCCGCACGCACCAAAAGGTCCGCGAGCCGGTCCGTCACGACCTCGGGGTGCTCCAGCATCACGAGGTGCCCGGCGTCCGGTACCAGCACGTACTCGGCGTCCGGCAGCAGCGCCGCGATCGCCTCGCTGTGGTCGCTCGGCGTGACCAGGTCGTGCTCCCCCGCGAGGACGAGCGCGGGCAGGCCGGCGAAGTACGCCAGGGCGTCCGCCTTGTCGTGCTCCTCGAACGCCGGGTAGAACTCGGCGACCACGTCGATCGGCGTCCCCTCGATCATCCGCTCGGCGAACCGGGCGATGGCGGGGTCGACGTCCCGCGAGGCGAACGAGTACCGCTTGATGACCCCGGCGAACAGGTCGGCCGTCGCCCGGCGCCCCTTCTCCACGAGTTCGGCCCGCTGCCCGAGCGCCTTCAGCACGCCGGGCAGCACCCGCCGCACCGCGTTCACCCCGGCCACCGGAAGCCCGTAGTTCACCTCGCCGAGCTTCCCCGACGACGTACCGATGAGGGCGACGCCGACGACCCGGTCGCGGATCAGCTCGGGACACCGGTCGGCGAGCGCCATCACGGTCATGCCGCCCATGGAGTGGCCGACGAGGACGAGCGGCCCCTCGGGCGCGGCCGCCTCGATGACCGCCTGCAGGTCGCTGCCGAGCCGGTCGATGGAGACGGGCACCCCGTCCTCGACCTGCTCGGCGCCGCGCCCCGAACGCCCGTGGCTGCGCTGGTCCCAGTACACGCAGCGGACGACGCCGCGCAGGGCCGCGCGCTGGAAGTGCCAGGAGTCCTGGCCCAGGCAGTAGCCGTGGCTGAAGACGACGGTGACGGGCGCCGGGGTCTTGCGGCCGAACAGGCGGCGTCTGCGCGGCGTCGTACCACCGGCCTCCGGGTCAGCCTCGTCGACCTCGTAGTACAGCTCCGTGCCGTCCTCCGCGTACGCCTTCCCCGGCACGCCGCGCAGTGCTCCGTAGGGCCCCGACGCGTCGAGGGCGAGCCGCGCCTTCCTGCGCATCCCGCGCCCCACGGTCAGCCGCTCGATGGCGACGCCCGCGGCGGCCCCGGCCGCGACCACACCTATGGCGGCGCCCGCGAGGCCGGCCCGCCGCCAGTTCCCCGATGCGGCCGCTTCCGCCGCTTCGACGACGGCCGCCGTGGCCGGTGCGCTGCTCTCGCTCACGTGCCGCTCCCTGCTCCGCGTCCTGCCTGTCGTCCGGTGTCGGGTTACCCGTTCCGTTGTTGCTTCACATGGTGGCGGGTCGGACAGCCGTGCCGGTGGACCTTCAAGGCGTGACGCCGGTCACGCGCGCGTGGTCCCGCCCTCTTCGTCCACGGTGCCGCCCTCTTCGTCTACGTAGACGCGCGGTACGCGGGATCCGATGCGCGTGACGATCTCGTACGCGATGGTGCCCGACGCGACCGCCCAGTCCTCCGCGGTCGGCTCGCCGCCGTCACCGGGTCCGAAGAGCACCGCCTCGTCCCCCGCGGCCGGCTCGTCGCCGCCGAGGTCGACGACGAACTGGTCCATGGCCACCCGGCCCGCGATCGTGCGCCGCTTGCCGCCGATCAGGACCGGGGCCGTACCGGACGCGTGTCGCGGGATGCCGTCCGCGTAGCCCAACGGGACGAGGCCGAGCGTCGTCTCGCCCGGTGTGACGTAGTGATGCCCGTAACTGACGCCGAGTCCACCCGGCGCGTGCTTCACGAGCGCGAGATTCGCCTTCAGCGTCATCACGGGGCGAAGCCCGAAGTTGCCGGGCGCGCCGACCTCGGGGCTCGGCGAGATCCCGTACATCGCGATGCCGGGGCGCACGAGGTCGAAGTGCGTCTCGGGAAGGGTCAGCGTCCCCGGCGAGTTGGCGATGTGCCGGACCTCCGGGGTGACGCCCTCGCCCTCCGCGTGCGCGACCATCTCCCGGAAGGCGGTCAACTGGGCGGCGATGGACGGATGGCCGGGCTCGTCGGCGCACGCGAAGTGCGACCAGAGGCCCGTGACGTTCACGAACCCGTCCCGCTGGGCCTTCAGCGCCTCCCGTACGAGCTCGGGCCAGTCGGCGGGCAGGCACCCGTTGCGCCCGAGGCCCGTGTCGGCCTTGAGCTGGATGCGGGCGACCCGGCCCGTCGCGCGCGCGGCGTCGACGACCTCGCGCAGCGCCCACATGCCGCTCACCGACATGTCGAGATCGGCCTCGATGCCCGCCCGCCAGGGCCCGCCCGGCACCCACAGCCAGCACAGGATGCGCCCGGTGAGACCCGCCGCGCGCAGCTCCAGCGCCTCCTCGGCGGTGGCGGCCCCCAGCCACTCGGCCCCGGCGTCCTTGGCGGCCCGCGCGACCGGGATCATGCCGTGCCCGTACCCGTCCGCCTTCACGACCGCCATGAACGCGGCCCCGGGCGCATGGGCGCGCAGGGCTCGCACATTGGCCTTGAGTGCGGCCAGGTCGATCTCGGCGCGGGCGCGGAGCGGGGCAGTCACGTTCTCGTTCATGGTGAGGTCAGTGTCTCAGAGGGGTGTGACACGAGATCCGTTGGCCAATCCGGCACAAATCACTTCGGCCGGGGCGGCGGCTCTGCGAGACACTCGACACCATGCGACTCGCTCACGACGTAGAGACGGTCAGGTCCGCCGAGCGCGCCCTCATGGCGCGGCTGCCCGAGGGCGCGCTGATGCAACGCGCGGCGGCCGGTCTCGCCACCGCCTGCGCCGATCTGCTCGGCAAGGTGTACGGCTCCCGCGTCACCCTTCTCGTCGGCTCGGGGGACAACGGCGGCGACGCCCTGTACGCCGGCGCGCGCCTCGCCCGCCGGGGCGCGGGCGTCACGGCGCTGCTGCTGAACCCCGACCGGGCCCACGCCGGAGGCCTCGCGGCGCTGCGCGCGGCGGGCGGCACGGTCCTCGACGCGCAGGACGAGCACGCCACGGAGCGCGTGGGCCGCGCCGACCTCGTCGTCGACGGCATCGTGGGCATCGGCGGCAAGGGCGGCCTGCGCCCCCGCGCGGCCGAACTGGCCGACGCCGCAAGGGGAACCGTCGTGGCCGTCGACCTCCCGAGCGGCGTGGACGCCGACACCGGCGAGGTGCGCGGCGAAGCGGTACGGGCGGACGCGACCGTCACCTTCGGAACGTACAAGCCGGGCCTGCTCGTCGACCCGGCCCGCGGGTACGCGGGCGCGCTCCGCCTCGTCGACATCGGCCTCGAACTCACCGAGGTCGCGGCGACCTTGGAGTCCCTCCAGTACGCGGACGTGGCGGCGCTGCTCCCCCGGCCGACCGGCGAGAGCGACAAGTACCGGCGCGGCGTCGTCGGCATCGTCGCGGGCTCGGCCCGCTACCCCGGCGCGGCGGTCCTGGCGGTGGCGGGCGCGCTGCACGGCGGGGCGGGCGCCGTCCGGTACGTGGGCCCGGCCGCGGACGCGGTGCTCGCCCGCTTCCCGGAGACGCTCGTCTCGGCCGGACCGCCGGCGAAGGCGGGCCGGGTCCAGGCCTGGGTGCTCGGCCCCGGCCTCGGCGACGACACGTCGGGCCTGCACGACGTCCTGGCCTCGGACGTCCCGGTCCTGATCGACGCGGACGGGCTGCGCCTCGCGGACCCGGCGACGGTCCGCGCCCGCACGGCGCCCACCGTCCTGACCCCGCACGCCGGGGAGGCGGCCGCACTCCTCGGTGTGACGCGCGAGGCGGTGGAGGCCGAACGCCTGTCGTCCGTAAGGGAGTTGGCGGACCGCTACGACGCCACCGTCCTCCTGAAGGGCTCGACGACCCTGGTGTCGCCGCCGGACGGGGCCCGCCCGGCCCGCGTGAACCCCACCGGCACCCCGTGGCTCGCCACGGCCGGCAGCGGCGACGTCCTCTCCGGCCTGACCGGCTCCCTGCTCGCGGCGGGCCTCGCCCCGCTGGACGCGGCCTCGGTCGGCGCCCATCTGCACGGGCTCGCGGCACGGCACGCGGCGGACGGGGCACCGATCTCGGCGCAGGACGTGGCGGGGGCGCTGCGCAGCGCCTGGCAGGACGTGGTGGAAAACCGCTTCGCCTGACGCCCGCCCCTTGCTACCGTCGGCGACGACCGTGCAGTCATAGCTGGGAGGTGAGACCCGTGAACGCAGTCACCCATGGGTGCTCCCTCAGCTCGTCACGGTCCGGCGGCTGACAGCAGGTGTCGCCGGGAGCGCCCCGAGATCGAGGGCTTCCCGAGGAGACACCGATGAACACACAAAGCACCCGCCATACCGTCACTGTGACCCGCGTCGCGGACCACCAGTGGCACGCCCTGGAGGACGACGAGGTGATCGGCCGCGGCCACGCCGCGCACCGGCCCGACGGCCGCCTCTTCATCAGCGTCGACGCCTGGCACGACACCGCGTTCGCGGCCCTGGCCGAGACCCTGTTGGCGGGCCTGCCGGGCCCGCTGCACACCGTCGTCGACGAGAACGACACCGAACTGACGTCGAAATGGCGGGAGTTCGGCTTCACGGTCGGCCGCGGCGAGTGGGAGTACGCGGTCCCCACCGACCCCGCCGTCACGGACCTCGGCGCGGTGCGCCCGCCCGCGGACGTCACCGTCGTCCCGGCCGGCGCCGCGGACGGGACGCGGCTGCGCGCCCTCGACCGCACGATCCGGGACGAGATCGAGGCCACCGTCGGCTGGCGCACCATGCCGGCCGAGGTCCGGCCGCTGCCACCGGGCGTCACCGTCGTCGACCCCACGAAGTACACCGTGGCCGAGGCCCCGGACGGCGCCTACCTGGGCCTCCTGCGCCTGGCGACGGCCACCCGGCGCCCCCGCATCGGGCTGCTCGCGGTCCGCACCGACGCGCGGCGCCGCGGCATCGCGCGGGCCCTCCTGGCCGACGTACTGAACACCCTGCACCGCTCCGGCGTGCAGGCGGCGTCGGCCGAGGTGGACGAGTCGAACGAAGCGGCGGCGGCCCTCTTCGACGGCATCGGCGCGCGGCGCGTGAACCGCGCACTGGAGCTGGTCCGATGAGCGGGACGAGGGGAACCGCGAAGAACACCGGAGGCGGCGTGCACGCCGAGGGCACCGTCGTCGAGTGTCTGCGCAGTGCGATGTTCACCGTGGAGCTCGACAACGGGCACCGGGTGCTCGCGCACGTCAGCGGCAAGATCCGCAAGAACTACATCAAGATCCTGTTGGCGGACCGGGTCCAGGTGGAGATCACTCCGTACGACCTGACACGCGGCCGCATCGTGTTCCGCCACCGGGCGTAGGGCCTGCCGGCCGAGGGGCGGGGGCGGCGCCGCCCCTACCCCTCGGCCACCACGACCGCCGACGCGACCCCCGCGTCATGGCTCAGCGACACATGGAACCCCCGCACACCCAGCTCCGCCGCCCGCGCGGCCACCGTCCCGCTCACCCGGAGCCGCGGCTGCCCGCTCTCCTCGACCCACACCTCCGCGTCGGTCCAGCGCAGCCCGGCCGGCGCGCCCAGCGCTTTGGCGACGGCCTCCTTCGCGGCGAACCGGGCCGCGAGCGAGGCGATCCCGCGCCGCTCCCCGCTGGGCAGCAGCAGCTCGTCGTCCAGGAAGAGGCGCTCGGCCATGCCCGGCGTGCGCTCCAGCGACGCCGCGAACCGCTCGATCTCGGCCACGTCGATACCGACCCCGATGATGCTCATGCAGCAGACCTTACGGTCGCCGGGCCAGGACCCGGGCCGCACTCCCCCGTCGGTCCGGCCTCAGGCCGTCCGTCCCCTGTCGATCCGGTCCTGCGCGTCCCGCACGAGCTCCAGGTACTCGATCTCCTCGCAGCGCGGCTTGCTGCCGTAGCGGTAGAGGTCGAGGCAGTCGTCCAGGTCCTCGGCGATGTCCTCGTCGGGCAGTTCCAGCGCGAGTTCGCTGCAGACGTGACTCGCCCAGTCGTCCATCGCGGAGGCATCCACCGCCTTGCGGCGGACGAAATTCGGCACACGAAGCGCTGCCATCACGGTTCCCCTCCCGCCCCGCGGACAGCCTTGCGTCCCACGGGTGCACGGAATGTATCGCCACCCCCACGTACGGTCCATACCTGTGGCGAAGCTGTGACGAATGGGGTTCCCACATCCCCCGGCGTGACACACCCCACCTGCCGCGGCGCGCCACACTGCCGTAACAATGGACTGTGATCTCTCCGGTCTCCGAGTCCAAGCGACAAGCGACCTCCCGGAGCACCCACCGGCAGAAGCCGGAGGTGACTCCCTACGTCGACCTCACCCGTACGGAATGGAGCGCACTGCGCGACAAGACGCCACTCCCGCTCACCGCGGAGGAGGTCGAGCGGCTACGCGGCCTCGGTGACGTGATCGACCTGGACGAGGTCCGCGACATCTATCTGCCGCTCTCCCGCCTGCTGAACCTGTACGTGGGCGCGACCGACGGCCTGCGCGGGGCGCTCAACACGTTCCTCGGCGAGACGAACAAGAAGGCCGCCCAGTCGGGCACGCCCTTCGTCATAGGAGTCGCCGGCTCCGTCGCGGTCGGCAAGTCGACCGTCGCCCGCCTCCTCCAGGCCCTGCTCTCCCGCTGGCCCGAGCACCCGCGCGTCGAGCGCGTCACCACCGACGGCTTCCTGCTCCCCACCAAGGAGCTGGAGGCCCGCGGCCTGATGTCGAGGAAGGGCTTCCCCGAGTCGTACGACCGGCGCGCCCTGACCCGCTTCGTCGCCGACATCAAGGCCGGCAAGGACGAGGTGACCGCCCCGGTCTACTCGCACCTGATCTACGACATCGTGCCCGGCGAGAAGCTCGTCGTGCGCCGCCCCGACATCCTCATCGTCGAGGGCATCAACGTGCTGCAGCCCGCCCTGCCCGGCAAGGACGGCCGCACCCGCGTCGGTCTCGCCGACTTCTTCGACTTCAGCGTGTACGTCGACGCGCGCGCCGAGGACATCGAGGCCTGGTACCTCAACCGCTTCCGCAAGCTGCGCGCGACGGCCTTCCAGGACCCGTCCTCGTACTTCAGGAAGTACACCCAGGTCTCCGAGGAGGAGGCGCTCGACTACGCGCGCACCACCTGGCGCACCATCAACAAGGTGAACCTGCTGGAGAACGTGGCCCCCACGCGCGGGCGCGCGGGACTCGTCATCCGCAAGGGCCCCGACCACAAGGTCCAACGGCTGCGCCTGCGCAAGCTGTAGCTGCTAGAAAGACCCCCATGCTGCATCTGCGCCTCATCACGCCGTCCGGCACCACGGACGACGTGGTGCGTCTGATCGAGAAGACGACCGGGACCACGCACGTCGTGGTCCTCCCGGACGCCGCCCGCAATCCGTCGGGCGACGTCGTCATGTGCGACGTCGCGCGCGAGGCCGGTGACGAACTCATCGGCGGGCTGCGGCAGTTGGGCATCGACCGGTCGGGCTCGATCTCCGTCGAGAACATCGACCTGTCGCTGTCCCTGCGCGCCGACAGGGCCGAGAAGGACGCTCCGGGCGAGGGCGCGGACGCGGTCCTGTGGGAGCAGCTGTCGGACGCCACGCACGAGGAGTCCACGCTCACGATCACGTACGTGGCGTTCCTGGTCATCGCGACGATGATCGCGGCGTGCGGTGTCGTGCTCGACAACGCGGTCCTGATCGTGGGCGCCATGGCGGTCGGCCCGGAGTTCGGCCCGCTCGCCGGGTTCTGCACGGCCCTGGTGCGCAAGTCGCCGCGCCTCGCGTGGCGTTCCCTGGTCGCCCTGCTCGTCGGCTTCGCGGTGGCGATGGCGGTGACGGTGGGCTTCAGCTACTTCATGGACGCCATGAACCTGTTCACCGAGGGCAAGTTGGAGGGCGACCGCCCCAACACCAGGTTCATCTGGGACCCCGACGCGTTCTCGTTCGTGGTGGCCGTGCTCGCGGGCGCGGCCGGCACCCTGTCGCTCACCTCGGCGAAGTCCGGCGCCCTGGTGGGCGTCGCCATCTCGGTGACGACGGTCCCGGCGGCGGCGAACGCCGCGGTGGCGCTGAGCTACGGCGACATGGGCCAGATGTGGGGCTCGACCCAGCAGCTCCTGCTGAACCTGCTGGGGATCGTCCTGGCCGGTACGCTCACGCTCCTCGCCCAGAAGTACCTCTGGGCCAAGCAGCGCGAACGTACCGCCAAGAAGCTCGCGAAGAGCTAGAGACCTAGCCGAGCGCCGACTTCACGACGTCGGCCAGGCGCTCCGCCACGGACCGGGCCTGCCCGATGTCCGCGGCCTCGACCATCACCCGCACCAGCGGCTCCGTACCCGACGACCGCAGCAACACCCGTCCGGTCGCGCCCAGTTCACGCTCCGCGTCCGCCACGGCCTTCTGCAGCTCCGCGGACGTGGTGACGCGGGACTTGTCCACGTCCGGCACGTTGATGAGCACCTGCGGCAGCCGCTCCATGACGCTCGCCAGGTCCTTCAGCGTCCGCCCCGACTGCGCGACGCGTGCCGCGAGCAGCAGGCCCGTCAGCGTGCCGTCACCGGTCGTGGCGTGGTCGAGAACGATGACGTGCCCGGACTGCTCGCCGCCGAGCGCGTACCCGTTCTCCTTCATGTTCTCCAGGACGTAGCGGTCGCCGACGGCGGTCTGCACGAGGTCGATGCCCTCGCGCTCCATCGCCAGCTTCAGGCCCAGGTTCGACATGACGGTCGCGACCAGCGTGTCGTCGCGCAGTACGCCGCGCTCCTTCATGTCGAGCGCGAGCACCGCCATGATCTGGTCGCCGTCGACCTCGGACCCGGTGTGGTCCACGGCCAGGCAGCGGTCGGCGTCCCCGTCGTGCGCGATGCCGAAGTCCGCCCCGTGCTCGACGACGGCGGCCTTCAGCAGGTCCAGGTGGGTCGAACCGCACCCGTCGTTGATGTTCAGCCCGTCGGGCTCGGCGCCGATCGTGACGACCTCGGCACCGACCCGGATGAAGGCCTCCGGGGAGACCCGCGAGGCCGCGCCGTGCGCCTCGTCGAGGACGATCTTCAGGCCCTCCAGCCGGTTCGGCAGCACGCCCGCGAGGTGCGCGATGTACTGGTCGAGGCCCTCGCCGTACGACTTCACGCGGCCGACGCCGGAGCCCGTCGGACGGCTCCACGGGGCGCCGGTGCGGTGCTCCTCGTAGATCGTCTCGATCCGGTCCTCGAGGGCGTCGTCCAGCTTGTGGCCGCCGCGGGCGAGGAACTTGATGCCGTTGTCCGGCATGGCGTTGTGGCTCGCGGAGAGCATCACACCGAGGTCGGCGCCGAGCGCGCCCGTCAGGTACGCGACCGCGGGCGTGGGCAGCACGCCCACGCGCAGCACGTCGACTCCGGCGCTGGCCAGGCCCGCGACGACCGCGGCCTCCAGGAACTCGCCCGAGGCGCGCGGATCACGGCCGACCACGGCCACCGGACGATGGCCCTCAAAACTGCCGGCCTCGCCCAGAACATGTGCCGCCGCGACCGACAGACCGAGCGCGAGCTCCGCCGTCAGATCCGCATTGGCGACACCGCGCACGCCGTCCGTGCCGAAGAGTCGTCCCACCTTGATGTCCTCCGAACCTTCACATCGACATAAGACGAACGCCCCGGCGGCACGGTACGTGCCGCCGGGGCGAACGGAAAAACAAGCAGGCAGCGGAGTTTAGCGCTTGCTGTACTGCGGGGCCTTGCGGGCCTTCTTGAGACCGGCCTTCTTGCGCTCGACCGCACGGTCGTCGCGGCGGAGGTAGCCGGCCTTCTTGAGGGCGCCGCGGTTGTTGTCCACGTCGGCCTCGTTCAGCGCGCGGGCCACGCCGAGGCGCAGGGCACCGGCCTGACCGGAGACGCCGCCACCCGAGATGCGGGCGATGACGTCGTAGCGGCCGTCGAGCTCGAGCACCTTGAAGGGCTCGTTGACTTCCTGCTGGTGGACCTTGTTCGGGAAGTAGTCCTCGAGCGTGCGCCCGTTGACCTTCCACTTGCCGGTGCCGGGCACGATGCGAACGCGCGCGATGGCGTTCTTGCGGCGGCCCAGGCCGGCGGCCGGCTGCGGGTCACCGAAGCGGGCGGGGTTGGACTCCGAGGTGTACTCGCCCTCGACGGGCGCGTCGGACTCGGTGGTGTAGCTCTCGACGTCGGCGATCTCTTCGACCGGCGTCTCGGCGGTGGTCTCGGCCACGATTCTCCTCAGATTCTTTTCTGTCTTAGGGGGTGTGGCCGGAACTACTGCGCGACCTGGGTGATCTCGAACGGCACCGGCTGCTGGGCAGCGTGCGGGTGCGTCTCGCCCGAGTAGACCTTCAGCTTCGAGAGCATCTGACGGCCGAGCGTGTTCTTGGGGAGCATGCCCTTGATGGCCTTCTCGACGGCCTTCTCGGGGTTCTTCTCGAGAAGCTCGTCGTAGCGCACGGAACGCAGACCACCCGGGTAACCGGAGTGGCGGTACGCCATCTTCTGGGTCTTCTTGTTGCCGGACAGGTGCACCTTGTCCGCATTGACGATGACGACGAAGTCGCCCATGTCCATGTGGGGGGCATAGGTCGGCTTGTGCTTGCCACGGAGGAGAGTCGCGGCAGTGGTGGCCAGACGGCCCAGGACGATGTCCTGCGCGTCAATGACGTGCCACTGGCGAGTCACATCGCCGGGCTTGGGGCTGTACGTACGCACTTCGCAGCCTTCTTCTTCAGTAGATGGGTGCTGAACATGGCATCACTGAAGCGATCGTGCAGCTGGGGACGACAGTGCCGGGTTCAGCGCCCGTATGCCGTCCACTGGTAACTGCTCCAGGGAACCTACGTAAGGGCCTCTCGCCCGATGACGACCAGGCCGATACGTATAACAACGATCGAGACTACCTGCGCTGCCCCGGATGGGTCAAAACGCGGGCCTCCGGAGCTCCGGAGGCTGTGGATTCCGCTCTGTCGTTGCCCCTCCACGCTAACGCGCCGAAAGCCCTCACACCTCCGCCACGGGACGAGGGCCGTGCCACATCAGGCCGTACCTCTAAGATGCGCCCCATGAGTTTCGGGCAAGGGGGATCCCCGTGGGGGCCCAATGACGGCGGGTCGACCCCGGACTGGGCGTCGCTCGCGGAGGCATCAGAGGCACGCGCGCGCAAGAAGCGCTGGATGGTGATCAGCGGTGCGATCGTGGCCACGCTCGCCGTCGGTTCGGCGGTCGCGTGGGGCATCGTCTCGACGAACAAGAGCAACGAGAACGCCAACAAACCGGCCGACCAGCTGCCGAGCACGGCGGACATCCCCAGCGAGGGCAAATCGGGAGGGCCGTCCTTCGACGCGACGACGCCGCCGCCCCCGCTCGACCCGAACGACTTCATCAACAGCGCCGCGAAGGACAGGGCCCCGATCAGCGCGGACACGCTCTTCCCCGGCAAGAAGCTCACCTTCGGTGACCGCGTCTACACGAAGGGCGCCACGGCCCGCACCACCGACTGCGCGTCCGCCGCGCAGAAGGGCCTGGCCGGGGTGCTGAAGAGCAACAACTGCAACCAGCTGATCCGGGCCACGTACTACAAGGGCGACTCCGCGGTCACCATCGGTGTCGCCGTCTTCAAGACGAAGGCGGAGGCGACGAAGGCCAAGGAGCAGTACGACTTCGACGGCACGGTGGCCTCGCTGCCGGGCTCCGGGGTGCCCGCGTTCTGCCGCACCACGGTGTGCCGCCAGACCGCCAACTCGGTGGGCCGCTACACGTACTTCACCAACGGCGGCCTCACCAACGGCCGGGACGCCACGAAGAAGGACACCGTGGTGTTCTCCCTCGGCGACGACCTCCAGGAATTCACCTTCCAGCAGATCAAGCGGCGCGGCGAGATCCAGGCCTCCGCGGCGGCGACGGCGGGCTGACCGCCACCGCCCCGGGCGCCGTCCTCAGCAACATCCGGCGCCCGGGAGCGTCCGCTTGTTGCGCGCCTCCTTGTTGCGCGCGGCGAGCAACTCGTCGGCGGGGTAACCGACTTCCTCCAGCGTCAGCCCGTGCGGCCGCACCACGTGCACGGCGGAGTCCCGCACGCCCGCGGCGAGCACCTTGCCGGGCCAGTCGGCCGGCCGGTGCCCGTCGCCCACAAACAGCAGCGCCCCGATCAGGGACCGCACCATGTTGTGGCAGAAGGCATCGGCCCGCACGGTCGCGGTGATGATCCCGTCGTCCCCGCGCACGAGGCTGAGCTTCTGCAGCGTACGGATGGTGGTCGCGCCCTCACGCCGCTTGCAGTAGGCGGCGAAGTCGTGCTCACCGAGGAGCCGCTCGGCCGCCTCGTTCATCGCGTCGACGTCCAGCGGCCAGTCGTGCCACAGCACGTGGCCCCGCAGCAGCGGATCGACGCCGCCCGGGTGATCCGTCACCCGGTACGCGTACCGCCGCCAGATCGCCGAGAAACGCGCGTTGAAGCCGCTCGGCGCCTCGGCCACCGACCACACCCGCACATCCTTCGGCAGCCGCCCCGCGAGCCGCTTCAGCAGCTTCTCCCGGTGCTCGGCCCACACCGGCTCCGGCAGGTCCACGTGCGCCACCTGCCCCCGCGCGTGCACCCCCGCGTCGGTCCGCCCGGCGACCGTCAGGTCGTACGACTGCTCGGACCGCGTCACCGTGCGGAGCGCGTCCTCGATCTCCCCCTGCACGGTCCGCCGCCCGGAGGCCTGCTTGGCCCACCCGGAGAAGTCCCTGCCGTCGTAGCTCACGTCGAGCCGCAGCCGCACGAAGCCGTCGGCCACCTCATCACTCACAACAAACAATCCTTAGGGAGAAACGGAAAGCGGGCCCGCCCCGGAAGGGCGGACCCGCTCACACACAAGGCGTCAGCCTCAGGCGTCCTTGGACTCCTCGGCGGCAGCCTCGGCCGGAGCCTCGGTCTGCGCCTCGGTGGCCTCGGCGTCCTTGGCGGCACGCTTGGTGGCGGCCTCGGCCTCACCGGTGGCCTGCTGCTGGACCGTCAGGGCCTCGACCAGCTCGATGACAGCCATGGGCGCGTTGTCGCCACGGCGGTTACCGATCTTGGTGATACGGGTGTAGCCACCCGGACGGTTCTCGTAGCGCGGGGCGATCTCGGTGAAGAGCGTGTGGACGACGCCCTTGTCCGAGATGACCTGGAGCACCTGACGGCGGTTGTGAAGGTCGCCCTTCTTCGCCTTGGTGACCAGACGCTCCGCGTACGGACGCAGACGACGCGCCTTGGCGTCGGTCGTCGTGATCTTGCCGTGCTCGAAGAGGCTCTTCGCGAGGTTCGCGAGGAGCAGCTTCTCGTGCGCGGCGCTGCCGCCCAGACGGGCACCCTTGGCGGGCTTCGGCATGATGTTTCTCCTAGGTGTCTGCCCCGGCCGTATCAGGTACCGGAGTCAGTATCCGAGCAGGCGGCCGCCTGTCGGAGACCCGGGCCCCTGTTTCCAGGGGCGCGGGGAACTGCGCAAACCGCAACCACGGCTCCGCAGCGATGAACCGTCCGCCGAAGCGGAGCGACTCAGTACTGCTCGGTCTCGACGAACCCGGCATCCGCGTCGTCGTCCGCGCCAAACGCGTCCGCCGCGGCGGTCGGGTCGAATCCGGGCGGGCTGTCCTTGAGGGCCAGGCCCATGCCGGCCAGCTTCGCCTTGACCTCGTCGATCGACTTCGCACCGAAGTTGCGGATGTCGAGCAGGTCGGCCTCGGAGCGGGCGACGAGCTCACCCACGGAGTGGATGCCCTCGCGCTTGAGGCAGTTGTACGACCGAACGGTGAGCTCGAGCTCCTCGATCGGCAGCGCCAGATCGGCGGCCAGGGCGGCGTCCGTCGGGGACGGACCCATGTCGATGCCCTCGGCGTCGATGTTCAGCTCGCGGGCGAGACCGAACAGCTCGACCAGCGTCTTACCGGCGGACGCCATGGCGTCACGGGGACGCATGGCCTGCTTGGTCTCGACGTCGACGATCAGCTTGTCGAAGTCGGTGCGCTGCTCGACACGCGTGGCCTCGACCTTGTACGTGACCTTGAGAACCGGCGAGTAGATCGAGTCGACCGGGATGCGCCCGATCTCCTGACCGACCTGCTTGTTCTGCACGGCGGAGACGTAGCCGCGACCGCGCTCGACGGTCAGCTCCATCTCCAGCTTGCCCTTGCCGTTGAGCGTGGCGAGGACGAGGTCGGGGTTGTGCACCTCGACACCGGCCGGGGGCGCGATGTCGGCGGCGGTGACCAGACCCGGGCCCTGCTTGCGCAGGTACATCACGACCGGCTCGTCGTGCTCCGAGGAGACGACCAGCTGCTTGATGTTCAGGATGAGGTCGGTGACGTCCTCCTTGACGCCCGGCACGGTGGTGAACTCGTGCAGGACACCGTCGATGCGGATGCTGGTGACAGCAGCGCCGGGGATCGACGAGAGGAGCGTGCGGCGAAGGGAGTTGCCGAGGGTGTAGCCGAAGCCCGGCTCCAGCGGCTCGATCACGAACCGGGAGCGGAATTCGTCGACGACCTCTTCGGTCAACGAGGGACGCTGAGCAATCAGCATGAAGTGAATCCTTCAGTCAGGGGCACCCACTATTTGATGCCCTGAGACCACCAGGCGGAGCCTGATGTCGTACCTGTCAAGAGTACGGGCGGTACGGCCCAGTACAAAGGCCGTACCGCCCGAAGAACTCAGACCAAACGGCCTGCGTTACTGACCGGAATCAGACGCGGCGACGCTTGGGGGGACGGCAGCCGTTGTGCGGCGTCGGCGTGACGTCCTGGATCGAGCCGACCTCGAGGCCGGTCGCCTGCAGGGAGCGGATGGCGGTCTCACGACCGGAACCCGGGCCCTTGACGAAGACGTCGACCTTGCGCATGCCGTGCTCCTGCGCGCGGCGGGCAGCCGACTCGGCGGCCATCTGCGCGGCGAACGGCGTGGACTTGCGCGAGCCCTTGAAGCCGACGTGGCCGGCGGAGGCCCACGAGATCACGTTGCCGGTCGGGTCCGTGATGGACACGATCGTGTTGTTGAACGTGCTCTTGATGTGCGCGTGGCCGTGAGCGACGTTCTTCTTTTCCTTGCGGCGCACCTTCTTGGCAGCGCCCTGACGACCCTTGGGGGGCATGTCGTTCTCCTACAGGGAGGTGGTCGGTCCTACAGCGAAGACCGCTGATGAGCGTCCGCTGAGGACTACTTCTTGCCCGGCTTCTTCTTACCGGCGATGGCGCGACGCGGGCCCTTGCGGGTACGAGCGTTCGTGCTGGTGCGCTGACCGTGGACCGGCAGGCCGCGACGGTGACGCAGACCCTGGTAGCAGCCGATCTCGACCTTGCGGCGGATGTCGGCCTGAATCTCGCGACGGAGGTCACCCTCGGTCTGGAAGTTCTGGTCCACGTACTCGCGGATCTTGACGAGGTCTTCCTCGCTGATGTCGCGAACGCGGATGTTGCGGTCGACACCGATCGCGTCCAGCGTCTGCTGGGCGCGCGTGCGGCCGATGCCGAACACGTAGGTGAGGGCGACCTCAATGCGCTTCTCGCGCGGGAGGTCAACACCTTCAACGCGTGCCATTCATGGCTCCTGTTGATTCTTCGGAGGTCTGCAGCAGAACCACTCCCAGCCGCCGTCCTCTTCGTTCGAAGAGTTGGTACGAACTGGGTCCCCGGCCTCCGACCGAAGGTGTCGCCACGACGGAACCGTCGCCGGCGGGCTCTGCATATGTACTCAATGTGCTGCGTCGCGCGAACTCTGCGATCGAACTGCAGTGATGCGGGTCTGCGTCAGCCCTGGCGCTGCTTGTGGCGCGGGTTGTCGCAGATCACCATGACCCGGCCGTGACGGCGGATCACCCTGCACTTGTCGCAGATCTTCTTGACGCTCGGCTTGACCTTCATGGGTGAGGTTCTCCGGGTCAGTTGCCGGCGGCCCGCCGAGGCGGGACTAGGGCAAGATCTACTTGTACCGGTAGACGATCCGGCCACGCGTGAGGTCGTACGGAGACAGCTCCACCACGACCCGGTCGTCAGGGAGGATGCGGATGTAGTGCATGCGCATCTTGCCACTGATGTGTGCCAGGACCTGGTGGCCGTTCTGGAGCTCGACCTTGAACATGGCGTTCGGCAGAGACTCGACGACAGTGCCCTCGATCTCGATGGCACCTTGCTTCTTGGCCACGCTTCGCCCTTCGAATCGACTACCTTGATCGACTCCGCGTCCGCATGGAGACATGCGCATACACGAGAGCCGACGAGTCAGTCTACGTCAGTCACCCGGGAAAGACGAATCTCGTGATTCTGCCCTACGAGCGAGATCCTTAAGCCCCACCACGCCGCCCGGAACGGGGGCCCCGGCCGCTTCGACCGTTCCTTGGCCCACCTCCCACCACCCGCCCCCTCCGGGGGCTCCAGCCCGGGCCGCCGACCGCCGATCCGCCGCCGGCCGCGGCCGCCTTGGGCAATCTGCCGCCAAGGGCGGCAGGGTGGGCAAGGCGGCACCCCGGCGCGGGGCGAGCGCTACACGAGGCCCCACCCCGTCGCCGCCCTGCGGGTTCAGCCCAGCGGGTCCGGCGCGGCCGTGACGCCCAGCTCGGCGAGCTTCGCCTTGCCACCGTCCGGCGCCGTAAGGACGAGCGGCCCGTCCTCCGTAAGCGCCACCGAGTGCTCCCAGTGCGACGACCACGTGCCGTCCGTCGTGATGACCGTCCAGTCGTCCGACAACGTCTCCGTCTTCGGCGTCCCGAGCGAAACCATCGGCTCAATGGCAAGGCAGAACCCGGGCACCAGCTTCGGCCCCTTCCCCCGCCTCCGCTCGACGTAGTTCAACAGGTGCGGGTCCATGTGCATCTCGGTCCCGATCCCGTGCCCGCCGTAGTCCTCGACGATCCCGTACTTCCCGCCACCCGGCTTCGGCTGCCGACGGATGTACGACTCGATCGCACGGGAGATGTCGACCAGCCGGTTCCCGGACTTCATCGCCGCGAGCCCGGCCCACATCGACTCCTCGGTCACCCGCGACAGCTCGATCAGCTCCGCGGAGTGCCCGGACCCGACGAAGGCGGTGTACGCCGCGTCGCCATGCCAGCCGTCCACGATGGCGCCCGCGTCGATCGAGATGATGTCACCGTCCTCCAGGACGACCTCGTCACTCGGGATGCCGTGCACCACGACCTCGTTCTTCGAGGTGCAGATGGTCGCGGGGAACCCCCCGTACCCGAGGAAGTTCGACTTCGCCCCGTGCTCCGCGAGCACCTTGCGGGCGACCTCGTCCAGATCCTTGGTGGTCGCGCCCGGCACGGCCGCCTCCCGGGTCGCCGCGTGGATCGCCGCGACGACAAGCCCCGCCTCCCGCATCTTGCGAATCTGGTCGGGGGTCTTGATCTGCACCATGGGGGCCTGCGCTCTCCGTCATCCGGTACGAGTACGAGGGTTACGTACGTCCAGTCCCCACCAACACTAAGGCCGCGGTCCCCCCGACGGGGAACCGCGGCCTCAGGCACGTCCTACGGAAGCGCTCAGCGCTTCAGGGCCTCCATGGCCCGCGCCGTGACTTCCTCGACCTTGCCCAGGGCGGAGATCGTCACGACGAGCCCCTGCTCCCGGTAGTAGTCGATGATCGGCTCGGTCTGCGTGTGGTAGACCTCGAGCCGCTTGCGCACGGTCTCTTCCTTGTCGTCGTCACGCTGGTACAGCTCTCCGCCGCAGGTGTCGCAGACACCCTCGGTCTTGGGCTGCTTGTACGTGACGTGGAAGACGTGTGCCGAGTCGTTACGGCAGATGCGGCGGCCGGCGATGCGCTTGACCACCTCGTCCTCGGGGACCTCCAGGTCGAGAACCGCGTCCAGCGTGACGTCGTCGGCCTTGAGGGCGACGTCGAGCGCCTCGGCCTGCGAGACGTTGCGCGGGAAGCCGTCGAGCAGGAAGCCGTTCACGGCGTCCGACTGCTCCATGCGGTCCTTCGCCATCCCGATGGTGACCTCGTCCGGGACCAGCTGACCGGCGTCCATGTAGGACTTGGCCTTCTTGCCCAGCTCCGTGCCCTGGCTGATGTTGGCACGGAAGAGGTCGCCCGTGGAGATGTGCGGAATCGACAGGTTCTTGGCCAGGAACGCGGCCTGCGTTCCCTTGCCAGCACCGGGCGGCCCGACGAGGACGATACGCATCAGCGGAGGAACCCTTCGTAATTGCGCTGCTGGAGCTGGCTCTCGATCTGCTTCACCGTCTCCAGGCCGACACCCACGATGATCAGGATGCTCGTGCCACCGAACGGGAAGTTCTGGTTTGCCCCGAAACCAACCAACGCCATCGTCGGCACGAGAGCGATCAGGCCCAAATACAGCGAACCCGGCCAGGTGATCCGGTTGAGCACGTACGAAAGGTACTCAGCGGTCGGTCGGCCAGCCCGGATGCCCGGGATGAAGCCACCATACTTCTTCATGTTGTCGGCGACTTCCTCGGGGTTGAACGAGATCGCCACGTAGAAGAACGCGAAGAAAACGATCAGGAGGAAGTACGTGACGATGTAAATCGGGTGATTTCCCTTGGTCAGGTGGTCGTCGATCCACACCTTCCACTGCGAATCTCCACCGGCGAACTGGGCGACCAGGGCCGGGATGTAGAGCAGCGAGGAGGCGAAGATGACAGGGATCACACCCGCCTGATTCACCTTGAGCGGGATGTACGTGGACGTACCGCCGTAGGAACGGCGGCCGATCATGCGCTTCGCGTACTGCACGGGGATACGTCGCTGAGCCTGCTCGACGAAGACCACCAGGGCGACCATGACCAGGCCGACGAGGATGACCGTGCCGAACTCGATCCAGCCGTCGGCCAGCGAGCCCTGCTTCTTGATGGCCCACAGGGCGGACGGGAAGGTGGCGGCGATCGAGATGAACATCAGGATCGACATGCCGTTGCCGATGCCGCGGTCGGTGATGAGCTCACCGAGCCACATCATGACGCAGGTACCGGCGGTCATGACGAGGACCATCGTGACGGTGACGAAGATCGACTGGTCCGGCACGATCTCGCTGGCGACGGGGCAGCCCTGGAAGAGCGCGCCGGTGCGGGCGGTGGCGACGAGACCCGTGCCCTGAAGGATGGCGAGCGCCACGGTCAGGTAGCGCGTGTACTGAGTGATCTTCGCCGTGCCGGCCTGGCCCTCCTTCTTGAGGGCTTCCAGACGCGGGATCACGACGGTGAGCAGCTGCAGAATGATGCTCGCGGTGATGTACGGCATGATGCCGAGCGCGAAGACCGTGATCTGCAACAGCGCGCCACCGCTGAACATGTTGACCAGACCGAACAGGCCGGAGCTGGAGTTGGCGACGTCCATACACGTCTGGACGTTCTGGTAATCCACGCCTGGAATCGGCACATGGGCGCCGAGCCGGTAGATCACGACGATGCCCAGCGTGAAGAGCAGTTTCTTGCGCAGGTCGGGCGTCTTGAACGCCCGGGCGAACGCGGTGAGCACGGTGCCTCCTGCGACCCCCGCGCGCGTGCGTCAGAGGTGACGGTCTTGAGGATTCGACAAATACGTAAACGGTCTAACGGCCAAGAGCCTGGATAGGTGCCGGGGGCACACTAAGCCCGGAACTTAACAACGGACGCCACCTTACCGGCGTAACTGCCCCCCTTGGAACGACCAACCGGGGATGCCCCATATGTGGGGCATCCCCGGTAGGGACGTTCACGTCATCAAGACGCCTGATTTGTTCAGACGAGCTCGGTGACCGTACCGCCTGCGGCGGTGATCTTCTCCTTGGCGGAGCCGGAGACGGAGTCGACCGTCACCTGCAGCGCCACGGTGATCTCGCCCTGGCCAAGGACCTTGACGAGGCTGTTCTTACGGACAGCGCCCTTCTCCACCAGACCCTCGACGGTGACTTCGCCACCCTCGGGGTACAGCGAGGCGAGCTTGTCCAGGTTCACGACCTGGAACTCGACCTTGAAGGGGTTCTTGAAGCCCTTGAGCTTCGGGAGACGCATGTGGAGGGGCATCTGGCCACCCTCGAAGCGCTCCGGAACCTGGTAACGGGCCTTGGTTCCCTTGGTACCACGACCGGCCGTCTTACCCTTCGACGCCTCACCACGACCGACACGGGTCTTGGCGGTCTTGGCGCCGGGGGCCGGACGGAGGTTGTGGATCTTGAGCGGGTTCTGCTCACCCATGATCAGTCGACCTCCTCGACCGTCACGAGGTGGCGGACGGTCTGCACCATGCCGCGGAACTCGGGACGATCCTCCTTGACGACCTGCGTGTTGATCCCCTTGAGACCAAGGGAACGCAGGGTGTCACGGTGGTTCTGCTTGCTGCCGATGTACGACTTCGTCTGCGTGATCTTGAGCTGTGCCATTACGCAGCACCAGCCCCGGCACGCGCACGCAGCAGGGCCGCGGGAGCGACGTCCTCGAGGGGCAGACCACGGCGGGCCGCGATCTCCTCGGGACGCTGCAGACCACGCAGGGCCTCCACCGTGGCGTGCACGATGTTGATCGCGTTCGACGAACCGAGCGACTTCGACAGGATGTCGTGCACGCCCGCGCACTCGAGCACGGCACGCACCGGACCACCGGCGATAACACCGGTACCGGGGGAAGCCGGCTTGAGCAGGACGACGCCCGCAGCCTTCTCGCCCGTGATCGGGTGCGGGATGGTGCCCTGGATACGGGGGACCTTGAAGAAGTGCTTCTTGGCCTCCTCAACACCCTTGGCGATGGCGGCCGGCACCTCCTTGGCCTTGCCGTAACCGACACCCACGGTGCCGTCACCGTCGCCCACTACGACGAGCGCAGTGAAGCTGAAGCGACGACCACCCTTCACAACCTTGGCGACGCGGTTGATCGCGACAACGCGCTCAACGTACGCGGTCTTCTCGGCGGCGTTGCCACCGTCGCGACCCTTCCGGTCCCGCCGCTCGCCGCCACCGGCACCGCCACCGCGGCGCTGGGGTCCAGCCATTGGAATTACCTCTCTCTGTTTCCGCTAGCTACGCAGCACAAAAGTCGCTGCGCGAACGGGCAAGACTCAGAACTTGAGTCCGGCTTCGCGGGCGGCGTCCGCCAGGGCAGCGATGCGCCCGGCGTACTGGTTACCACCACGGTCGAACACGACAGCCTCGACACCGGCGGCCTTGGCGCGCTCGGCGACCAGGGCGCCGACCGACTTGGCCTGCGAGGACTTGTCGCCCTCGCCGCCGCGGATCGACGTGTCAAGGGTCGACGCCGACGCGAGGGTGTGACCCTTAACGTCGTCGATGACCTGCGCCACGATGTTCCGGTTCGAGCGCGTCACGACCAGGCGCGGACGCTCGGCCGTACCCGACATGTTCTTACGGATACGAATGTGGCGGCGCTTGATGGCCGCACGCTTGTAAGCGTCGCCCTTAGCGATCTTCTGACCGTATGCCATGGCTTACTTACCCGCCTTTCCGACCTTGCGGCGGATGACTTCGCCTTCGTACTTGACGCCCTTGGCCTTGTACGGGTCGGGCTTGCGCAGCTTGCGGATGTTGGCCGCAACCTCGCCGACCTTCTGCTTGTCGATGCCCTCGACCGAGAACTTGGTCGGCGACTCGACCTTGAAGGAGATGCCCTCGGGCGCCTCGATCAGGATCGGGTGGCTGTAGCCGAGCGAGAACTCCAGGTTGGAGCCCTTCGCCAGGACGCGGTAACCGACACCGCTGATTTCGAGCTTCTTCACGTAACCCGTGGTCACGCCGGTGATCATGTTCGCCACCAGCGTGCGGGACAGGCCGTGGAGGGCCTTGTTCTGACGCTCGTCGTTCGGGCGGGTGACGGCCAGAACGCCGTCCTCACCCTTGGCGATCTCGATCGGCGCAGCAACGGTGTGGCTCAGGGAACCCTTGGGGCCCTTGACCGCAACCGTCTGGCCGTCGATGGTGACGTCCACGCCGGCGGGAACCGTGATGGGGAGCTTGCCAATACGCGACATAGCTGTTTCCTCCGATTCCTTCCGCTACCAGACGTAGGCGAGGACTTCCCCACCCACGCCCTTCTTGCCTGCCTGCTGGCCGGTCAGGAGACCGTGCGACGTGGAGATGATCGCCACGCCGAGGCCACCGAGAACCTTCGGCAGGTTGGTGGACTTCGCGTAAACACGCAGACCCGGCTTGGAGATGCGCTTGATGCCGGCGATCGAACGCTCACGGTTCGGGCCGAACTTCAGCTCCAGGACGAGGTTCTTGCCGACCTCGGCGTCCTCGACCTTCCAGCCGGTGATGAAACCCTCCTGCTGGAGGATCTCCGCGATGTGCGACTTGATCTTGCTGTGCGGCATCGACACGGAGTCGTGGTATGCCGAGTTCGCGTTCCGCAGACGCGTAAGCATGTCTGCGATCGGATCAGTCATGGTCATGAATTGGCCTTCGGCCTCTCTCGCCGGGGTTTCCTGTATGCGCCATCCCTCTCCCCACACAGGGGCGGGACGGGTGCGGCGCGGGGACCTACGGCGTAGTAAGTCGGTCAGGGCGGCAGACGCCCAACTCTCCTAGCCTAAGCCATGAGAGCTGGGGCCTCTGCCGACCCTCTACTTACCGAGAGATCCGGGCAATCCCAACTAAGGGATTACCAGGAGCTCTTGGTCACGCCCGGCAGCTCGCCACGGTGAGCCATCTCACGAAGGCACACGCGGCAGAGGCCGAACTTGCGGTACACGGAGTGCGGGCGGCCGCAGCGCTGGCAGCGGGTGTAGCCACGGACACCGAACTTCGGCTTACGAGCAGCCTTGGCAATAAGAGCCTTCTTCGCCATCTCGCTTACGCCTCCTTGAACGGGAAGCCGAGGTGACGCAGAAGGGCACGGCCCTCGTCGTCGTTGGTCGCCGTGGTGACCACGGTGATGTCCATACCCCGGACGCGGTCGATCTTGTCCTGGTCGATCTCGTGGAACATGACCTGCTCCGTGAGACCGAAGGTGTAGTTGCCACGGCCGTCGAACTGCTTGGGGGACAGACCACGGAAGTCGCGGATGCGCGGAAGCGCGAGCGACAGGGTGCGGTCCAGGAACTCCCACATGCGGTCGCCACGGAGCGTGACGTGGGCACCGATCGGCTGACCCTCACGCAGCTTGAACTGCGCGATGGACTTGCGAGCCTTGGTGATGGCCGGCTTCTGGCCGGTGATCGTCGTGAGGTCACGGACGGCACCGTCCATGAGCTTCGAGTCACGGGCGGCGTCGCCGACACCCATGTTCACGACGACCTTCACGAGACCGGGAATCTGCATGACGTTCTCGTACGAGAACTCCTCCTGCAGCTTCGCCGTGATCTCCTCGCGGTACTTCGTCTTGAGACGCGGAGTGGTGGTGGTCGTCATCAGATGTCCTCACCCGTCCGCTTGGCAACGCGGATCTTGTTGCCCTCGTCGTCGAAGCGGAAACCGACGCGCGTGACAACCTTGTTGCCGTCCTTCTCCACGACCAGCTGGACGTTGGAGACGTGGACGGGGGCCTCGGTGGTCACGATGCCGCCGGCCTGCGAGCCGCTGGCGGTCGGGCCGGCCTTCGTGTGCTTCTTGACCCGGTTGACACCCTCGACCAGGACGCGCTCGTCGCGCGGGTAAGCGGCAATGACCTTGCCCTGCTTGCCCTTGTCCTTACCGGTGATGACCTGGACCAGGTCGCCCTTCTTGATCTTCATGCTTACAGCACCTCCGGCGCGAGCGAGATGATCTTCATGAACTTCTTCTCGCGCAGCTCACGGCCGACCGGGCCGAAGATACGGGTGCCGCGGGGGTCGCCGTCGTTCTTCAGAATGACGGCGGCGTTCTCGTCGAAACGGATGTACGAGCCATCCGGACGGCGACGCTCCTTGACGGTGCGAACGATGACCGCCTTGACGACGTCACCCTTCTTCACGTTGCCACCGGGGATCGCGTCCTTGACGGTGGCGACGATGACGTCACCGATGCCCGCGTAGCGGCGACCCGAGCCACCGAGAACACGGATGGTGAGAATTTCCTTCGCACCCGTGTTGTCGGCGACGCGCAGTCGCGACTCCTGCTGGATCACGTCTATCTCCTGTTTGTCTGCCGGTTCCCGGCAGGGGCTGCTCTCTTACGAGAGGAAGCCCCTGCCGAGCCTGGCGGAACGAACTCTGAGGGATGCCTCAGAGAATTACTTGGCCTTCTCGAGGATCTCGACGATGCGCCAGCGCTTGCTCGCCGACAGCGGACGCGTCTCCATCAGGAGGACGCGGTCGCCGACGCCGGCAGCGTTCTGCTCGTCGTGCGCCTTGAGCTTGTTCGTACGGCGGATGACCTTGCCGTACAGGGCGTGCTTGACGCGGTCCTCGACAGCGACGACGACGGTCTTGTCCATCTTGTCGCTGACAACAAGGCCCTCACGGGTCTTGCGGAAGCCGCGGGCGGCGGTCTCTTCAGTCACAGTCTTCTCGCTCATCAGGCGCTCTCCACCGTCTCGATGCCCAGCTCGCGCTCGCGCATGAGGGTGTAGATCCGCGCGATGTCCTTGCGGACGGCCTTGAGCCGGCCGTGGTTCTCGAGCTGACCCGTCGCCGCCTGGAAGCGGAGGTTGAACAGCTCTTCCTTGGCCTCGCGGAGCTTGTTGAGGAGCTCCTCGTTGCCCAGCTCGCGCAGCTCAGACGCCTTGGTTCCGGCCGACATCACGCTTCACCTGCCTCGCGCTTGACGATCTTGCACTTCATCGGCAGCTTGTGAGCCGCACGAGTCAGCGCCTCGCGCGCGGTCTTCTCGTTGGGGTACGACAGCTCGAACATCACGCGTCCGGGCTTGACGTTGGCGACCCACCACTCCGGGGAACCCTTACCGGAACCCATGCGGGTCTCGGCAGGCTTCTTGGTGAGGGGGCGGTCCGGGTAAATGTTGATCCAGACCTTGCCGCCACGCTTGATGTGACGCGTCATGGCGATACGAGCGGCCTCGATCTGACGGTTCGTCACGTACGCCGGGGTGAGGGCCTGAATGCCGTACTCACCGAACGCAACCTGCGTGCCACCCTTGGACATACCGCTGCGCTTCGGGTGGTGCTGCTTGCGGTGCTTGACCCTACGGGGGATCAGCATTTCGGTCAGGCCTCCGTTCCGGTGCTCTCAGCAGCCGGAGCGGCAGCGGCGGGAGCGTCGGCCTTGGGGGCCTCGGCTGCCGGCGCGGACTGCTGCTGCGGCTTACGACCGCGACCGCCACGCTCGCCACCACGGCCACCACCACGGGCCGGGCGGTCGTTACCGCCACGGGCCGGACGGTTACCGGCGCGGGCCGCGGCGTTCTCGGCGCGAACCTCGGCGATGTTCTTGACGTCGCCCTTGTAGATCCAGACCTTCACGCCGATGCGGCCGAAGGTCGTCTTGGCCTCGAAGAAGCCGTAGTCCACGTTGGCGCGGAGCGTGTGCAGGGGCACGCGGCCCTCGCGGTAGAACTCCGAACGGGACATCTCGGCACCGCCGAGACGACCGCCACACTGGATCTTGATGCCCTTGGCGCCGGCCTTCATCGTGCCCTGCATGCTCTTACGCATGGCGCGACGGAAGGAGACGCGGGAGGACAGCTGCTCCGCAACGGCCTGGGCCACGAGCTGAGCATCGGTCTCGGGGCTCTTGACCTCGAGGATGTTCAGCTGGACCTGCTTGCCCGTGAGCTTCTCGAGGTCACCGCGGATGCGGTCGGCCTCGGCGCCACGGCGGCCGATGACGATGCCGGGACGAGCGGTGTGGATGTCCACCCGCACGCGGTCACGGGTGCGCTCGATCTCAACCTTCGAGATGCCGGCGCGCTCCATGCCGGACGTCATCATCCGACGGATGGCGACGTCTTCCTTGACGTAGTCCTTGTACAGCTTGTCGGCGTACCAACGCGACTTGAAGTCGGTCGTGACACCGAGCCGGAACCCGTGCGGGTTTACCTTCTGGCCCATTACCGGGTTCCTTCCTTGCTGCTGACGACCACGGTGATGTGGCTGGTCCGCTTACGGATCCGGTAGGCACGGCCCTGAGCACGCGGACGGAACCGCTTCAGGGTCGGGCCCTCGTCCACGTACGCCTCGCTGATGAACAGCGAAGACGCGTCAGGGTGGTCGTAGTTGTGCGCGGCGTTGGCGATGGCGCTGTCCAGCACCTTGCCCACCGGCTGGCTTGCGGCCTGCGGGGCGAATCGCAGGACCGCCTGAGCCTCCGTGGCATCCATGCCACGGATGAGGTCCACCACGCGGCGGGCCTTCATGGGCGTGACGCGGATGTACCGCGCCTGGGCCCTGGCTTCCATGGTTGTCCCTTCGGTGTTAGTCATAGTCGATTCCACCCCGCCTTAGCGGCGCTTCGACTTCCGGTCGTCCTTGACGTGACCCCGGAAGGTGCGCGTCGGCGAGAACTCGCCGAGCTTGTGGCCGACCATCGACTCGGTGACGAACACCGGGATGTGGGTCTTGCCGTTGTGCACCGCGATCGTGTGACCCAGCATGCTGGGGATGATCATCGAGCGGCGGGACCAGGTCTTGATGACGTTCTTGGAACCGGCTTCGTTCTGAGCGTCCACCTTCTTCACGAGGTGGCCGTCGACGAAGGGTCCCTTCTTGAGACTGCGCGGCATCTAAACCCGCTCCTAGCGCTTCTTGTTCGACTTGCGGCGGCGGACGATGTACTTGTTGCTCGCCTTGTTGCGATCACGAGTACGACCCTCCTTCTGGCCCCACGGCGAGACCGGGTGGCGACCACCGGAGGTCTTGCCTTCACCACCACCGTGCGGGTGGTCGACCGGGTTCATGACGACACCACGCACGGTCGGGCGGACGCCCTTCCAGCGCATGCGGCCGGCCTTGCCCCAGTTGATGTTGCTCTGCTCGGCGTTGCCGACCTCGCCGACGGTGGCGCGGCAGCGCACGTCGACCAGGCGGATCTCGCCGGAGGGCATACGAAGGTGGGCCATCGAGCCCTCCTTCGCGAGCAGCTGCACGGAGGCACCCGCGGAGCGGGCGAACTTGGCGCCACCACCGGGACGGAGCTCGATCGCGTGGATCGTGGTACCGACCGGGATGTTGCGGAGCGCCAGGTTGTTACCGGGCTTGATGTCGGCAGCGGGGCCGTTCTCCACCTTGGCACCCTGCGCGAGACCGCGCGGGGCCAGGATGTAGCGCTTCTCGCCGTCCGCGTAGTGCAGGAGCGCGATGCGCGCAGTGCGGTTCGGGTCGTACTCGATGTGAGCGACCTTGGCCGGCACGCCGTCCTTGTCGTGACGACGGAAGTCGATCACGCGGAAGGCGCGCTTGTGTCCACCACCCTGGTGGCGAACGGTGATCCGACCGGCGTTGTTACGGCCGCCCTTGCTGTGCAGCGGGCGGACCAGCGACTTCTCCGGCGTGGACCGCGTTACCTCGACGAAGTCGGCGACGGAGGAGCCACGGCGGCCCGGCGTCGTCGGCTTGTACTTGCGGATTCCCATTTCTCAGTCCTCGTCCGATATTCGGACCAGGGTCTCCGTTAGGAGGCCTGGCCGAAGATGTCGATACGGTCGCCCTCAGCGAGGGTCACGATGGCGCGCTTGGTGTCGGCACGCTTGCCGAAACCGGTGCGCGTACGCTTCCGCTTGCCCTGACGGTTGATCGTGTTGACGCCGGTGACCTTGACCGAGAAGACCGCCTCGACGGCCTGCTTGATCTGGGTCTTGTTGGCGCCGGGGGCCACGACGAACGTGTACTTGCCCTCGTCGAGGAGCGCGTACGACTTCTCGGAGACGACCGGCTTGACGAGGACGTCACGCGGGTCCGAGAAGGACTTGCTCAGCGGCGTGGGCTCAACGGCGACCTTGCCCTCGGTCGCGATGCGCTTCGCCTTGGCGACGCGCGCGGCCTTGGCGGCCTTCGCAGCCTTGGAGGCAATGCTCGGGTGACGCGTAGCCATCAGGCCTCGCTCCCTTCGGTGTCAGCGGCCTTGGGGCCAGACACGAAGGACTCGAAAGCGGCCTTGGTGAAGACCACGTCGTCCGAGACGAGAACGTCGTACGTGTTCAGCTGGCCCGGCTCCAGGATGTGGACCTGGGGCAGGTTGCGGGCGGAGAGCCACGCGGCCTCGTCGGCGCGGTCGACGACCAGGAGCAGGTTCTTGCGCTCCGAGATCTTGCCGAACAGCGTCTTCGCGGCCTTGGTGGAGACCTCGCCCTCGACCACGCCGGAGACGACGTGGATACGAGCGTTGCGGGCCCGGTCGGTGAGGGCGTGACGCAGCGCGGCAGCCTTCATCTTCTTCGGGGTCCGCTGCGAGTAGTCGCGCGGCACGGGGCCGTGGACGACGCCACCGCCGGCGAACTGCGGCGCACGGGTCGAGCCCTGACGGGCGCGGCCGGTGCCCTTCTGGCGGTACGGCTTCTTGCCACCGCCGCGGACTTCGCCACGGGTCTTGGTCTTGTGCGTGCCCTGACGGGCAGCGGCCAGCTGTGCGACGACGACCTGGTGGATCAGCGGAATGCTGATCTTCTCAACGTCGAAGATCTCCGCGGGGAGCTCGACGGACCCGGCCTTGTCGCCTGCCGGCGAAAGGATGTCAACAGTGCTCATCGGTTACCTCAGGCCCCCTTGGTCGCGGTACGGACCAGGACGAGGCCGCCGTTCGGACCAGGAACCGCGCCCTTGATGAGCAGCAGACCCTTCTCCGCGTCAACGGCGTGGACGGTCAGGTTCTGGGTGGTGACCCGCTCGTTGCCCATGCGGCCCGCCATGCGGGTGCCCTTGAACACACGGCCGGGGGTGGCGCAACCGCCAATGGAGCCCGGCTTGCGGTGGATGCGGTGGGCACCGTGGGAGGCCTTGCCACCCTTGAAGTTGTGCCGCTTCATGCCACCGGCGAAGCCCTTGCCCTTGCTCTGGCCGGTCACGTCGACCTTCACGCCGCCGTCGAACACCTCAGCGGTGATCTCCTGGCCGAGGGTGTACTCGGACGCGTCCGGCGTACGAATCTCGACGAGGTGGCGACGGGGGGTGACATCGGCCTTGGCGAAGTGGCCCTTGAGGGGCTTGTTCACCTTGCGCGGGTCGATCTCGCCGAAGGCGAGCTGGACGGAGTCGTAACCGTCGACGTCGTTGGTACGAACCTGGGTGATCACGTTCGGACCGGCCTTGACGACGGTGACCGGAACAACACGGTTGTTCTCGTCCCACACCTGCGTCATGCCGAGCTTCTCGCCCAGGATGCCCTTGATCTGCTTAGTCATCTTCAGATCACCGGCCCTCAGAGCTTGATCTCGATGTCGACGCCGGCCGGAAGGTCGAGTCGCATCAGGGAGTCAACGGTCTTCGGAGTCGGGTCGAGGATGTCGATGAGGCGCTTGTGCGTGCGCATCTCGAAGTGCTCGCGAGAGTCCTTGTACTTGTGCGGCGACTTGATGACGCAGTACACGTTCTTCTCGGTAGGCAGCGGCACCGGGCCCGCGACCGACGCACCAGTGCGGGTCACCGTCTCGACGATCTTCTTCGCCGAGGAGTCGATGACCTCGTGGTCGTAGGCCTTGAGCCGGATGCGGATCTTCTGTCCCGCCATGGCTACTTAGTAGTCCTGTCTCTCGTAACGCTCTGGAACCCGGGGGCCCTGTTTCACACTTCCTCCGCCCCACGCGGTCGGGCGTGTCGCAGTCCCGCTGACAGAAATATCCGCATGGATTTCCCTGCTAAGGGGTCTGCGGCCAAGACCGCATGTACACGGGGGAAGAAACCCACCGAGTGCCTGGCCGAGCAACCTCGCTGACGCTTCCCGAAAGATTCCCGTACGTCCGGCCGATTGCTACCCCGAGGGATAGATACAGCCGACGAGTACTGTGGGACTCGCTTCCGGTCCTCCCGGCGGGAGGCGCGCAGCATCGGCACTCAACCGAGCAACCCCGACAGTCTGCCATACAGGGCATGTCCGGGGCCAATCGAGCCGAAGAGCGTACCCCCTCAGTGACGAAGGTCAAACCAGGGGTGGCCGTGTCCCGCGCCCATTACACCAGTGGAGACCTCCCGGGACAGAGACCAAAGTCACCGGAACCCTGGCATCCCGTTGCCCCTCTGTTGAGGTGAACCACCTGAACAGAGGCGAGCGCACCACCCCCGAACGCTGCCTCGGCAGCGAACGGAGTGCGCGCCACCGTGCGGGAAAGACCCTCAACACCCCACCCCTGTATACCCGTTGGGCGCGGCCCCGGCCGCCGGAGCACCCTGCTGGGCGCCGCCGCGCTCGCCGCCACGGGCACCCTCTCCGCCTGCTCCCGCACCGCCCCGACGCCGTCCCGCGCCACCGTCCCCTCCCCCGCCACCGGCCGCGCCGCCGCACAGGCCGAGCGCGCCCTGCTGCTCCAGGTCCTCGCCCACCCCGACGACGACCTGTACTTCATGAACCCGGACACCCGGCACGCCCTCGACGCGGGCACCCCGGTCGTCTGCGTGTACGTCACCGCGGGCGAGGCCGACGGCCGCAACAAGACGCCCACCGACCGCGACCCGGCCCCCGACAAGGCGGCGTACTCCTCCGCCCGCCACCAGGGCCTGCGCCAGGCGTACGCGGCCCAGCTCGGCCTGCCCGTCTTCACCCGCTGGACCACCAGCGCCGTCCGGCTGCCCGGCGGCTTCCAGGTCGAGGTCGACTCGCTCCAACACCGGGGCCACAGCGTCGAGTTGGTGCATCTGAACCTCGGCATGCACACCCCGGAGGGCCACATGGGCGTCCCCGCTCTCTGGCGCGAGCCGGGCCTCCTGCTGCGCACCCTCGTCCCCGTCGGCTCCCCGCTGGGCGCCGTCCAGACGTACGACCGCGAGTCCCTGGTCGACGTGCTCGTGGCGCTCTTCGAGCGGTACCGCCCGACCCTCGTGCACACCCTCGACCCGGACCCCGACATCCAGCACAGCGACCGGCTCACACGAATACGCGACAGCGAGCAGCCGGGCTACTCCGACCACGCCGACCACACCGCCGTCGCCTGCTTCAGCTGGGCCGCGCTGATCCGCTGGACGCGGCGGGCCAAGGACGGGCCGCCCGCGTTCGCCGCGACCGCCTTCCGCGGCTACTACAACAACCACTGGCCGAAGAACCTGCCGCCGCGGGTCCTGAAGGAGAAGGCCGCCCAGCTCGTCCCGTACGGCGCCGCCCCCGACTGGAACTGCGGCAACCCCTCCGGCTGCGGCGACTACAACGTCGGCGGCGACCGCCCCCTCACCAACCGCAAGGGCTGGGTCCGCGCCACCCACTACCGCTATCCCGGGCCCCGGCTCGCCCTCGTCCCGAACGCCGACGGACGGCTCACCGCGTACGGGGTGCTGGGGCTGCGGGCCGTCCGGTACACCGAGAAGGACGGCGAGTTCGGCGCCCCGGCCGACCTCGGCGGCGGCCCGCTCGCCCCGTCCCTCGCGGCCGTCGCGCTCCCCGACGGGCGCCACCTCGTCGTCGGCCTGCGCCTCGCGTCCGTCCAGGACGGCGCCGACGTACGCGAGATCGTGGCCCTGGAGCGGCAGGCGTGGAAGGGCCTCGGCAACCCGGAGAGCGATCCCGACCGCGCCCGCCGCATCGGCGTCCCGGTGGCGGCCGCCGCTCCGGACGGCCGCGCCCACGTCTTCGTACGCAATGCGGGGCAGGGCATCAGCACGCGGGTGCGCGACAGGTCCGGGGTCTGGTCCCCGTGGCGCGAGCTCGGCGGCGGCCCGGTCCAGGACGGGCTCACGGCGGTCGTCGGCGACGACGGGGAGGTGCACGTGTACGCCGCGGGCCGTGACACCGTCCACCACTGGACGCCAGAGGGCCCCGCGCCGCTGTCCGGCCTGCCCACCCCCGCCGACGCCGTCGCGGCCTCCGGCGACCGCCTCTACTACCGGCCGCCGGCGTCCGCCGAGCTGCTGTCCAGCGGCGGCCCGCGCGTCGACTTCCCCGGCTACGGGCCGGTGGCGGCAGCGGGCGCGTATCTCCTCGGCCGTGACACCGACGGCAACGTCCGGCTGCACCACGCGGGCCGCACCCTCCGCCCGAGCACGGCGCCGGCCACCCTGGACGGCCCCGCCCTGGCCCTGACCGCCCGCGGCCCGGCCGCCGCGGGCCTCTCCCCCGACGCCCGCCCGTGGCTGTGGCGTCCGACGCAGGCGAACGCCTAGGGCCTGTCGTCAAACTCCCGTCTGCCCGGCGACGCCTGGCACGCACGCTCGCGGCGTTGCCGAAAAGCCCGAGTAGCTCCGCTACTAGGACTCTCCGGCGCCTTGCGATCGCACGCACCAGACGCCGCCGGGCCGCCCTCCGGGCGACGACGGGAGTTTGAAGACAGGCCCTAACAGCGCCAGGACAGCAGAAAGGGCCCGTACGACCGAAGTCGTACGGGCCCTCTCAGGTGCTCTATGAGCTACCAGGCATCAAGCCCAACAGGTAAGTGAGACTTACTTGTTGATCTTGGTGACCTGGCCGGCGCCCACGGTCCGGCCACCCTCACGGATGGCGAACTTCAGGCCCTCTTCCATGGCCACGGGCTGGATCAGCGAGACGGACATCTCGGTGTTGTCGCCCGGCATGACCATCTCGGTGCCCTCGGGGAGGGTCACAACGCCCGTCACGTCCGTCGTACGGAAGTAGAACTGCGGACGGTAGTTGTTGAAGAACGGCGTGTGGCGGCCACCCTCGTCCTTGGACAGGATGTAGGCCTGGGCCTCGAACTCGGTGTGCGGCGTGACCGAACCGGGCTTGATGATGACCTGGCCGCGCTCGACGTCCTCGCGCTTGATGCCACGGAGGAGGAGACCGACGTTCTCACCGGCCTGGCCCTCGTCGAGCAGCTTGCGGAACATCTCGATGCCGGTGACCGTGGTGGTGGTCTTCTCGGTCTTGATGCCGATGATGTCGACGGTCTCGTTGACCTTGAGGATGCCGCGCTCGATACGACCGGTGACGACGGTGCCACGACCGGTGATCGTGAAGACGTCCTCGATCGGCATCAGGAACGGCTTGTCGACGTCACGCTCGGGGGCCGGGATGGCCTCGTCGACGGCCTTCATCAGGTTGAGGACGGACTCGCCCCACTCCTTGTCGCCCTCGAGCGCCTTGAGCGCCGAGACCTTGATGACCGGGACGTCGTCGCCCGGGAACTCGTACTCGGAGAGGAGCTCACGGACCTCGAGCTCGACGAGCTCCAGGATCTCCTCGTCGTCCACCATGTCGGCCTTGTTCAGGGCGACGACGATGTACGGAACGCCGACCTGGCGGGCCAGGAGCACGTGCTCCTTGGTCTGCGGCATCGGGCCGTCGGTGGCGGCGACCACGAGGATGGCGCCGTCCATCTGCGCGGCACCCGTGATCATGTTCTTGATGTAGTCCGCGTGACCGGGGCAGTCGACGTGGGCGTAGTGACGCGCCTCGGTCTGGTACTCGACGTGCGCGATCGAGATCGTGATACCGCGCTGGCGCTCCTCAGGAGCCTTGTCGATCTGGTCGAAGGCCGAGGCCTCGTTCAGGTCGGGGTACGCGTCGTGCAGCACCTTGGTAATGGCGGCCGTGAGGGTCGTCTTACCGTGGTCAATGTGACCGATGGTGCCGATGTTGACGTGCGGCTTAGTCCGCTCGAACTTCGCCTTCGCCACTGGGTCCTCCTGTGGAGTGGTTCTGTACGCCTTGCTTCATCGGCGCCAGGTGATCTTTGCTGGAAAGCCGGGTCCCCGGGGCATTTCGCGACTGTTGCCGCGAAATGCCCCAAGAGGCTCCGGAGTCAAGCCTAAAGCGTGAACTCGGGTGAGTTACTCGCCCTTGGCCTTCGCGATGATCTCCTCGGCGACGTTCCGCGGAACCTCGGCGTAGGAGTCGAACTGCATCGAGTAGCTCGCGCGACCCGACGTCTTGCTGCGGAGGTCGCCGACGTAGCCGAACATCTCCGACAGCGGGACCAGGCCCTTGACGAGACGTGCACCGGCACGCTCCTCCATGGCCTGGATCTGGCCACGGCGGGAGTTCACGTCACCGATGACCTCGCCCATGTAGTCCTCGGGCGTGGTGACCTCAACGGCCATCATCGGCTCGAGGAGCACGGGGCCGGCCTTACGAGCGGCCTCCTTGAACGCCTGCGAACCGGCGATCTTGAAGGCGAGCTCGGAGGAGTCGACCTCGTGGAAGGCACCGTCGAGCAGCGTGATGCGGACACCGGTCATCTCGTAACCGGCGAGGATGCCGAACTGCATGGCCTCCTGGCAGCCGGCGTCGACCGAAGGGATGTACTCCTTCGGGATACGACCACCGGTGACCTTGTTCACGAACTCGTAGCTCGCGTCGCCACCCTCGATCGGCTCGATCGAGATCTGCACCTTCGCGAACTGGCCGGTACCACCGGTCTGCTTCTTGTGCGTGAAGTCGACCTTGTCCACCGTCTTGCGGATGGTCTCGCGGTACGCGACCTGCGGCTTGCCGACGTTGGCCTCGACCTTGAACTCCCGCTTCATGCGGTCGACAAGGACGTCGAGGTGGAGCTCACCCATACCACCGATGATGGTCTGGCCGGTCTCCTCGTCCGAGTGCACCTGGAAGGAGGGGTCCTCCTCCGCGAGACGCTGGATGGCGACACCCAGCTTCTCCTGGTCACCCTTGGACTTGGGCTCGATGGCGACCTGAATGACCGGCGCCGGGAAGTCCATGGACTCCAGGATGACCGGGTTCTTGTCGTCGGACAGCGTCTCACCGGTGGTGGTCTGCTTCAGGCCCATGACGGCGACGATGTCACCGGCGCCCACCGACGCGATCTCCTCACGCTTGTTCGCGTGCATGCGGTAGATCTTGCCGATGCGCTCCTTCTTGCCCTTGACGGAGTTCAGCACCGCGGTGCCGGCCTCCAGGCGACCCGAGTAAACCCGGATGAAGGTGAGCTTGCCCAGGTGCGGGTCGCTCGCGATCTTGAACGCGAGGGCCGCGAGCGGCTCGTCCTCGGACGGCTTGCGCGCGATGACCTTCTCCGGGTCCTTCACGTCGTGACCCTCGATGGAGTCGACGTCAAGGGGAGTCGGCAGGTAGCGCACGACCGCGTCGAGCAGGGGCTGAACGCCCTTGTTCTTGAACGCGGTGCCACAGAACACCGGGGTGACCGTGGTGCCCTCGGACTTGCCGGACGCGATGGTGATACGACGGATCGCGGCGTACAGCTGCTCCTCGGACGGCTCCTGGCCCTCCAGGTACAGCTCCATGATCTCTTCGTCGTTCTCCGCGACGGCCTCAAGGAGCTTGCCGCGGTACTCGTCCGCAGCCTCCTTGTGCGTGTCGGGGATCTCGACGGTGTCGTAGGCCTCGCCCTTGGCGGCCTCGGCCGACCAGACGTACGCCTTCATCGTGACGAGGTCGACGACACCCTGGAAGTCGGCCTCGGCCCCGATGGGGAGCTGCATGACGAGCGGCTGGGCGCCCAGACGGTCCGAGATCATGTCCACGCAGCGGTGGAACTCGGCGCCGGTACGGTCCAGCTTGTTGACGAAGCAGATACGCGGCACGCCGTAACGGTCGGCCTGACGCCACACCGTCTCGGACTGCGGCTCAACGCCGGCGACACCGTCGAACACCGTCACGGCACCATCGAGCACACGCAGGGAGCGCTCCACCTCAACGGTGAAGTCGACGTGCCCGGGGGTGTCGATGATGTTGATCGTGTAGTCGTTGTCCTCGAGCGGCCAGTGGCAAGTGGTGGCAGCAGACGTGATCGTGATGCCACGCTCCTGCTCCTGCTCCATCCAGTCCATCGTGGCAGCGCCGTCGTGGACCTCACCGATCTTGTACGAGACGCCGGTGTAGAACAGGATCCGCTCAGTGGTGGTCGTCTTGCCCGCGTCGATGTGGGCCATGATGCCGATGTTTCGGACCTTGGCCAGGTCAAGTGAAGTGGTAGCCATAAGGCTTCAGTCTTCTCTCGGTCTCGATGTGGGTTGCGACTACCAGCGGTAGTGCGCGAAGGCCTTGTTGGACTCGGCCATCTTGTGCGTGTCCTCGCGCTTCTTGACGGCAGCACCGAGGCCGTTGGAGGCGTCGAGCAGCTCGTTCGTCAGACGCTCGGTCATCGTCTTCTCGCGACGGGCGCGCGAGTAGCCGACGAGCCAGCGGAGCGCGAGGGTGTTGGCGCGACCGGGCTTGACCTCGATCGGCACCTGGTAGGTCGCACCACCGACACGGCGGGACTTGACCTCGAGGGTCGGCTTGATGTTCTCAAGCGCGCGCTTCAGCGTGATGACCGGGTCGTTGCTGGTCTTCTCACGCAGGCCCTCCATGGCGCCGTACACAATGCGCTCGGCGGTGGAGCGCTTGCCGTTCAGCAGCACCTTGTTGATGAGGGAGGTCACCAGAGGAGAACCGTAGACCGGGTCGATGATGACCGGGCGCTTCGGGGCGGGGCCCTTACGAGGCATTCTTACTTCTCCTTCTTGGCGCCGTAGCGGCTGCGGGCCTGCTTGCGGTTCTTGACACCCTGGGTGTCAAGCGAACCGCGGATGATCTTGTAACGAACACCGGGCAGGTCCTTCACACGGCCGCCGCGCACGAGCACGATGGAGTGCTCCTGCAGGTTGTGTCCCTCACCCGGAATGTAGGCCGTGACCTCGATGCCGCTGGTCAGACGCACACGCGCGACCTTACGGAGGGCCGAGTTCGGCTTCTTCGGGGTGGTCGTGAACACACGCGTGCAGACGCCACGACGCTGGGGCGAACCCTCGAGCGCGGGCGTCTTGTTCTTCTCGACCTTGTCCTGCCGGCCCTTCCGGACCAGCTGCTGGATCGTAGGCACTACTTCTCCGGTTTCTGTGTGCCGAGTAGTAAAGCTAACCTGGAACGTTTCCCGACCCACGCGGTCGGGTGTGTCGAATACTGCAGACCCCCACCGAAGGCGGGAAGGCAGCAGATTGCGGTGGCCCTGATCGGACTCGCCGTGCGGCTGATGACACGCACACGAGCCCAGGCACACCCCAGGCACAAGGTCTGAGCGTACCTATCTCATACGCTGTGGTCAAAACAAATACCCCGGAGCCAGGACACGCCGGGCGCGCTCGCTAGTTACCGGCGGACGCGGAGATGACCAGCCCGATGAAAAGCAGCGTCCAACCCACGACGGACAGCCACCCCAGCACCAGCCCGCCGACGGCCATCCCGTCGCCGGCCTCGCCCTTCTGCCGGATCTCCTTACGGGCCATGTGCCCCAGGATCACCGCAGGAAGCCCTGTAAGGCCCATCGTGGCGAACGTGGAGACCCCGCACACCAGCGAGGCGATGGCCTTCCCGTTGTTGCCCGGAGGCGGCGGCAGGAACGTCCTGGGCACGCCCATCATCTGCTGCTGGAACTGCTGCTGCGGTACCGGCCCCTGCGGCAGATCGGCCACGAGCATCGTCAGCTCGCCCACCGTGCGCGCCTGATAGGCCCGCTCGATCCGCCGCTCGTACTCGCTCTGCTGCAGGCGTCCCTCCGCGAACCCCGCGCGAAGCACATCGACGGCGCGCTCCCGGTCCGCATGCGCGGCCAGCATCGACGGCTGATGACCCTGCTGGCCCGGCCACGGGACCGGCTGCCACGACGGATTCGACACGAGACCACTCCCCCGGGACCCGGACATGTTGTGGTGTCCATCATGCGTCAATACGTCGCAGGGCGGCCACCCCGGTTCTACCCGGTGTGGCCGCCCTGCGGTTTCAAGCAGCTGCTCGCTTACTGGTTGTACGGACCGTAGTCGTAGTCCTCCAGCGGAACGGCCTGGCCGGAGCCGGTGCCGAACGGCGAGTAGTCGATGTCGTCGTAGCCGACGGCCGAGTACATCGCGGCCTTGGCCTCCTCGGTGGGCTCCACCCGGATGTTGCGGTAGCGGGACAGACCCGTACCGGCCGGGATGAGCTTACCGATGATGACGTTCTCCTTGAGGCCGATGAGGCTGTCGGACTTGGCGTTGATCGCCGCATCCGTCAGGACTCGGGTCGTCTCCTGGAAGGAGGCGGCCGACAGCCAGGATTCCGTCGCCAGCGAGGCCTTGGTGATACCCATCAGCTGCGGACGGCCGGAGGCGGGGTGACCGCCCTCGGTGACCACACGACGGTTCTCGCCCTCGAACTTCGAGCGCTCGACCAGCTCGCCGGGCAGCAGCTCGGCGTCGCCGGACTCGATGATCGTCACGCGGCGCAGCATCTGCCGGATGATGATCTCGATGTGCTTGTCGTGGATCGACACACCCTGCGAGTTGTAGACCTTCTGGACCTCGCCGACCAGGTGTACCTGGACCGCACGCTGACCCAGAATGCGCAGCACGTCGTGCGGGTTGGTGGCACCCACGGTCAGCTTCTGGCCGACCTCGACGTGGTCGCCCTCGCCCACCAGCAGACGGGCACGCTTCGAGATCGGGAACGGGATCTCGTCGCTGCCGTCGTCGGGGGTGACGACGAGCTTCTTGGTCTTCTCGGTCTCCTCGATGCGGACACGGCCCGCGGACTCGGAGATCGGGGCGACACCCTTCGGCGTACGAGCCTCGAAGAGCTCGACGACACGGGGCAGACCCTGGGTGATGTCGTCACCTGCCACACCACCGGTGTGGAAGGTACGCATCGTCAGCTGGGTACCGGGCTCACCGATGGACTGGGCAGCGATGATGCCGACCGCCTCACCGATGTCGACCAGCTTGCCGGTGGCCAGCGAGCGGCCGTAGCAGAAGGCACAGGTGCCGACCGCGGACTCACAGGTGAGCACCGAGCGGGTCTTGACGATCTCGACGCCGTGGGCGACGAGGGCGTCGATGAGCACGTCACCCAGGTCGACGTTGGCCGGCGCGATGACCTTGCCGTCGACGACGATGTCCTCGGCGAGCATGCGGGCATACACGCTGGTCTCGACGTCTTCGGTCTTGCGCAGCACGCCGTCGGCGCCACGCTCCGCGATCTGGAGCTTGAGGCCACGGTCGGTGCCGCAGTCCTCCTCGCGAATGATGACGTCCTGCGAGACGTCGACCAGACGACGGGTGAGGTAACCGGAGTCGGCGGTACGCAGAGCCGTGTCCGCAAGACCCTTACGAGCACCGTGAGTCGAGATGAAGTACTCCAGCACCGACAGGCCCTCACGGAAGGAGGCCTTGATCGGACGCGGGATCGTCTCGTTCTTGGCGTTCGACACCAGACCACGCATACCCGCGATCTGACGCATCTGCATCATGTTTCCTCGGGCACCCGAGTCAACCATCATGAAGATGGGGTTGGTCTTCGGGAAGTTCGCGTTCATCGCCTCGGAGACCTCATTGGTCGCCTTGGTCCAGATCGCGATGAGCTCCTGAGTGCGCTCTTCCTTCGTGATGAGACCGCGCTCGTACTGCTTCTGGACCTTCTCGTCCTGCGCCTCGTAGCCCGCGACGATCTCCTTCTTCGCCTCGGGAACGACGACGTCGGAGATGGCCACGGTGACGCCGGAGCGGGTGCCCCAGTAGAAGCCGGCCGCCTTCAGGTTGTCGAGCGTCGCCGCCACGATGACCTTGGGGTAGCGCTCCGCGAGGTCGTTGACGATCTCGCCGAGCTGCTTCTTGCCCACCGAGTAGTCGACGAACGGGTAGTCCTCGGGCAGCAGCTCGTTGAAGAGCGCGCGGCCCAGGGTCGTCCGCAGCCGGAAGCTGTCACCCGGCTGGTACTCGGGCTCACCCTCCTCGACGGGCGGCGGGGTCCAGCCGCGCGGCGGCATGGTGCCGACCGGGAAACGGATGTCCACGGCCGACTGGAGCGCCAGCTCGCCGGCGTCGAACGCCATGGTCGCCTCGGCCGTGGAGCCGAACGCGCGGCCCTCGCCCTTGGTGTCACGGAGTTCGCCGTCGGTGGTGAGGAAGAACAGACCGAGGACCATGTCCTGGGTCGGCATCGTCACCGGACGGCCGTCGGCGGGCTTGAGGATGTTGTTCGAGGACAGCATCAGGATGCGGGCCTCGGCCTGCGCCTCCGCGGAGAGCGGCAGGTGCACGGCCATCTGGTCACCGTCGAAGTCCGCGTTGAACGCGGTGCAGACGAGCGGGTGGATCTGAATGGCCTTGCCCTCGACCAGCTGCGGCTCGAAGGCCTGGATTCCGAGGCGGTGCAGGGTGGGAGCACGGTTCAGGAGAACCGGGTGCTCGGCGATGACCTCTTCGAGGACGTCGTACACGACCGTGCGGCCGCGCTCCACCATGCGCTTGGCGCTCTTGATGTTCTGCGCGTGGTTCAGGTCGACCAGACGCTTCATCACGAACGGCTTGAAGAGCTCCAGCGCCATGGCCTTCGGCAGACCACACTGGTGCAGCTTCAGCTGCGGACCGACGACGATCACGGAACGCGCGGAGTAGTCCACACGCTTACCGAGAAGGTTCTGACGGAAACGACCCTGCTTGCCCTTGAGCATGTCGCTCAGGGACTTCAGCGGGCGGTTACCGGGACCGGTCACCGGGCGACCACGACGACCGTTGTCGAAGAGGGCGTCCACGGCCTCCTGGAGCATGCGCTTCTCGTTGTTCACGATGATCTCGGGCGCACCGAGGTCGAGAAGCCGCTTCAGGCGGTTGTTGCGGTTGATGACGCGGCGGTACAGGTCGTTCAGGTCGGAGGTCGCGAAGCGGCCACCGTCCAGCTGCACCATCGGACGCAGGTCCGGCGGGATGACCGGCACGCAGTCGAGCACCATGCCCTTGGGGCTGTTGCTGGTCTGCAGGAACGCGGAGACGACCTTGAGGCGCTTGAGCGCACGGGTCTTCTTCTGGCCCTTGCCGGTACGGATGATCTCGCGGAGGCGCTCGGCCTCCTCCTCGAGGTCGAAGGTCTCGAGGCGCTTCTGCAGCGCCGCGGCACCCATCGAACCGTCGAAGTACGTGCCGAAGCGGTCACGCAGCTCGCGGTAGAGCAGCTCGTCGCCCTCGAGGTCCTGGACCTTGAGGTTCTTGAAGCGCGACCAGACCTCGTCCAGACGGTCGATCTCGCGCTGCGCACGGTCGCGCAGCTGCTTCATCTCGCGCTCGGCACCCTCGCGCACCTTGCGGCGCACGTCGGCCTTGGCACCCTCGGCCTCGAGCTCGGCCAGGTCGGTCTCGAGCTTCTTGGCGCGGGCCTCCAGGTCGGAGTCGCGACGGTTCTCGATCTGCTGACGCTCGACCTGGACGTGCGCCTCGAGGGAGGGCAGGTCGCGGGTACGACGCTCCTCGTCGACGAACGTGATCATGTACGCCGCGAAGTAGATGACCTTCTCGAGGTCCTTCGGGGCGAGGTCGAGCAGGTAGCCCAGACGCGACGGGACGCCCTTGAAGTACCAGATGTGGGTGACGGGAGCGGCCAGCTCAATGTGGCCCATCCGCTCACGACGCACCTTGGCGCGAGTCACCTCGACGCCGCAGCGCTCACAGATGATGCCCTTGAAGCGGACACGCTTGTACTTACCGCAGTAGCACTCCCAGTCCCGGGTCGGACCGAAGATCTTCTCGCAGAAGAGTCCGTCCTTTTCGGGCTTGAGGGTGCGGTAGTTGATGGTCTCGGGCTTCTTGACCTCGCCGTGGCTCCACTGACGGATGTCGTCAGCGGTGGCCAGACCGATCCGGAGCTCATCGAAGAAGTTGACGTCGAGCACTATGCGTCAATCCCTCTCAGGGTTGTAAGTCTGTGGTCTGAAACGGGGGTCGAGGGGTCGGCAGGGGCCCAGTGGCTGGGCCCCTGCCGGACTCCCGTCAGACCTCTTCGACGCTGCTCGGCTCGCGCCGGGACAGGTCGATGCCGAGCTCCTCCGCTGCGCGGAAGACGTCCTCGTCGGTGTCGCGCATCTCGATGGACATGCCGTCCGAGGACAGCACCTCCACGTTGAGGCACAGGGACTGCATTTCCTTGATGAGCACCTTGAAGGACTCGGGAATGCCGGGCTCGGGGATGTTCTCGCCCTTGACGATGGCCTCGTAGACCTTCACGCGGCCGGTGACGTCGTCGGACTTGATCGTCAGCAGCTCCTGGAGGGCGTAAGCGGCGCCATAAGCCTCAAGCGCCCACACCTCCATCTCACCGAAGCGCTGGCCACCGAACTGAGCCTTACCACCCAGCGGCTGCTGGGTGATCATCGAGTACGGACCGGTCGAACGGGCGTGCAGCTTGTCGTCGACCAGGTGGTGCAGCTTGAGGATGTACATGTACCCGACCGAGATCGGGTCCGGGAACGGCTCACCGGAGCGGCCGTCGAACAGCCTCGCCTTGCCGGACGGGAGGACCATGCGGTCACCGTCGCGGTTCGGCCGGGCGTTCTCGAGCAGGCCCGCGAGCTCGTCCTCACGCGCACCGTCGAAGACCGGGGTCGCGACGTTCGTACGCGGCTCGACCTGGTCGGCGCCGATCGCCTGCAGGCTCTTGGCCCACTGGTCGCTCAGACCGGAGACGTCCCAGCCCTGGCTGGCGAGCCAGCCGAGGTGGATCTCCAGAACCTGTCCCGGGTTCATTCGGGACGGCACACCCAGCGGGTTGAGGATGATGTCGACCGGGGTGCCGTCCTCCAGGAACGGCATGTCCTCGATCGGGTTGATCTTCGAGATGACGCCCTTGTTGCCGTGACGGCCGGCGAGCTTGTCACCATCGGTGATCTTGCGCTTCTGGGCCACGTAGACACGAACCAGCTGGTTCACGCCCGGCGGCAGCTCGTCGCCCTCTTCGCGGTCGAAGACGCGGACGCCGATGACCTTGCCGATCTCACCGTGCGGCACCTTCAGCGAGGTGTCGCGCACCTCGCGCGCCTTCTCACCGAAGATCGCGCGGAGCAGGCGCTCCTCCGGCGTCAGCTCGGTCTCACCCTTGGGCGTGACCTTGCCGACGAGGATGTCGCCGGCGACGACCTCGGCACCGATACGGATGATGCCGCGCTCGTCGAGGTCGGCGAGGACCTCCTCGGAGACGTTCGGGATGTCCCGGGTGATCTCCTCCGGGCCGAGCTTGGTGTCACGGGCGTCGACCTCGTGCTCCTCGATGTGGATCGAGGAGAGGACGTCGTCCTGCACGAGGCGCTGCGACAGGATGATCGCGTCCTCGTAGTTGTGACCCTCCCACGGCATGAACGCCACGAGCAGGTTCTTGCCGAGGGCCATCTCGCCCTCTTCGGTCGCGGGACCGTCGGCCAGGACCTGGCCGGTGATGATCCGCGCGCCCTCGTCCACGACGACCTTCTGGTTGACAGAAGTGCCCTGGTTCGAGCGGGAGAACTTGTGCAGGCGGTACGTGCTGTACGTGCCGTCGTCGTTGGCGGTGGTGATGTAGTCCGCGGAGACCTCCTGGACCACACCGTCCTTGTCGGCCTTGAGCACGTCGCCGGCGTCGGTGGCGCAGCGGTACTCCATGCCGGTGCCGACGAGCGGCGCCTCGGACTTAATCAGCGGCACGGCCTGACGCATCATGTTCGCGCCCATGAGGGCACGGTTGGCGTCGTCGTGCTCGAGGAACGGGATCATCGCGGTCGCGACCGACACCATCTGGCGCGGCGAGACGTCCATGTAGTCGACGTCCGTGCCGGGCACGTAGTCGACCTCTCCGCCACGACGGCGGACCAGGACGCGGGCCTCGGCGAAGGTCAGCTCCTCCGTCAGCGGCGCGTTGGCCTGCGCGATGACGAAGCGGTCCTCCTCGTCGGCCGTCAGGTAGTCGACGTCGTCGGTGACGACGCCCTCGACGACCTTGCGGTACGGCGTCTCGATGAAGCCGAAGGGGTTGATCCGGCCGTACGAGGCGAGCGAGCCGATCAGACCAATGTTCGGGCCTTCAGGGGTCTCGATCGGGCACATGCGGCCGTAGTGCGAGGGGTGCACGTCTCGGACCTCGAAGCCCGCCCGCTCACGGGACAGACCACCCGGGCCGAGGGCGTTCAGACGACGCTTGTGCGTCAGCCCCGACAGCGGGTTGTTCTGGTCCATGAACTGGGACAGCTGCGAAGTACCGAAGAACTCCTTGATCGACGCCACGACCGGGCGAATGTTGATCAGGGTCTGCGGCGTGATCGCCTCGACGTCCTGGGTCGTCATGCGCTCACGCACGACGCGCTCCATACGGGCGAGACCCGTACGGACCTGGTTCTGGATGAGCTCGCCGACGTTACGGATACGACGGTTGCCGAAGTGGTCGATGTCGTCGGTCTCGACGACGATCTCCCGGCCCGACTCGCCCACCGTCTCCGTCTCGCCCGCGTGCAGCTTCACGAGGTACTTGATGGAGGCGATGATGTCGTCGGTCGTGAGCACGCCGGCGTCCAGCGGCTCCTCGGCACCGAGCTTCTTGTTCACCTTGTAGCGGCCGACCTTCGCGAGGTCGTAGCGCTTCGGGTTGAAGTAGAGGTTCTCGAGCAGCGTCTGCGCGGCCTCACGCGTGGGCGGCTCGCCCGGACGGAGCTTGCGGTAGATGTCGAGCAGCGCGTCGTCCTGGCCCTGGGTGTGGTCCTTCTCCAGGGTGGCGCGCATGGACTCGTACTCGCCGAACTCCTCGAGGATCTGCTCGGTCGTCCAACCGAGAGCCTTCAGGAGAACGGTGACGGACTGCTTGCGCTTGCGGTCGATGCGCACACCGACCATGTCGCGCTTGTCGATCTCCATCTCCAGCCAGGCACCCCGGGACGGGATGATCTTGGCGGAGAAGATGTCCTTGTCGGACGTCTTGTCGATGGAGGAGTCGAAGTAGACACCCGGCGAGCGGACCAGCTGGGAGACAACGACACGCTCGGTGCCGTTGATGACGAAGGTGCCCTTGTTGGTCATGAGCGGGAAGTCGCCCATGAAGACCGTCTGGGACTTGATCTCGCCGGTCTCGTTGTTGGTGAACTCGGCGGTGACGAAGAGCGGGGCCGCGTACGTGAAGTCGCGCTCCTTGCACTCGTCGATCGAGTTCTTCGGCGGTTCGAAGCGGTGGTCGCGGAACGTCAGGGACATCGACCCGGAGAAGTCCTCGATCGGGGAGATCTCCTCGAAGATCTCCTCCAGACCGGACTTCCTGGGGACGTCCTGACCCGACTCGAGAGCCGCCTCGACCCGACTCTGCCAAGCGGTGTTTCCGAGCAGCCAGTCAAAGCTCTCGGTTTGCAGCGCGAGCAGGTTCGGGACCTCGAGGGGCTCCCTGATCTTTGCAAAGGAGATGCGCAGCGGGGCGGTGCTGGCGCCGTTGTTCGTATTCGCGATCGAGGCGTTGCGCGAGGCGGCCAAGAGGGGGTCCTTCCGAGGGCTCGGACTCACTACGCGCGTACCGGTCCCAAGCCATACACGGGACAGAGCCCCTGATCTGACATATGGCCAGGTCAGAGCCGGTTCAATCCACAGTGCTGAGGCGAGGGCATGCCCCTGGTGACGGGCAGGGAGCAGCTAACAGGCAGCGCAAAGGGACAGTGTAGCCAGAAGGCCCACTGATGTCCAGTGCGGGTTTTTTGAGACCCTCGTTGTTCTCATCCGTTCACCGTCTGCGGCGTTCCCTGTGCGCTGAGCGCACATCCTTACTGCCCTCTTCGCCGTCGATCCATGCCTCGGATCCGGATCGTTGTGACGACGCGTCCTGAGAATTGCGCGCTGCGTGCTGTTCGTCAAGGCCCCCTCTTGGCCGAACAGGGGTGGCGCCAGGCACAACGAAGATCACCATACTCTGCACGTCCGACAGCGCAAGGCACCCTCGGCCTGCGATCCGGACAACGCCGAAGGGCGACCACCCAGTTGGGTGATCGCCCTTCGGTACCTCGGCGTTACAGCTCCCGAGGGAGCAATTTCACCGGAGAGGAGTCGACAGACTCGAAGAGGTCTTACTTGACCTCGACGGCCGCGCCGGCGCCCTCGAGCTGCTCCTTGGCCTTCTCGGCAGCGTCCTTGGCGACCTTCTCGAGGACCGGCTTCGGGGTGCCGTCGACGAGGTCCTTGGCCTCCTTGAGGCCCAGGGAGGTGAGCTCGCGCACGACCTTGATGACCTGGATCTTCTTGTCACCGGCGCCGGTGAGGATGACGTCGAACTCGTCCTGCTCCTCGGCGGCCTCGGCGGCGGCGCCACCAGCGGCACCACCGGCGACGACGACCGGGGCGGCGGCGGCAGCCTCGACGTCGAACTTGTCCTCGAAGGCCTTCACGAACTCGGAGAGCTCGATGAGGGTCATCTCCTCGAACTGCGCAAGCAGCTCGTCCTGGGTGAGCTTCGCCATGATGGCGGTCCTTCCACTAAATCGGCAGGTGCCGGATGTACTGGGTGAGGCGGGCGTACGTTCGGGCCCGCTGCGATCCCTGCCGCCCGATCAGGCGGCGAGGATCAAAAAGCGAGCCGAGTTACTCGGCACCGCCCTGCTCGTCCTGCTTGGCACGGAGCGCGTCCACGGTGCGGACGAGCTTCGTCGGCAGCGCGTTGAAGACGGAGGCAGCCTGCGACTGCTTCGCCTTGAAGGCACCGGCCAGCTTGGACAGCAGAACCTCGCGGGACTCGAGGTCCGCAAGCTTCTTGATCTCGTCGGCGGACAGCGCCTTGCCGTCAAGGACACCGCCCTTGATGACGAGATTCGGGTTCTCCTTGGCGAAGTCACGAAGACCCTTGGCCGACTCCACCGGGTCACCGGTGACGAAGGCAACCGCCGTCGGACCGTTGAACAGGTCGTCCAGCGTGTTGATCCCGGCCTCGTTGGCCGCGATCTTGGTCAGCGTGTTCTTCACCACGGCGTACTCGGAGTTCTCACCGAGCGAACGGCGCAGCTGCTTGAGCTGGGCCACGGTGAGACCCCGGTACTCGGTCAGCACAGCGGCGCTCGAGCTGCGGAACTTGTCCGTGAGCTCGGCTACCGCGGCAGCCTTGTCGGGCGTCGGCATAGAGCGTCAGCCTCCTTCCGGGTGATGAGGACCGCTCGCAAGGAGGCTGGGGAAAACGAAACGCCCCGGCGCAGGCGCACGGGGCGTGAGCTCGACCGGATTCCCCGAAGGGGTTCCAGGAGCACTTCCACGGTCACCTGCGCGGGTCGTCCGCAGTTTCAGCGGATCCTTCGGCCACCGAACCCTCTTGCGAGCGCACGGCAACGACCAGCGGTCTTTGGCTTCTGTGGAAGGTTACGTGAAAGAGAGCGTGTCGAGCAAATCCGCTCAGACGCCGCGGTCGACCCCCTACGAGGCAGAACCGGCGCTGCTGCCGGCGCCGCCGGAGGCTCCGCCGAGCTCCTTGAGCATCTTCATCATGTCGAAGGTCTGGCTCGCGGGCGGCACATCGGCCTTCACCGCGGCGCCGTAGTCGGAGAACTTCTCCGACATCTTGATGGCGCCCTGCGAGCTGTCCATCGTGACGTCGAGCCGGACCGGCAGGTCGTCCTTGTTGATCCACAGCTCGGTGTCGTAGGTCTTGATACCGGCCTTCTTGACGTTCTTGAGCAGCTGGTCGCGCTCGGACTTGCCGAGGACCTTCAGCGAGTCGTTCTTCGCCAGCATCTCGTCGACCGTCAGCTTGCCCTTGTAGTGCTCCGTCTCGGCGCCGTCCACCGTGGCCGAACCGAGGTGCTTCAGGTTGGGCGAGTCCAGCAGGACGGCGATCTGCTGGGCCGGGTCCTGGTTCATGTTGTCCAGGCTGCCGGTCATCTGGCTCGCCAGCTTCTCGTCGCCGGACTTCTTCGCCATGGCGGCGAGGTCCATCTTCATCCAGCGCTTGCCGTCCATGGTCTTGGCCGCGTTGGCGCCCATGTCCATGTACATCACGTTGTCCTGCATGAGCATGCGGATGTTCTTGGGCGCGTCGGAGCCGCCCCCGGAGAGCGCGGCGCCGGACATCGTCATATCCATGACGGTCGGGTCCCAGCCCATGGTGCCGGACATCTTCATGTCGCCGCCGCCCTGGGCAGCCGTCGGCATCTTCATGGTCATCTCGACCTTGGCGGACTTGGCCGCGGAGGTCTTCGTGTACGCGGCCTTGACGGCCTGCGCCACCGACTGGGACCCCGTCCCGGAGGCCTTCTCGCTGCCCTTGTCGTCCCCACCACCGCAGGCGGCGACGGCCGAACACAGCAGTGCTGTGGCAGCGGCGGCGCCGACCACACGTCGTACGGAAACAGTCATCTTGAATCCCACCCCTTGGTGCGTCTCGATCTGTCCGCACGATAGCGGACGGCTCGGACAGCCCGCCCACAGCTTCATCCGGCGCCCGTGACGTCCGCGAAGTCGACGGTGTCCCGTGCTGCCGGGCGTTCGGCCGCCGCCGGGGCGCCGTATTCGCGGTAGTGGACGGTCACCGTGAAGTCGCCCACGTGCTGGGTGCGCCGCACCAGGTGGTGCCGGGCATCGAGCCATACGTCGATGTGCCCGCGGCCGACGGTCCCCCGGTAGTGGGTGGCCCGTGTGCCGCGCACGGCCTCCCGGCCCACCTTGTGGACGTCCTCGGCCCCGATGAGGTCCTTGAGGGCGTCGGCCGGGGTGAGGTCGCTGCGGGTGTCGTAGGGGCGACGGATCCAGTGCCGACCGCCCTGGAGCTCGGCGAACCGGTCGCTCATGCGCGTGTACTGGGCGTCCGGAAGGAAGCGCGTCTGGGACGGGTCACCGCCCAACGCGCGCGTGGAGGCGGCCAGTTCACCGCCGGTGACCCGCACGGTCAGGGTGCCCTCCACGCCGTCCGACCAGCCGAGCGCGCCCGTGCTGCGCGAGGTCAGCCGCTTACCGGTGGCCATCGTCGCGTCGACGCGCGCCGAGCCCGCCGCGACGACCTGCTGCCGGGCCGTGCGCAGCGCCTCGCGTGCTTCGCGCACCTCGCCGGCCCCGTGCTCCGGTATCCCGCCGCAGGCGGTGAGCAGGATGCCCACGGCTGCCGGCGTCACCACGCGCGCGTACCGCAGCATCCACTCCCCCAGTCGGTCACCGCTCGGTCACCGCGAAGCTAGCGCAGCCACCACGCCGTACGGGCCGGAAAAGCGGAACGGGCCCCGCACCTCGAAAGGTGCGGGGCCCGTAGCCGACTTCAGCGAGCCTTATGGGGCTCAGACCGCGGCCGGGTCCTCTTCGACGAGGAGGTTCCGGGTGCGGTTGGAGTCGAGCTGAATGCCGGGGCCCATCGTGGTGCTGATGGCGGCCTTCTTGATGTAGCGACCCTTGGCGGCGGACGGCTTCAGACGGAGGATCTCCTCCAGGGCCGCGCCGTAGTTCTCCACCAGCTTGGCGTCGTCGAAGGACACCTTGCCGATGATGAAGTGCAGGTTCGCGTGCTTGTCGACGCGGAACTCGATCTTGCCGCCCTTGATCTCGGTCACGGCCTTGGCCACGTCCGGGGTCACGGTGCCGGTCTTCGGGTTCGGCATGAGGCCACGCGGACCGAGCACGCGGCCGAGGCGGCCGACCTTGCCCATGAGGTCCGGGGTGGCGACAACGGCGTCGAACTCGTTCAGGCGGTCGCCCTTGGCGATCTCGGCGATGAGCTCGTCGGAGCCGACGATGTCGGCGCCAGCGGCTTCCGCGGCCGCAGCACGGTCACCGGTCGCGAAGACCAGGACCCGGGCGGTCTTACCGGTGCCGTGCGGGAGGTTCACGGTGCCACGGACCATCTGGTCGGCCTTGCGCGGGTCAACGCCCAGGCGGAAGGCGACCTCGACGGTGCCGTCGAACTTCGACGTGGAGGTCTCCTTGGCGAGACGGACGGCCTCGAGCGGGGCGTAGAGCTTGGCCCCGTCGACCTTGGCGTCCGCAGCGCGGAGAGACTTGCTGCGCTTGCTCACTTGCTTCTCCTGAGTTCTAGAGGAGTCGTGGTGCGGGCCGAGCAGGCCCTGCCACGGATGGATCTGTGAGGTGGAGGTCAGCCCTCGACCGTGACGCCCATGGAGCGGGCGGTGCCGGCGATGATCTTGGACGCGGCGTCCAGGTCATTGGCGTTGAGGTCGGGCATCTTGGTGGTGGCGATCTCGCGGACCTGCGCCTCGGTGATCTTGGCGACCTTGGTCTTGTGCGGCTCGCCGGAGCCCTTCTCGACACCAGCGGCCTTGAGGATCATCTTCGCGGCCGGCGGGGTCTTGGTGATGAAGGTGAAGGAACGGTCTTCGTAGACCGTGATCTCCACCGGGATGACCCAACCGCGCTGCGACTCGGTCGCGGCGTTGTAGGCCTTGCAGAACTCCATGATGTTCACGCCGTGCTGGCCCAGCGCGGGGCCGACAGGCGGGGCCGGGTTGGCGGCGCCGGCCTGGATCTGGAGCTTGATAAGCCCCGTGACCTTCTTCTTCTTGGGAGGCATGTGCTCTCTCTCCGGGTCTTAGTGAGAGTGTTCGGCCGCCATCCTGATCAAGGCTGATCGATGATCGTCCAGATCATCCGGATGGAGGCATACCGCACAACGATAACGGGTATCCATGCGCGGCTAAAAACCGAGCAGGTCAGACAGGCTTTGGGGCCCGTCTGACCTGTTCGGAAGCGTGTGCCCAGAAGGCGCCGGAAAGGGCTAGTTCTTCTGGATCTGGTCGAAGCTCAGCTCGACCGGGGTCTCGCGACCGAAGATCTCGACGAGGCCCTTGACCTTCTTCGAGTCGGCGTTGATCTCGTTGATCGTCGCCTGCAGCGTCGCGAACGGGCCGTCGGTGACGGTGACCGAGTCGCCGACCTCGAAGTCCAGGACCTGGACCTCGACCTTGCGCTGCGGCGCCGGCTTGCCCTCGGACTCGGCAGCCTCGCGGGCGGCCTTCTCCTCGGCCTCCGGGGCGAGCATCTTGACGATCTCGTCCAGGGTCAGCGGGTACGGGTCGTAGGCGTTGCCCACGAAGCCGGTGACGCCGGGCGTGTTACGGACGACGCCCCAGGACTCGTTCGTCAGATCCATGCGGACGAGAACGTAACCGGGCAGCTTGTTCTGCCGGACGTTCTTGCGCTCGCCGTTCTTGATCTGGACGATCTCTTCCTCGGGGACCTCGGCCTGGTAGATGAACTCCTCGACGTTGAGCGAGACGGCGCGCTGCTCCAGGTTCGCCTTCACGCGCTTCTCGTAGCCCGCGTAGGTGTGGATCACGTACCAGTCGCCGGGCAGGAACCGCAGCTCCTCGCGGAGCGCGGCGATCGGGTCGACCGGCTCCTCCTCGACGGCTTCCTCGGCCTCAGCCTCGGCGTCGGCCTCCTCGGCCTCGGCCGGGGCGTCCTCCGCCTGGGCTTCCTCGACGGCCTCGGCGTCGGCGTCCACCACGGTCTCGACCGCGGCTTCCTCGGCGGGCTCGCCGGCAGCGATGTCGGCAGCCTCTGCCTGGTCCGGGTCCTCGGCGTCCGCCGCCTCGACGATGTCGAGCTCGTCCTCAGCGGACTCGACCGGCTCGATCGCCTCGTTCAGGTTCGGGTCAGACACTGTGGCTGCTTCTTCCTGGATACATAGGGGTGGAACGCGCGAAAGGGGCGCCGGACTCGGCGCCCTCCGCTTTTCGGCTCAGCCGAATACGTACTTGACAAGGTGGTTGAAGCCATAGTCAATCACGGTGACAAGACCGATCATGATGACGACGAACACAATCACCACTGTGGTGTACGTCGAAAGCTGACTGCGAGTCGGCCAGACGACCTTGCGGAGTTCCGCGACGATCTGGCGGTAGAAGAGCGCGAGACGGCCGAAGGGGCCCTTCTTTCCGCGCTTGCCACCCTTGCGGGCCTTCTTGGACTCCAGTGCTTCGTCCTGGGCATCAGGCTTGTCGATGGAGCCCACGGCGTCCGTCACTCGTCCTCACCTGATTCCGGGTCGTGGCCGTGCCGCGCCCGGTGGAGCCGCACGGCGGTGCAATGCAGTACGTACATGCGCACACATCCTGGCGAAGGAGTGTGTAGCAGGGCCGGAGGGACTTGAACCCCCAACCGCTGGTTTTGGAGACCAGTGCTCTACCAATTGAGCTACGACCCTTTGTCTCCCCCAACGTACCGCATCCACCCGGACGCACGGAGTGCGGTTCGGAAGGCGCGGCCGTTGAAGGCCAACGAGCAGTGAGTGTACGTGTTCCGGAGCCCTCCGTCGAACGAGCAACATCCGCAAGTGGATCAAGAGCGGATCCCATGGTCTTCGAAACCCGTGTGCCGGGCGGGTTTCCGGTCTGGAACGATGGGGTCATGAGCGCTGCAACTCCTTCTCCGTCCGCAGGTTCCTCTCCCACCGAGCGTCGGGTGTCGGCCCGGGTCGGTTCGATCTCCGAGTCCGCGACCCTCGCCGTCGACGCCAAGGCCAAGGCCCTCAAGGCCGCCGGGCGCCCAGTGATCGGCTTCGGCGCCGGTGAACCCGACTTCCCGACGCCGGACTACGTGGTCGAGGCGGCCATCGAGGCCTGCAAGAACCCGAAGTTCCACCGCTACACCCCGGCCGGCGGTCTGCCCGAGCTGAAGGCCGCGATCGCCGCGAAGACGCTGCGCGACTCCGGCTACGAGGTCGACGCCTCGCAGATCCTGGTGACCAACGGCGGCAAGCAGGCCATCTACGAGGCGTTCGCCGCCATCCTCGACCCGGGCGACGAGGTCATCGTCCCGGCCCCGTACTGGACCACCTACCCGGAGTCGATCCGCCTCGCGGGCGGTGTGCCGGTGGAGGTCGTCGCCGACGAGACGACCGGCTACCGCGTCTCCGTGGAGCAGCTGGAGGCCGCGCGCACCGAGCGCACGAAGGTCGTGCTGTTCGTGTCGCCGTCGAACCCGACGGGCGCCGTGTACAGCGAGGCCGACGCGGAGGCCATCGGCCGCTGGGCCGTGGAGCACGGCCTGTGGGTGATGACGGACGAGATCTACGAGCACCTCGTATACGGAGACGCGAAGTTCACGTCGCTGCCGGCGCTCCTTCCGGAGCTGCGCGACAAGTGCATCGTGGTCAACGGTGTCGCGAAGACGTACGCGATGACCGGCTGGCGCGTCGGGTGGATCGTCGGCCCGAAGGACGTGGTGAAGGCCGCGACGAACCTTCAGTCGCACGCCACCTCGAACGTCTCCAACGTGGCGCAGGCGGCCGCGCTCGCCGCCGTGTCCGGCGACCTGACGGCCGTGGAGAAGATGCGCGGGGCCTTCGACCGGCGTCGTAAGACGATCGTGCGGATGCTCAACGAGATCGACGGCTTCGTCTGCCCGGAGCCCGAGGGTGCCTTCTACGCGTACCCGTCGGTGAAGGGCCTGCTGGGCAAGGAGATCCGCGGCAAGCGCCCGCAGGACAGCGTCGAGCTGGCCGCGCTCATCCTGGAGGAGGCCGAGGTCGCGGTGGTTCCGGGCGAGGCCTTCGGCACGCCGGGTTACCTGCGGCTCTCGTACGCGCTCGGTGACGAGGACCTCGTCGAGGGCGTTTCGCGCATCCAGAAGCTGCTCGCCGAGGCGCGCGACTGAGCTTCTACGTAAGCGTGTGCAAGCGGGCCGTCTCCCTACGGAGGCGGCCCGCTTGTTCGTTCGGACGGGTCCCCGAAGGTGGAAAGGCGCTACCGGTACGACAGGTGTGTACGGCAGGATCTTGGGATGGAGCGTGTAGGACGTGATGTACGTCAGTTGCCGAAGGCCCACCTGCATCTGCACTTCACCGGGTCGATGCGGCCCACGACCCTGCTGGAACTCGCCGACAAGTACGGAGTGCGGCTCCCGGACGCGCTGACCGGGGCCGAGCCGCCGAAGCTGCGGGCCACGGACGAGCGGGGCTGGTTCCGCTTCCAGCGGCTCTACGATGCGGCGCGTTCCTGCCTGCGGGCCCCCGAGGACATTCAGCGTCTGGTGCGGGAGGCCGCGGAGGAGGACATCGCGGACGGGTCCGGGTGGCTGGAGATCCAGGTCGATCCGACGTCGTACGCGCCGCGCCTTGGGGGCCTGATCCCGGCCCTGGAGGTCATCCTCGACGCCGTCGACAGCGCCTCGCGGGAGACCGGGCTCGGGATGCGGGTCCTCGTCGCCGCGAACCGTATGAAGCACCCGCTGGACGCCCGTACGCTGGCGCGGCTCGCGGTGCGGTACGCGGACCGGGGCATCGTCGGTTTCGGGCTCTCCAACGACGAACGGCGGGGCATGGCGCGGGACTTCGACCGGGCCTTCCACATCGCGCGCGAGGGCGGGCTGCTCTCGGCGCCGCACGGGGGCGAGCTGACCGGGCCCTCGTCCGTGCGCGACTGCCTCGACGACCTGGACGCCACGCGGGTCGGCCACGGCGTGCGGGCCGCCGAGGATCCGCGGCTGCTGAAGCGCCTCGCGGACGGGGGCGTGACCTGCGAGGTGTGCCCGGCCTCGAACGTCGCGCTCGGCGTCTACGAGAAGCCCGAGGACGTGCCGCTGCGCACGCTGTACGAGGCCGGGGTGCCGATGGCGCTGGGCGCCGACGACCCGCTCCTGTTCGGCTCGCGGCTCGCCGCCCAGTACGACATCGCGCGTCGCCACCACGGCTTCTCCGACGCCGAACTGGCCGAGCTGGCGCGGCAGTCGGTGCGCGGCTCAGCGGCCCCCGAGGACGTACGGGAGAAGCTTCTGAGCGGCGTGGACGAGTGGCTCGCGGCCTGAGCCGACGGTCGGCCTGTCAGCTGTCGGCTCAGGCGATCCCGCTCAGTAGGGTGCGCGCGATGTGGGCCGCGAACTCGTCCACCGGCTGAGGCGGTCTGCCGTCCGGGGACATCTCGTAGGCGAAGGCTCGCTGGGAGCACGCGCCCAGGAGGAGCGAGGCGGCCGCGTACGTGTCGGCTTCGGCGCTGATGCGTCCGGACTTCTGTTCGGCCCGCAAGTAGGCGTCGAGGCCCTGGATCGGCTTGTGCGGGCCAGTGCCCAGTTCCCGCATCACCTCTTCGTGGCGGCGCTTGAGCTTGGGCTCCGCATACAGGGACGCGGCCATCGGGAACGTCTGCTCATAGAAGAGCGCCGCTTCACGGGCGATCTCGGTGAGGTTCTGCTCGACCGTACGGTCGGCGCCTCCTGCACCTTCCGCGCCTTCCCTGAGGAGTCGACCGAGAAGAGAACCCAGCTTCGGGAGGCGCTCGCCCAGCACCGCCACGAAGAGCTCCTCCTTGTTGGCGAAGTACTTGTAGAGCGCCGCTTCGGAGCAGCCCGCCGCTTTGGCGATCTCCTTGGTGGTCGTCCGGGCGAGACCGATGCTCAGCATGAGTTCGTGGGCCGCTTCGACGATGCGGACACGGGCCGGCTTCTGGTCCATGCGGTCTCCAACCAAGCTTGACGCGGGGGTGAGTACTCACTCACTCTAAAGGTGAATCGAGGTGAGTGAATACTCACCCACCACGCGACGCACACCTGGAGGTACGCCATGAAGCTCACGGTTTTCGGTGCGACGGGCGGGATCGGACAGGAGATCGTCAAGCAGGCCCTGGCGGCCGGGCACGAGGTCACGGCGGTGGTCCGCGACCCCGCGAGGCTCACCGTGTCCGGCGAGCGCCTGGAGGTGGTCCGCGGCGACCTGAAGGATCCCGAGTCGCTGCGCCCCGCGGTCGCGGGCCGGGACGCCGTGCTGTCCGGCCTGGGCGCCCGCAGGCGCGCGGACGCGGGCATCGCCACGGAGCTCACGCGGTCGGTCCTGAAGGCGATGGAGGCGGAGGGCGTGCGCAGGCTGCTGGTGGTCAGCGCGGGACCGGTGGGCCCCGAGCCTGCGGACTCGCCGCTGGTCGACCGCGTGATGCTGAAGATGATCGGCGCGATCCTCAAGGGCGTCTACGTCGATCTGGCCGCCATGGAGGCCGAGTTGGCGCGCAGCGCCACGGACTGGACCTCGGTGCGGCCGCCCCGCCTCCAGGACAAGCCGCTCACCGGTTCGTACCGCACGGTCATCGGCGGCTTCCCGCGTGCGGGCCGCTTCGCCGGCCGCGCGGACGTGGCGCACGCGATGCTGGCGATGGTGGACGACCCGGCGACGGTGAAGCAGGGCGTCGGGGTCGCCTACTAGGGACCGTAGGCGACCCGGGGCCGGGGGCGGCTCAGAGGCTGACGCCGACCGTCACCGGCTCGTTGACCAGCGTCACGCCGAAGACGTCCCTGACCCCGGCGACGACCTCGCGGGCGAGCGCGAGCAGGTCCTCCGTGGTGGCCTCGCCGCGGTTGGTCAGGGCGAGCGTGTGCTTGGTGGAGATGCGGGCGGGGCCGGAGCCGTAGCCCTTGGTGAAGCCCGCCTTGTCGATGAGCCAGGCCGCGGAGGTCTTGGTGAGGCCCTCCCCCGCGGGGAACGCGGGGGCCTTCGCGTCCGCCCCCAGACGCTCAGCCACGCGCGCGTGGAAGGCCGCGAACTCCGCATCCGTAAGGATCGGGTTGGTGAAGAACGAGCCCGCCGACCACGTGTCGTGGTCCTCCGGGTCGAGCACCATGCCCTTGCCGCCGCGCAGCTTCAGAACCGTCTCGCGCGCGAGAGCGGCGGGCACGCGCTCCCCCGCCTCGACGCCGAGGGTGCGCGCGGTCTCCGGGTACTTCAGGGGCGCGCTGAGGCCGCCCGCGTCCTCCAGCTCGAACCGCACACGCAGCACTACGTAGCGGTCGGGTTCGGCCTTGAAGCGGCTGTGCCGGTACGAGAAGGCGCACTCGGCGTTCGGGATCGTGACGGTCTCGCCGGTCGTGCGGTCGTAGGCGATCACCTCGGTGATCGTGGAGGAGACCTCCTGGCCGTACGCGCCCACGTTCTGGATCGGCGTCGCGCCCGCGGAGCCGGGGATCCCGGCGAGGCACTCGACGCCCGCGAGACCGGCCTCGACGGTGCGCTCGACGGCGTCGGTCCAGGTCTCACCGGCCGCCAGTTCCAGCTTCGTACCGTCGAGTTCGAAGCCCTTCGTGGCGATGCGCAGGGCGGTGCCCGCGAAGCCCTTGTCGCCGATGACGAGGTTGCTGCCGCCGCCGATGATCAGCAGCGGCGTGCCGGTGGCATCGGCCTCGCGCACCGCGTCGATCACCTCGGCGTCGGTGGTCGCGGTGAGCAGCCGGGTGGCGGGCCCGCCGAGCCGGAAGGTGGTCAGGGGGGCGAGAGGGGCGTCGTGGAGTTCCTGCACGCGCTCAAGGGTACGAGAACGGCCCCGCCGCTCGGACGGGGCCGCTGTCGTGGCCGGACTCACTGGAAACGCGACAGGACGTCCTTCCAGTCGAGCGGCAGTTCGTCGGTCGACGTCTCCCAGGTGAGGAAGGTCGAATCCTTCATCTGCCCCCGCAGGCCGGCGGAGATCGTCGCGTGCGGCATGGTGGCCGCGAAGTCCCGCAGGGCCTTGGGCGACTCCCAGACGGACAGGGTCCAGAAGGTGCGTCGTAAGGGCGCCGCCTTCAGCGTCGCTCCGTAGGCGCCCGGTGCCCGTCCCACCTGGTGCCAGACGGCGGGCGTGCGGAAGAAGAACTTCAGGGCGCCCCACAGGGTGCGGGTCTCGAAGCGGGAGGCGAAGACATGGGCCTCCACGCGCGCGGGTGGGGTGGTCGGGGTGGTCCAGGGCAGAGTCGGCATGGCGTTCCTCCTGGGAAGGGGGCCGGTAGGAAGGGGCCGGTGATCAGGCGTTTTCCAGGGCCGGAACGGGCTCGGAATCCCGCGCGCCGGGCTTGGCGCGCCCCTCCCGCGGGATGAACAGGGCCGCGACACCGGCCACGGCCACGATCGCGGCGCCCACCCACAGCGCGGGCTCGATGCCGTCCACGAAGTGCTGTGCGGAGTCGTAGCCGCCCTGGGCCGAGAAGACCGACGCCATGACCGCGATGCCGAGCGCGCCGCCGACCTCGCGCAGCGCGTTGTTGGCGCCGGACGCGATGCCCTGCTCCTGCGGCAGGACGCTGGACATGACCAGGTTGGCGGCGGGGGCGAAGTAGAGGGCCATGCCGACGCCGCTGACGATCAGGGCTGGCAGCTGGGCGGCGTACGAGACGTCGGCGGAGACCACGGCGGCGAACCAGCCGAGTCCGACGGCCTGAAGGAAGAGCCCCGCCGCGACGACGGGCCGGCCGCCGATGCGGTCCGAGAGGATCCCGGCGATCGGTGCGACGAGCATCGGCATGCCGGTCCAGGGCAGCATCCGCAGGCCCGCCTCGGTCGGCGAGTAGCCGAGCACACCCTGCAGGAACTGGCTGAGCAGGAAGATCGAACCGAACATCCCGAGGAACATCAGCAGGCTCGCGGCGTTTATCCCGGCGAAGGCCCGGGAGCGGAAGAGCCGCATGGGCAGCATGGAGTTCTCGTTGCGGATTCCGTGGTGCACAAACCCGGCGAGCAGCGCCGTCCCCGCGAACAGGGCGGTCAGTACGAGGGTGTCGGTCCACCCGACGACGGGCGAGCGCACCAGGCCGTACACGATGCCGAACAGACCGCCGCTGGCGAGCAGGGTGCCCACGATGTCGAGCCGGGCGCCGGAGCCGTACGACTCCTTCAGGCGCAGCCGGGCGAGCGGCAGCAGGGCGATGCCCAGCGGAACGTTCAGCCAGAAGATCCAGTGCCAGGAGATGTGCTCGGTGAGGCTGCCGCCGATGAGCGGCCCTGAGGCGACCGCGAGTCCGTTGACCGCGCCCCAGATCCCGTACGCGAGGCCGCGCTTGGCCGCCGGGACGGCCGCGGTGAGCAGGGTCAGGGTGAGCGGCATCATGATCGCGGCACCGACGCCCTGCACGGCGCGGGCGGCGATCAGCGCGTCGATGCCGGTGGACATGGCCGCGGCGGCGGAGGAGACAGTGAAGATCGTGATCCCGACCAGGAAGAGCCGCCTGCGCCCGAAGCGGTCCCCCAGCGCCGCGCCGAACATCAGCAGGACGGCGAAGGTGAGCGTGTAGGCGCTGACCGTCCACTCCAGGTCGTCGAGCGCGCCGCCGAGATCCTGCCGGATGGACGGCAGGGCCGTGGTGACGACGAGGTTGTCGAGGGCCGCCATGAATCCGGCGACGCTGGTGATGACGAGGGCCCAGACGGCTCCCCCGCGCTGCGTTGGTGCTGTGGTGCCTGACATTGCTTCCCCCCAGTGACCTTTGGTTAGTTATTGATGACTAACTTTCACGGGCACAAAAAAGCGCACCCTTGTGACACACGCTGCGCTACTTGGACTTCGGTGACGCGAAACAGCCGGTCCAGACCCGGTGCTCGGGCGGGAACCCCATCGACACCAGGACGTTGATCAGCATCCCCACCGCGAGGAACTGGCTCGTCTCTTCGACGTCCGCCCCCATCGCCAGCAGGACGGTGTCGTACATCTCCATCCACAGGCCGCGCAGTTCCTCGCCGAACTCCGGGTCACCGGACGCTTCGGCCGCGGCCACGGCGACGTACATCTGCATCTGCATGAGCAGCATGTCCGGGTCGTCTGCGATGAGCGACAGATAGGCCGCACCCAAGGCCTCCTCGACCTCGGCCGCCTCCACCCCCTCGACCGCCTTCCGGAACATGTCGGTGACGCCTTCGCAGCAACGCCGGGACGCCGCGAGGAAGATGGCCTCCTTGCCCGGGAAGAGCCGGAAGAGATACGGCTGCGAGACACCCACACGCTTGGCGATCGCCTCGGTGGACGTGCCCTTGTAGCCGCCGCGGGCGAATTCGACCATCGCCGCACGGATGACGCTCTCGCGCCGCTCCTCCGCACTCATCCTGACCATGCGGCAAAGTTAGTGGCCAATCACTATCTAAGTCAACCCCCACTTGTGAGCAGAGACACACGTAAGGGGCGCCCTCCAGGAGGGCGCCCCTTACGCACAGCTACGTAGATGGCCATCAGGCCGAGCGCTCAGACAGGGCGCTCAGACCAGCTGAACGACCGCCCGCGACATCCCGAGCACCTTCTGTCCCGCGCTCATGGCGATCAGGTCGACTCGTACGCGATTGTCGTCGAGCTTGGCCGCGACCTTGGCACTGACCTCTATCTCGGCACCCTTGTCGTCGTTCGGCACGACGACCGGCTTGGTGAAGCGGACGCCGTACTCGACGACGGCGGCCGGGTCGCCGGCCCAGTCGGTGACGACACGGATCGCCGCGGCCATGGTGAACATGCCGTGCGCGATCACGTCCGGCAGGCCGACCTCGACCGCGAACTTCTCGTTCCAGTGGATCGGGTTGAAGTCGCCGGAGGCGCCCGCGTACTGCACGAGCGTGGCGCGCGTCACGGGGAAGGACTGCGCGGGCAGCTCGGTGCCGACCTCGACATCGGCGTACTTGATGTTCGTCGCCATGGCGATCAGGCCTCCTCAGCGGCGCGCGAGACGAGCTTGGTCCAGGCGGTCACGACGTGCTCACCGGTCTCGTCGTGCACCTCACCACGGACATCGATGATGTCGTTGCCCGCGAGGGACTTGATGCCCTCGATGGTGGAGGTCACGGTCAGCTTGTCGCCGGCCCGCACCGGGCGCGTGTAGGTGAACTTCTGGTCGCCGTGCACGACGCGGCTGTAGTCGAGCCCCAGCTCCGGGTCGTGGATGACCTCGCCGGCGGCCTTGAAGGTGATCGCGAACACAAAGGTCGGCGGCGCGATCACATCGGGGTGGCCGAGCTCCTCGGCGGCGGCACGGTCGACGTACGCGGGGTTCGTGTCCCCCACCGCCTCCGCGAACTCACGGATCTTCTCCCGGCCGACCTCGTACGAGGTGGTGGGCGGATAGGTCCGCCCCACGAAGGACTGGTCGAGCGCCATGGGCTCGGTACCTCCTGGATGTGTTCTCGATCTGCCTGATCTACGAAACGACACGAGGCCGCCCCCGAAGTGGGGACGGCCTCGTGTACGAGCCTGATTTATCGCGTTTCGCGGTGCGCGGTGTGCGCGTTGCAACGCGGGCAGTGCTTCTTCATCTCAAGACGGTCCGGGTTGTTACGCCGGTTCTTCTTGGTGATGTAGTTCCGCTCCTTGCACTCCACGCAGGCCAGCGTGATCTTCGGGCGGACGTCGGTGGCAGCCACGTGAGTGCACTCCTTGACGAACGGATGGGACAAAGGTTTAACGCATACAAGAGTAGCCGATCGAAGGACCGACCCCAGAATCGGCTACTGTCAGTAGCGGTGACCGGACTTGAACCGGTGACACAGCGATTATGAGCCGCTTGCTCTACCGACTGAGCTACACCGCTGTGATGCAAGCGACGCGAACGACGTCTGCACCAGAGCCCCAATGCGGAATCGAACCGCAGACCTTCTCCTTACCATGGAGACGCTCTACCGACTGAGCTATTGGGGCGAGCGATGAAGACATTACACGGTTGCGCGCCGATCGCCCAAATCCGTTTCGCGCCCCCACTCGCCGGGAACGAAGCCGCCTTCTCGCGAGGGGCACATGAGCCCCTCGGACCCCACCAGTACGACTATTTCGGCGGTCCTCGAAGCGCCCCTGTCGCGGTCCTAGGCTCGACGCACCCTGCGTGATCTTGTTACGCGGTGATCTTGTTGCGCGCGAACCGCGTCCTCGCCGAGCCCTCAGGAGCGCGATGCCCCACAGCCCCTCACAGCAGCCACCGTCACCGGGCGTGCCCGAGGGCTCCGGACTTCTCCTGAGCGGCGCCCGGCTCCCCGACGGCAGGACCGTGGACGTACGGCTCGACGGCGGGCGCATCGAGGCGGTCGGCACGGCCGGCAGCCTCACCGCGCACGGCTCGCGCCTGGACCTCACGGGCTGGCTGCTGCTCCCGGCCCCCGTAGAGCCGCACGCGCACGCGGACACGGCCCTCTCGGCCGACTGCGAGGGCCCCGTCCCGTACGACCCCGAGGACGTCCAGCGCCGGGCCACCGAGAGCACCCTGCTGCAGCTCGGCCACGGGGCCACCGCCCTGCGCTCCCATGTGCGTATCGGCGACATGGAGGGGCTCGGTTCGATGGAGGCGGTGCTCCAGGCGCGGCGTTCGCTGGTGGGGCTCGCGGATCTGCGAACGGTGGCGATGCCCCGGCTGCTGACCGGGCTCGCCGGGGCCGACGGGCTCGCCATGTTGCGGGACGCCGTGAAAATGGGCGCCTCCGTAGTAGGCGGCTGCCCCGACCTGGACCCCGACCCAACGGGCTACGTAGAGGCGGTTCTTGAAGTCGCCGCCGAGCACGGGTGCCCGGTCGACCTGCACACGGACGGGGCCGATCCGGCGCGGCTCGGGCGGCTCGCGGCGGCGGTCGGCGGGCTGCACACGGGCGTCACCGTCGGACCGCTGGGCGGGCTCTCCCGACTGCCGGAGGAAGCGGCACGGCCCGCCGTGGACCGGCTCGCGGCCGCCGGTGTGACGGTGACGTGCCTGCCGCAGGGAGGGTGCGCGGGGGTGGACGAGCGCGCCGTCGCTCCGGTGCGGCTGCTGCGGGCGGCAGGGGTACCGATCGCGGCGGGCAGCGGTGCGCTGCGCGACGTGTCGAACCCCGTGGGGCGCGGCGACCCGCTGGAGGCCGCCTACTTGTTGGCCTCGCGCTACGGGATGCGCCCGGAGGACGCCTACGCAGCGGTGAGTTCCACAGCCAGGGCGGCGCTCGGCCTGCCGGAGGTGCGCGTGGAGGCGGGGTTCCCCGCGGAGCTGCTCGCGGTGCGGGGCGACCGGCTCGCGGGCGTGCTCTCCCTCGCGTACAGCCGGATCGTCGTGCACCGGGGACGCGTGGTGGCGCGGACCAGCGCGGTGCGGGAGTACTGCGACTCGGCCGCCGCGGTCGCCCTCGATCTGCCGCGGCAGGGCCGGGCGGCGAAGCACGGCGGTGGCGGCCCCGCCTGAACACCCGTACGGGGCCGGGCGCGATGGTTGCACGGTGAACCGTCCGCCTCGGGCGTACCGTCGGAGACATGCGCATTGTCATCGCTGGGGGTCATGGTCAGATCGCGCTGCGGCTCGAGCGTCTGCTCTCCGCGCGCGGGGACGAAGTAGCCGGGATCATCCGCAGGTCGGAGCAGGGTGACGACCTGCGGTCCGCCGGTGCGGAACCCGTGCTGTGCGACCTGGAGTCGGCGTCCGTGGAGGAGGTCGCGGCGCATCTGCAGGGTGCGGACGCGGCCGTCTTCGCGGCGGGCGCGGGTCCGGGCAGCGGCGCCGGCCGAAAGGACACCGTGGACCGGGACGCCGCCGTGCTGTTCGCGGATGCCGCGGAGCGGGCGAAGGTGCGCCGCTACATCGTGGTGTCGTCGATGGCGGCGGACGCCGCGCACCAGGGCGACGATGTCTTCGACGTGTATCTGCGGGCCAAGGGCGCGGCCGACGACGACGTACGGCGCCGTACCGGGCTCGACTGGACGATCCTGCGGCCGGGGCAGCTGACGAACGACGCGGGTACCGGGCTCGTCCGTCTGGAGGCGTCGACCGGGCGCGGGCCGGTGCCGCGCGACGACGTGGCGGCCGTCCTCGCGGACCTTGTGGACACGCCCGCCACGGCGGGGCTCACGCTGGAGCTGATCTCCGGCTCCACGCCGGTCACGGTGGCGGTGAAGTCGGTCGCGGGCAACTGAGTCGCGTACGGGGGGCGGCCCGGGTGCGTGTGCGCCTCGGAGCGGCGGCGTGCGCCTGGGAGCGGAACGGCGGCGTATGCCTCAGAAGCGCGGACTTCAGAACAGCGGCATCTGGCCCGGCACGTGCGGGACCACGTACCCGTCGAGCGCGTCCTGGACGGCGCCGAGCTGGGCGGGGCGGCGTGAACCGGGGCACGAGACCAGCTCTCCCGCGGCGCGGGTGCCAGGAGGATCGTGGCGGGCGAAGCGGCCAGCCACGACCGCGATCTCGCGGCGGCATTCGGGGCAGTGTCGGCGGCGGGATGTGGTCGGCATGCGTTCAGTCTGCGTCGTGATCGCCGCGGACACACGCTGAAACCCCCTCAGGAAGGCTCCTGAGGGGGTTCCTTGTACGGCGACGCGGCGTCAGATCCCCATGCACGGCACCGGCCAGCGACGCATGCGGGGCGGCAGCGCCACCGCCCATCCGTCCACGATCAACGTGAGCCCTTCATCCGCCAGGTGGAGGGCCGCCTCTTGGTGGGCGGGGGCGAGCGTGTCCAGCCGTGTGGCGTCGCTCAGCGCGTCGAAGGCGGCGAGCAGGTCGGGGTGGTCGAGCGTGAAGCGCGCCGAGGCGGGGCGCTCGCGGCGGTCCATGACCGTGACGAATCCGGGGCCGCGGCGGTGGTAGAGCATCCCGTAGGCGTGCTCGGCGCGCCAGGTCGTCAACTCGGTTGGTTCGTCGGGCTGTTGGGCCGGGGGTGGGAGGTGGTGCAGGGTGCGGAGGTCGTACGTGACACGGCTTGTGGCTGCGAGTCGGTCATACGTAACACTCGCCGCCGGGGCGGGGCCGTCATACGTAACACCCGCCGCGCACTCAGGAGCCTCGGTTCCGTCATACGTATGACGCGGGGCGGCGGCCGCCTCCCAGTGGGTGCTCAGCCCCGCGGCCTGGCACTCGCGCAGGAACTGGACCGCCCGGGTGGTGGTGCGGCCGTCACCGGCCAGGGGCAACGGCTCGGTCACGCGGACGCGGGTGCCGATGACGCGGTGCGGGACGAGGGCGGGGAGCGCGGTCATCCGGAGGCTGCCGGGGCGGAGGGACCGGCGGGGCCGGAGAGGCCTGTGGGTTCGCTCTCGATGCGGATCGGTGCGGTGCGGGTGGGCAGGGAGACGTACGTTCCGGTGTCGCGGAAGAGGAGGCCGAACGTGACGGCCTGCGCGACCCACTCCCCCAGTTCTTCGGCCGGTACGTCGTGGCCTGTGGCGGCGAGTTTGCGCTGCAGGGCGGATTCACTGGCGCCCTCCTCCAGGATGCGCAGGGCGGCCGCCTCCCAGCCGTTGAACCAGTAGGTGCGGCGCGGCCAGCCCTCGCGGCGGTCCCGTACGAGGAGCGTGTTCTCGTCCTCGCCTGCCTGCTCCATGACGAGGGTCGACGTGGCGTGTTGCGCGCGCCATTGCGCCACGGCCCGCAGCAGCCGGTCCTCCGTGTCGCCACCGATGCCCGCGTCCTCGGTGTCGAACAGGTAGACCAGGTCGGCGAGTTCGGACTCCGGGAGCTCGTACACGTGCTGGTACATGTCGGCGGGGCGCCGCTTGCCGAAGCCCAGGGCGGGGTCGGTGAAGTGCGGGCTGAAGCGCTCCAGTTGGATCCGGAAGGCGCCGCTCGGCGGCTGGAGGTGCACGAGGGCGGGCATCTGGTCGAGCACGCGCGCGTAGTCCCGCACGGTCTCGCCGGGGAACCCGTAGAGGTAGTTCCAGGTGCAGGTGATCTCGTGGTTGTCGAACTCGCGCAGCGTGCGGATGTTGCGGGCGCCGGTGACACCCTTGTCCATCAGGTCGAGGACGCGGTTGCTGAGGCTTTCGATGCCTGGCTGGATCAGCACCACGCCGGCGGCGCCGAGTTGGGCGATCTGCTCCCGGTTGAGGTTGGACTTCACTTCGTAGTGGATCCGCAGGTCCCAGCCGCTGTCGGCGGCGAGCGGCAGGAAGTCCTTGAAGTACGCCATGTCGATGATGTTGTCGACGGTGACGATGTCGAGGATGCGGTGGCGACGCACGAGGCGTTCGATCTCGCTCCACAGCCGGTCGCCGGGCTTGGCGCGAAATGCCATGGCGCTGCCGTTGAGGCCGCAGAAGGTGCAGTGGTGCTTCTCGCCCCACCAGCAGCCGCGGGCACCCTCGACGACCAGCTTGGGATACACGTGTTCGAGGACGGGTGATGCCTCGATCTCCGCCTGCCACTGGTCGTAATCGGGCGAGGGTATGTGGGCCGGAGCCACGGTGCGGTGGGGTTCTGTGTTGGCCCGGGAGACACCGTTGTCCCACCAGCAGAGGCCCGGAACGTCGCCGGGGGGCGTGCCCGCGTCCAGGTGGGCGAGGAGGGCCGGGAAGGCGTACTCCCCTTCGCCGCGCACGACATGGTCGACGTCGGGGTGGTTGCGGTGCAGGGCGTGGCCCATGGGGCCTTCGCAGTTGCTGCCCCCGAAGACGACGGTCAACTCCGGGTGACGGCGCTTGAGCTCCTTGGCGAGGGCGAGGGACGCCACGTTCTGCATGAAGGTGCTCGTGAACCCGACGACGTCGGGCTCGTGCGCCAGCACCTCGGTCGCGCAGCGTTCGATGTACGCGGCGGCATGGCGGCGCATCTCGAAGGCGGTGTCCAGGGTGTCGGCGGGCACACCGCGCTCGCGCGCGTACGACCTCAGTTGTGCGGCGCCCCAGTCCTCGTCGTCGTAGAGGACTCCGGAGAACACCCAGTCGCCGATCCCGTGGAAGATCGAGTCGCTGCCGATCGCCTCGTAGTCGCTGGGGCCCAGTCGGCCGCCCGAGCGCTCGAGTAGCAGCTCCGCCCAGCGCAGCGAGCCGTGGAACTCGCGCACCTCGTCGTCCGGGCGGACCTCGCGCAGCAGCTGGTGCAGCAGGCCCACCTGGAGGGAGGGCAGGTCTATCGCGTGCCAGGGCATGGTCACCAGCCCAACGCGCATACCGCCCCGCCTCTTCTTGCCGCCACAAGCCGGCTCACCCTATGGGCGTCCCATCCGCCACACAAGGGAGTACGGACGGGCCCCAGAGTTCCCCCACAAGCGGCCCAATGTGACACAGATCACCGCATTTCGGTCCCACCCAAAAGATCACCCCGAAAACACGACGAAGCCCCCTCTGAACTGCATTTACGCAGTTCAGAGGGGGCTTCCCCCAAAGTGTGGCGGCGCCAGGATTCGAACCTGGGAAGGCTGAGCCGGCAGATTTACAGTCTGCTCCCTTTGGCCGCTCGGGCACACCGCCTTGGGTTCGCTGCCCCGGGCCCCGCTTTGCGGCGGTGCTCGCTGGCAACGACGTAAACAATACCTGATGCACGGGGGTGCTTCGCCACCCGATTGATCGGCGGCCGGGCGCGGCACGGTGGCTAGGCTGCTCTTGGCGCGACTTCCCCGGCGCGCAGCCAGAGCAGAACCCGGTCGCAACCCGACCAGTACCCGATCCACCCCCGATACAAGGAGCCACAGGACATGGCCGACTCCAGTTTCGACATCGTCTCGAAGGTCGAGCGGCAGGAGGTCGACAACGCCCTCAACCAGGCCGCCAAGGAGATCTCGCAGCGCTACGACTTCAAGAACGTGGGCGCATCCATCTCCTGGTCCGGCGAGAAGATCCTGATGGAGGCCAACGGCGAGGAGCGGGTCAAGGCCATCCTCGACATCTTCCAGACCAAGCTGGTCAAGCGCGGGATCTCGCTGAAGTCGCTGGACGCGGGCGAGCCGCAGCTCTCCGGCAAGGAGTACAAGATCTTCGCCTCCATCGAGGAGGGCATCTCCCAGGAGAACGCCAAGAAGGTCGCGAAGACGATCCGCGACGAGGGCCCGAAGGGCGTCAAGGCGCAGGTGCAGGGCGAGGAGCTGCGCGTCAGCTCGAAGAGCCGTGACGACCTGCAGACCGTCCAGCAGTTGCTCAAGGGCAAGGACTTCGACTTCGCGCTGCAGTTCGTGAACTACAGGTAGGACTGCCTGAGCACCCATGTGAGCGTCTACGTAGGCGTCTACGTAAGCGAAGGGGCGGCACCCGGCGGGTGCCGCCCCTCCTTGCTGCCGGCTGCAGCTCAGCGGCGACTGCGCGAGTCGCCGAAGAAGATGCGGTAGGCGATCAGGAGGACGAGCGCGCCACCGATCGCGGCGACCCAGGTCGCACCGTCGTAGAAGTCCGTGGATATGGGGCGGTCCAGCCAACGGGACGATATCCAGCCGCCGATGAAGGAACCCGCGACGCCGATGAGGGTCGTTCCGATCAGGCCGCCCGGGTCCCGGCCGGGCAACAGGAACTTGGCGATGGCACCGGCCAGCAGTCCAAGGATGATCCAGCCGATGATGCCCATGCCGCGTTCTGCCCTTCTGTAGTGCTGTGGCGCGTACTGCCTTGCTGCAGCGCCTTGTTGCGTCGTTCTTGCCGGGTCGCCGTGTGCGTCGCCGCCCTGGCCACCTGCTGCCCAGAAGGACGACGGGTAGGCATGGTGTGGTTGCACGAGCCCTTTAGTGTGCGGCGCATGACACAGTCGGGAACTCCCCTTCGTAGGGCGCTGGGTGTGCGGGACGCCGTGCTCGTCGGACTCGGGTCGATGATCGGGGCGGGCGTCTTCGCGGCGCTCGGGCCCGCGGCGCGGGCGGCCGGTACGGGGGTGCTGTACGCACTCGCGGTGGCGGCCGTGGTGGCCTACTGCAACGCGATGTCGTCGGCGCGGCTCGCGGCCGTGTATCCCGTCTCCGGAGGCACGTACGTGTACGGGCGGGAGCGGCTCGGGCCCTTCTGGGGGTATCTGGCGGGCTGGGCGTTCGTCGTCGGCAAGTCGGCCTCGTGCGCGGCGATGGCGCTGACCGTGGGAACGTACGTGTGGCCGGGGCAGGCACATGCGGTGGCGGTCGCGGCGGTCGTGGCGCTGACTGCCGTGAACTGCTTCGGGGTTGAGAAGTCGGCCTGGCTGACGCGGATCGTCGTCGCGGTCGTGCTCGCCGTCCTGGCAGCCGTCGTGGTGGCGTGTGCGGGCTCGGGGAGCACCGAGGGCGGGCGGCTCGCTCCTGGGCTCTCCGAGGGCGTGAGCGGCGTGCTGAGCGGCGCCGGGCTGCTGTTCTTCGCGTTCGCCGGGTACGCGCGCGTGGCGACGCTCGGCGAGGAGGTGCGGGATCCGGCGCGGACCATTCCGCGGGCGATCCCCGTGGCGCTCGGGATCACCTTGGTCGTGTACGCCGCCGTGGGCGCCGCCGCCGTCGCCGTGCTCGGCGTGGACGGGCTCGCGCGGGCCTCGGCCCCGCTGGCCGACGCCGTACGGGCGGCCGGCGTGGACGGCCTCGTGCCGGTGGTGCGGGCGGGGGCGGCGGTGGCGGCGCTCGGGTCGCTGCTGGCGCTGATCCTGGGGGTGTCCCGGACGACGCTCGCGATGGCGCGGGACCGGCATCTGCCGGGCGCCCTGGCGGCCGTGCACCCGCGCTTCCAGGTGCCGCGGCGGGCCGAGCTCGCGGTCGGGGCCGTGGTGGCCGTCGTGGCGGCCTTCGGCGACGTACGGGGGGCGATCGGGTTCTCGTCGTTCGGCGTGCTGGTGTACTACGCGATCGCCAATGCCTCGGCGTGGACGCTGAGTTCCGCGGTACGCGCGCGGGCGGTGCCGGCGCTCGGGGCCGCGGGGTGCCTGGCGCTGGCGTGCTCGCTGCCCGTGTCGTCCGTTGCGGCGGGGGCGGGTGTCCTCGCCCTGGGGGCGCTCGCCTACGTCGTCCGGCTACGCGCGCGTGGTGCGCACGGTGCCGGAGGCGGCGCGGCCTAGCGCGTCGCGAACGGCTGGTCCGTGGGCACGATTTCACGGCCGAGCGGCAGCAGCGAGAGCGGAATCATCTTGAAGTTGGCGATGCCGAACGGGATGCCGATGATCGTCACGCACAGGGCGACGCCCGTGACGATGTGCGCCAGGGCCAGCCACCAGCCCGCGAGGATCAGCCACAGCACGTTGCCGATGCAGGAGGGCGCGCCCGCGTCCCGGCGCTCGACCGCTGTGCGCCCGAAGGGCCACAGGGCGTAGACGCCGATCCTGAAGGCGGCGATCCCGAACGGGATCCCGATGATGGTGATGCACAGCAGGAGGCCTGCCAGAACGTAGCCGAGGAACAGCCAGAAGCCGCTCAGGACGAGCCATATGACGTTCAGGATTGTCTTCACTGTTGGCGACCTGCCATCTGCTCGAGACGGGAAATGCGGTCCGCCATCGGCGGGTGCGTGGAGAACATCTTCGACATTCCCTGGCCGGGGCGGAAGGGGTTGGCGATCATCATGTGGCTGGCCGTCTCGATACGCGGCTCGGGCGGCAGGGGCAGCTGCTTCGTGCCCGCCCCGAGCTTGCGCAGGGCGCTCGCCAGGGCCAGCGGGTCACCGGTCAGCTGGGCGCCCGAGGCATCGGCCTCGTACTCGCGGGAGCGGCTGATGGCGAGCTGGATCAGGGACGCCGCGAGCGGCCCCAGGATCATGATCAGGAGCATTCCGAAGATGCCGGGTCCGTCGTCGTCGTTCGAGCGGCCGACCGGGATCAGCCACGCGAAGTTGACCAGGAACATGATCACGGAGGCGAGGGCTCCGGCGACGGAGGAGATCAGGATGTCGCGGTTGTAGACGTGGCTCAGCTCGTGCCCGATGACACCACGCAGCTCGCGCTCGTCCAGGAGGCGCAGGATTCCCTCGGTGCAGCACACCGCGGCATTGCGCGGATTGCGGCCCGTCGCGAACGCGTTCGGCGCCTCCGTGGGAGAGATGTACAGGCGCGGCATGGGCTGACGCGCCTGCGTGGAGAGCTCGCGCACCATCCGGTACAGCGCGGGCGCCTCGAATTCGCTCACCGGGCGGGCACGCATCGCGCGCAGGGCCAGCTTGTCGCTGTTCCAGTACGCGTACGCGTTTGTCCCCAGGGCGATGACGAGCCCGACGATGAGCCCCGTACGGCCGAAGAAGCTGCCGATGACGAGGATGAGGGCGGACAGGCCTCCGAGGAGTACGGCGGTCTTCAACCCGTTGTGCCGGCGGTGCACGGTACGTCCTCCTGATGGTGCGGCAGGGGAACCCACTGCTTGCTTGTCTGCTGCTTCCACTGGGTCTGGAGCCTGTGTGCGTTTCCACGTCCAGTGGACCCTCCCTGACTGGTCAACGCCAGACGAGGAGGACGAGTTCCCTTGTCCGCCCGGGACGGGCCCGTGCGGGCGTGTAGGCCGACCGGGTCAGCGCTGCTGCGGCAGCCCCGCCAGTTCCAGGGCCTCCGAGTCCGCCTCGATCTCGCTCGTGCAGTGCGCGCAGCGGGTGGCGATTCCGGGGATCTGGGTGTAGCAGCGCGGGCAGTCGCGCAGGGCCGCCTTGATGTCGACGGGCTTGCCGCGGTCCAGGCGCGCCTGGAGCTTCATCATCGGGACGACGATGCAGAAGTAGAGCACCGCGGCGGTGATCACGAAGGCGATGATCGCGCTGACGAACTTGCCGTACGGGAAGTCGGTGCCCTCTACCGTGAAGTGCGCCTCACTGAAGTCACCGGTCGACTTCGTGGCGATACCGATGAGCGGCGCGATGAACGCCGTGCTGAGCGCCGTGACCACAGCCGTGAACGCGGTTCCGACCGCGAGGCCGATGGCCATCGTGATGATGTTTCCGCGAAGGATGAAGTCCTTGAACCCGCTCAGCACGACGTCTGTCTCCTTGATGTGGGGCTGTAGTCATTGGTGTGGGGCCAGTGAGCGGCCCGTACGTGTGATGCCGTACGAGGGTGCCTAGAAGAGGCCCGTCGAGGCAAAACGCAGGACCAATTGGGGGGCGCCGGAGAGAGCCACTCCGATGACGGCCGTGACGGCGATCGCCGCGGTGAGCGGCCTGGACGCGCGGTGGACGGCGGGTTCGCCTTCAGGGGCGCGGAAGAGGGTCGCGGTCCACTGGAGGTAGTAGAAGAGCGCGATCACGACGTTCACGGCCATGACGACGGCGAGCCAGCCGAGCCCCGCGTCGACGGCCGCCGAGAAGACCGTGACCTTCGCGAAGAGGCCGATGATGCCCGGCGGCAGGCCCGCGAGACACAGCAGGAAGAAGCCCAGGACGAGCGCGGCGAGCGGGTTCGAGGCGTACAGGCCCCGGTAGTCGCTGATGCGGTTCAGGGGCTTCGTACGGGCGACCAGAGCGGCCACCGCGAAGGCGCCGAGGTTCACCGCGGCGTACATGAGGGCGTACGCGAGGGTGGAGCCGATCGACTTCTGGGGGTCGTCGGAGTAGGCGGCCGCGGCGATCGGCACCAGGAGGTAGCCGGCCTGGCCGACGGAGGACCAGGCGAGCAGGCGGACGGCGCTGTACGCGCGCGTGGCCTGCTGGCGGATGGCGGCCACGTTTCCGATCGTCATGGTCAGCGCGGCGAGCGCGGCGAGGGCCGGACCCCACACGTCGGCGTACGAGGGGAACGCGACGACCGTGACGAGGATGAGGCCGGAGAAGCCGACGGCCTTGCCGATGACCGACAAGTAGGCGGCGATCGGCAACGGCGCGCCTACGTAGGTGTCGGGTACCCAGAAGTGGAACGGCACGGCGGCCGTCTTGAAGGCGAAGCCGACCAGGGTGAGCGCGACGCCGGTCTGGGCCAGGGTGTGGAACTGGCCGTCCACGTGGGTGAGTTCGGTGGCGACCCGCGTCAGGTGCAGGGTGCCTGTGGACGCGTACACGAAGCTCACGCCGAGCAGGGTGACGGCGGTCGCGGTGACCGAGGAGAGAAAGAACTTCAGGGCCGCGTCGGAGGAGCGTTTGTCGCCCTGCTTGAGGCCCACGAGGGCGAAGGCGGGGAGCGAGGCGACCTCCAGGGCGACGACGAGCGTGGCCAGGTCGCGGGACGCGGGCAGCAGGGCCGCGCCCGCGGCGGAGGACAGGAGGAGGAACCAGAACTCCCCTTCGGGGAGAGGCTTCTTCGCGTTCTTCGCGTCCTTCAGGGAGCTGATCGAGAGCAGCGCGGTGAGCAGCGCGCCGGCCAGGACGAGGAACTGGATGACGAGCGTGAAGCGGTCCGCCGTGTAGCTGCAGGCGTCGTACGGGGCGCCCTTGAGGCAGAACGTGGAGCGCTCGTCACCGATCAGCGGCAGCAGAGCGAGCGCCGCGGCCACCAGGCCCGCGACGGAGATCCAGCCCAGGACCGGCTTGCGGCGCTCCGCCACGAACAGGTCGGCGACCAGCACGACGAGGGCCACGACCGCCGCGATCGTGGGCGGCGCGATGGCGACCCAGTCGACGGACTGGACGAGGGACGCCACGGAGGGCGCGGCGACGGCGATCACTGGAGGCCTCCTGCGAGGAGCTTCTGCACGGCCGGGTTCGTGAGGCCGAGCAGGGCGGCGGGCCACAGGCCGGCGAGGACGGTGAGGGCGACGAGCGGGGTCCAGGTGGCGAACTCGTAGCCGCGCACATCGACGAGCACGGGAGCCTCCGGCGCCGCCGGGGCCTCCTTGGGGCGGGGGCCCATGCAGACGCGGCGGACCACGATCAGCATGTACGCGGCGGTGAGCAGCGTGCCGAAGGCCGCGATCGCCATGAAGACGAGGAACGCCGGGCGGCTGAGGTCGTCGGCGGGCTTGAACGCGCCGAACAGCGCGAGCATTTCGCCCCAGAAACCGGCGAGGCCCGGCAGCCCGAGCGAGGCGACGGCAGCGAACGCGAGGAGGCCGCCGAGGCGCGGCGCCTTGCCGTACAGGGCCATGCCGCCCTGCTCGGCGAGGGCGTCGAGGTCGCTGGTGCCGGCCCGGTCCTTGAGCGCGCCGACGAGGAAGAAGAGCAGGCCGGTGATGAGGCCGTGGGCGATGTTGGCGAACAGCGCGCCGTTCACGCCGGTCGGGCTCATCGTCGAGATGCCGAGCAGGACGAAGCCCATGTGGCCGACGGAGGAGTACGCGATGAGGCGCTTGAGGTCGCCCTTCGCGCCCTGCTTGGCCAGGTTCAGGCAGGCCAGGGACCCGTAGATGATCCCGACGACGGCGAGCGCGGCGAGGTACGGCGCGAAGGTCCGCATCCCGTCGGGCGCGATGGGGAGCAGGATCCGGACGAACCCGTACGTACCCATCTTCAGCAGGACGCCGGCGAGGAGGACCGAGCCGACGGTCGGGGCGGCGGTGTGGGCGTCGGGCAGCCAGCTGTGCAGCGGCCACATCGGGGTCTTCACGGCGAGCCCGATACCGATCGCCAGAACCGCGATGACCTGCACGGATGTACTCAGACCCCGACCGTTGTCAGTGGCGAGTGCCATCATGTCGAACGTGCCCGACTTAACGCCGATAAGGAGGAGTCCGAGCAGCATCACGACCGAGCCGAGCAGCGTGAAGAGGATGAACTTCCAGGCCGCCTGCGCCCGTTGCTCGCCGCCCCATCGGGCGATGAGGAAGTACATCGGGATGAGGACCATCTCGAACGCGAGGAAGAAGAGGAGGAGGTCCAGGACGGCGAAGGTCGCGAGCGTTCCCGATTCCAGGACGAGGATCAGCGCGACGAACGCCTTGGGGGACGGCCCGGCCGGCATGTGGAAGTACGAGTACAGCGCGCACAGGAACGTCAGCAGCGCCGTGAGCACGAGGAGGGGGAGGGAGATGCCGTCGATGCCGAGGTGGATACGCACGTCGAGCGCGGGGATCCAGCTGATGTCGGTCGTGGCCTGCATCTTCGACGGCTGGTCGTGGTCGAAGCCGAGCGCGAGGGCGATCGCGGCGATGAGGATCACGCCGGTCACGGTCACGCCGTGGCGGAGCACGGCCTGGTCCGGGGACTTCCCCTTCAGCCCGGGCGGGGCCGGGAGAAGGGCGAGAACGGCACCGATGAGCGGGCCGACGACGATCAATGCGAGAAGGAACTGCATCACGGATTCGCTGATATCGATCACGGCTGCTCACGCTCCGGCGGTGGCGACGAGGACGACGGCGACCACCAGAACGACGGTGCCTGCGAGCAGTGCGCTGAGGTAGGTCTGCACGTTTCCGGTCTGGGCCCTGCGCACGGCCCAGCCCAGCACCTTCGGTGCTTCGGCCGCCCCGCGTACGTAGGTGTCGACGACGGCCCGGTCGAGGAAGCCGACCAGTGCGGCGCCGGCCTGCACCGGGCGGACGAAGAGCGCCGCGTAGACGGCGTCGAGGTGGAAGCCGACGGCCGCGTGGCGGTGCAGCGGGCCGAGCAGCAGACGGCCGGGGTCGGCCGGGTCGGGGGCGGCGGCGATGTTCCCGTACGCGGGGGTGTGTGTCGCGATGGCCTCGGCCTCGACCAGGCCCGCGTCGCCGGACTCGGTGTCGACCGCGACGGCGCCGATCGGGGTGCGGCGGGCCGCCATCGCGGTGGTGTGGCGCCAGGCCGCGTAGGTGACCAGGCCGCCGACGAGCGCGAAGCCGGTGCCGAGGACGGAGGTGGTCAGCGTCGGGGTGAGGGACGTGCCGTCGAACCAGTCGGGCAGTACGCCCGCGAGCAGTCCGAATCCGAGGGAGGGGATCGCCAGGACCCACAGGACGACGTTCATCGTGACCGGCTGCTTGCCGTGGTCGGGGGCCTCGGCACCGCTGCCCTTGAACGCGAGGAGCCAGAACCGGGTCGCGTAGGCGGCGGTGAGCAGGGCCGTGAGCAGGCCCGCCACGAGGACGATCCAGCCGGACGCGGTCGGCGCGGTCAGGGCTCCGTTCTCATGGCCGGTGGCGGTGTGCTCGGCGGCGCCGAGGACGGCCTCCTTGGAGAAGAAGCCGCTGAACGGCGGGATCGCGGCGAGCGCGAGCAGCGCCACGGTCACCGTCCAGAAGGCGTCCGGCACGCGGTCGCGCAGGTCCTTCATGCGGGACATCGCGGCCAGCGAGTTGGTGCCGGCGGCGTGGATGATCACGCCCGCCCCGAGGAACAGCAGCGCCTTGAAGGCGCCGTGCGCGAGGAGGTGGAAGACGGCGGCGTCGCGGCTGCCGACGGCGAGGGCGCCGGTCATATAGCCGAGCTGGCCGACGGTCGAGTACGCGAGGACCCGCTTGATGTCGTCCTGGGCGAGCGCAGCCAGGGCCGAGCCGAGCATGGTCACCGCGGCCATCACGGCCATCACGATCATGGCTGCCTGCGAGGCGGCGAAGACCGGGAGGAGACGGGCGACGAAGTAGACACCGGCGGCGACCATCGTCGCGGCGTGGATCAGCGCGGAGACGGGCGTGGGGCCCGCCATCGCGTCGGGCAGCCAGGTGTGCAGCGGGAACTGCGCGGACTTGCCCGCCACACCGGCAAGCAGCAGGAGGGCGATCAGGGTCGGGTGGTCGAGGCCGCCCTCGGTCGTGACCTTGCCCAGGATCGTCGTGATGCGGAACGAGCCCGTGTCCACGGCGAGCGCGAACAGGCCGATGAGGAAGGGGACATCGCCGAGCTTCGTGACCAGGAACGCCTTGAGGGAGGCGGCCCGTGCCTCGGGGGTCTCCCAGTAGTGGCCGACGAGGAAGTACGAGCAGATGCCCATGACTTCCCAGCCGACTAGCAGGACCATCAGGTCGCCCGAGTAGACGACCAGGAGCATCGCGGAGGTGAAGAGCGAGACGAGGGCGGCGTACGAGGGGTAGCGCGGGTCGTCGCGCAGATAGCCCGTCGAGTAGATCTGCACGCAGGTCGCGACCAGGCCGACGAGGACGGCGACGAGGGCGGCGAAGCCGTCGATGTGCAGGGCGAGTTCGATCGGCACGGAGCCGGTCGGGGCGAGCTGGGTGTGCGCGTCGAGGGCCGCGGTGCCGTTGCCCGTGCCACCGCCCTGGTCGAGGGCGACCACGACGGCGAGGGCCAGCGCGGCCAGCGTCGGCAGGACGGCCAGCGGGCGGGCGAAGCCCGGGGCCGTGCGGCCGAGGAGCAGGCCGGCGACGGCGCCGAGGAACGGCAGGAGGGGGACGAGGACGGCGAGGTTCGTCGTGGTCACGCGGTGGCCTCGGCCTTCTCGTCCGCGGTGCCGGCGGTGGGGGCCGGGGTCTCGGACGGGTCGTGCGGGTCGTCGTCCGGGTCGTGGGGCTCGGCGGAGTCGCGCAGCTTGTCGATGTCCGACGTGCCGCGGTTCCGATAGACGGCCAGGACGATCGCCAGACCGATGCCGATCTCGGCGGCGGCGATGGCGATGGTGAACAGGGTGAGGGCCTGGCCCGCGTGGAGGGTGTCGCGCAGCCAGACGTCGAAGGCGACGAGGTTCAGGTTGACGGCGTTGAGCATCAGCTCGACCGACATCAGGACCAGGATCGCGTTGCGGCGGGCCAGTACGCCGTACAGGCCCGTGCAGAAGAGGAGGGAGGAGAGGACGGCGGGGTAGGCGAGGTGCATCAGCGGGTTCCCTCGCCTTCGGCTGCCGGGGCGGTGTCGGCGTTGTTCCTGCGGGACAGGACGATCGCGCCCACCAGGGCGGCGAGGAGCAGGACCGAGAGCGCCTCGAACGGCAGGACCCAGTGCTTGAAGAGGATCGAGCCGGTCACGTCCGTGCTGCCCTGCACCGGGCCGTCGAGGTCGATCCAGGTCGTGCGGAACGCGTCGACGACGACCCAGATCAGGGCGGCGGCGGAGGCGACGGCCACGGTCAGGGCGGCCCAGCGGTTGGGGCTGTCCGCGTCCGGTGAGCGGCCGATGGGCGCGCGGGTCAGCATCAGGCCGAACAGGAGGAGGACCACGACGGAACCGACGTAGATGAGGACCTGCACCCAGGCGATGAACTCGGCTGTGAGCAGGAGGTACTCGACGGCGAGCCCGCCGAGGGCGACGACCAGCCACAGGGCGGCGTGCACCAGCTGCTTCGTGGTGACGGTGACGATCGCCGCGGCGAAGGTCACGAGGCCCACGAGCACGAAGGCGATCTCGACGCCGGACGGGGAGAGGAACCCAGGGCTGTCGGCTGCCGTGGCGACGGCCGCCGATGCGGCGAGGGTCATGCGGTGGGCTCCTCTCCGGGGTCGTTGGCGTTATTGGGGTTATTGGGGTCGCCGGGGGTGGCCTTCGGTCCGGCGGCCGGGGGCTCCTGGGCGGCTGCTTCCTGAGCGGCTGCCTCCTGGGCCGCTGCCTCCTGGGCCGCTGCCAGTTTGTCCGCGGATTTGCGGGCCGCCGCGAGTTCCTTGGGGTCCTCGGCCGCGGGGTCGAGGGCGGGTGGGGACGGGACCGTCCACATCCACTCGCGGAGCTTGTCGCGCTCATGGGTGAGCTCGCGGATGTCGGTCTCGGCGTACTCGAACTCCGGGGACCAGAACAGCGCGTCGAAGGGGCACACCTCGATGCAGATACCGCAGTACATGCAGAGGGAGAAGTCGATGGCGAAACGATCGAGGACGTTGCGGCTGCGCTCGCGGCCGCCCTCGACGGCAGGCGGAACCGTCTCCTTGTGGGAGTCGATGTAGATGCACCAGTCGGGGCATTCGCGGGCGCACAGCATGCAGACCGTGCAGTTCTCCTCGAAGAGCCCGATGACGCCGCGGGTGCGGGGCGGGAGTTCGGGCTGGTGCTCCGGGTACTGCTCGGTGACGGTCTTCTTCGTCATCGTGCGGAGGGTGACGGCGAGGCCCTTGGCCAGGCCGCTGCCAGGGATCGGGGGCATCAGTTGATCGCCACCTTCACGATTCCGGTGAGCGCGATCTGCGCGAGGGCGAAGGGGACGAGGGTGGTCCAGGCGAGCTTCTGCAGCTGGTCCTCACGCAGACGCGGGTACGTGACGCGGAGCCAGATGACGACGAAGGCCAGGACCGCGGTCTTGAGCAGGGTCCACACCCAGCCCAGGCCGTCGGCGCCCCACGGTCCGTGCCAGCCGCCCAGGAACAGCACCGTGGTCAGGCCGCAGAGCACCACGATTCCCGCGTACTCGGCGAGGAGGAAGAGCGCGAAACGCAGCCCGGTGTACTCGGTGTACGCGCCGAAGATGATCTCGGAGTCGGCGACCGGCATGTCGAAGGGAGGACGCTGAAGTTCGGCGAGACCCGCCACGAAGAAGACGACGGCGCCGACGATCTGCCAGGGCAGCCACCACCACTCGAAGGCGTCGAGGATGCCGGGAAGGGAGACCGTTCCCGCGGCCATGGCCACGGAGGCCGCCGCGAGCAGCATCGGGAGTTCGTACGCCAGGAGTTGGGCGGCCGTGCGCAGACCGCCCAGGAGGGAGAACTTGTTGGCGCTCGCCCAGCCCGCCATCAGCGAGCCGAGGACGCCGACGCCCATGACCGCGAGGACGAAGAAGATGCCCGCGTCGATGACGGCGCCGACCGCGCCGTCGCCGGGCCCGACCGGGATGGCGAGCAGCACGAGGAGGTACGGGAGGAGGGCGACCGCGGGGGCGAGTTGGAAGACGCGGCGGTCGGCATCGGCCGGGACCACGTCCTCCTTCTGCGCGAACTTGACGCCGTCGGCGACCAGTTGGGCCCAGCCGTGGAAACCGCCCGCGTACATGGGGCCGAGGCGGCCCTGCATGTGCGCCATGACCTTGTGTTCGGTCTGGCCGACGACCAGGGGCAGCACCAGGAAGGCGACGAAGACGACGACGAGGCGCAGGGCGACGTCGAGGGCGTCGTTCACTCGTTGCCTCCGTTGTTGTCCGGCCGGGTCTCGGGGGTGTCCGTCGGGGTCTCGGGGGTCTCCACCGGAGTCCCGGGGTTGTCCGTCGAGGGCTCGTCCGGGGTGGGTTCCGGCTTCTTCGGCTCCTCGTCGAACGCGGGTTTGGCGTGGTGCCAGGGTGCGTCGCTCGAGCGGGGTTTCGGTGCGGGTTCCGGGCTCTGGGCCGGGGGTTCGGTGGGCGTCTCGCGTTGCGAGGCAGAGCCCTGGGAGGCGCTGCGGGAGCGCCGTACCGGACGCGGCGACGCTTCCGGGGCCTTCGGGGCCTCCGGTGCCTCCGAGGCTTCAGCCGCAGGCGCGGCCGCCTGGCTCGCCGACCCCTGGGTCGCGGACCGGGTGCGCCGCGCGGGCCGCTCCCCCGCCGCACGCCCCTCGGCGCCCGCGGCACCCGCGGCACCCGCCGCGCGCCCTGCCGCACCGGCGCGCGCGCCCCGCGCGGGCCGGGCCGGGGCAGGCGGCAACTGACCCTTCAGCGGGCCCCATTCGTTCGGGTCGGGGACGCCGGGCGGCAGCATCTGGCGCCGCTTGGGGCCGCCGTGCTCGGACTCCCCCGGCTCCTTCGCACCCGGCCACGCCTTCGCGACGCGGGCCGCGAGCACGAAGTCCTTGCGCAGCGGGTGACCTTCGAAGCCGTCGGGCAACAGGAGCGGGTCGAGGCCCGGGTGGTCGGTGAAGTCGACGCCGAACATCTCGTGCGTCTCGCGCTCGTGCCAGGCCGCGCCCGCGTACACGTCGACCGCCGACGCGAGCACGGGGGCCGCGTGCGGAACGGTCGTGCGCAGCAGCAGGCGACGTACGGACCGGGGCGCCACGGCGGCGACGTGCGCGCACACGCGGAACCCGGCCTCCGGCTCGTCGACCGCGCTCAACCAGTCGAAATACGTGCACTCCAGCGTCGTACGGGCCGTCGTCAGAGCCGCGATCCACTCGGCCGCCGGGACATCGACGGTCAGCAGGTCGTACGCCTCCTCGACCGTGGCCTCGGCGCCGAACAGCTCCTCCACGGGGGCCGGCAGCCAGCTCATCGGTCACCCCCGGACGGGTTCCCGGAGGGTGCAGGCGGCTGGACGAGTCCGCTGCTCAGCGCGGCCGCCGAGGGCCGCCCGGCCGCCGCGTCGGCGGAGGCGTACCGCTCGCCGAGCGACTCGCGGGCGATCTTCTCCTGGAGCTTGAGAATGCCCTGGAGCAGCGCCTCGGGTCGGGGCGGGCACCCGGGCACGTACACGTCGACGGGGATGATCTGGTCGACGCCCTTGGTCACCGAGTACGAATCCCAGTACGGGCCGCCGCAGTTGGAGCAGGCGCCGAACGAGATGACGTACTTCGGCTCGGGCATCTGCTCGTACAGCCGCTTCACGGCGGGGGCCATCTTGTCGGTGACCGTGCCCGAGACCACCATCAGGTCGGCCTGGCGCGGGCCCGGTGCGAACGGGATCACGCCGAGCCGGATGAAGTCGTGGCGCGCCATGGACGCGGCGATGAACTCGATGGCACAGCAGGCGAGGCCGAAGTTGAACACCCACAAGCTGTAGCGGCGGCCCCAGTTGAGGACCACCTTCATCGGCTCGGGGGCGAGCCGCGAGAGCACGCCCAGCTTCTTCGGCCCGAGGGAGCCGACGGGGTCCGGCAGGTCCACGGGGGCAGGAGCGGGCTCGGGGGCAGGAGTCACGGCACTCACGTCCACGTAAGGACGCCCTTCTTGTATGCGTACAGCAGGCCCACGGTGAGGAAGCCCAGGAAGATGAACATCTCGACGAGGGTCGTCGCGCCGTATCCCGGCGCGGCGAAGACCGTGGCCCAAGGGAAGAGGAAGATCGAGTCGACCGCGAAGATCACGTAGAGGAAGGCGTACACGTAGTAGCGGACCTGGGTGTGAGCCCAGCCGTCCCCGACGGGGTCGACGCCGCATTCGTACGTCAGGAACTTTTCCCTGGTGGGAACCACCGGGCGCAGCAGCTTCCCCGAGCCGAAGGCGACGGCGACGAAGAGCACGCCGACGACGGCGAGCAGCCCGACGACCGAGTACGACTGGAAGTAGTCCGCCGCGATGACGGTCCCGTCCGATCCCGTCACGTACCTGCGCCCCTCGCGAGTTCGTTGTGTTCGACGATCTGTACGCACGGGAGTCTAGGCCCTGTTAAAGGGACGGTAAGCAGCCCGGGGCGAGGGGCTTGGGCAAGGTAGGGCTCAAGGCGGGACTTGAGCCGGGAGTCGAGGTGGGGCTCGTGGTGGGGTTAACCCCCGGTCAAGTTGGCGGTCGTCCTCATGGCGCCCCGCCCCGGGCCAGGGCACTCTTGCCGCTATGACCGAGCCACTCGACACTCCCGAAGACCATCCGGTGCTGCCACCGCCACGACTGGGGTACGACAGCGCCACGTGGAAGGAGATCGCCTATCTCCTGAGCAGCTTCCCGCTGTCCGTCTTCGGATTCGTGTACGCGGTCACGATGGTGTCGCTCGGCGCGGGGCTGACGGTCACGGTGATCGGACTTCCGCTGATCGCCGCCGGCCTCAGGGGTGCGCGGCTGCTCGGCAAGGCGGAGCGCGGGCGGGCGAGGGCGCTGCTCGGCGTGCGCATCGACGAGCCGAGCCCGCTGCCGGTGCGGCGCGCGGGCGGTTTCTTCGGCTGGCTGTGGACCGGACTCAAGGACCCGGTGGGCTGGCGCACGGTGCTGTACGAGGTGATCCGGTTGCCGTGGGCCGTGCTGACGTTCGCCCTGACGCTGGTCGGTCTGTTCGTGCTGTGGCCGGTGCTGCCGTTCATCGCGCGCGGTCTGGGCAACGCGGACCGGGCGATGGTGCGGGCGCTGCTCTCCCCCTCCGACGAGTTGGAGCGGCGGATCGAGGAGCTCGAGTCGGACCGGGGCGTCGTCGTCGACACGGCCGCCGCCGACCTGCGGCGCATCGAGCGCGATCTGCACGACGGGGCGCAGGCCCGGCTGGTCAATCTGGCCATGGGGCTCGGTCTCGCGAAGGAGAAGCTCCTGGAGGGCCGGGCCGACGACGCGGTGGCGGCGATGGTCGACGAGGCGCACGGCGAGGTCAAGCTCGCGCTGCAGGAACTGCGGGACCTGGCGCGCGGCATTCACCCGGCCGTCCTCACCGACCGCGGGCTCGACGCGGCCCTGTCCTCCGTGGCCTCGCGCTGCACGGTGCCGGTGAAGGTGACGACGGAACTGACGGGCCGGCCGGCGGAGGCGATCGAGGGCATCGCGTACTTCACCGTCTCCGAGCTGCTTCAGAACATCAGCAAGCACAGCGGCGCCACGCTGGCCTCGGTGGACGTGTGGCGCTCGAAGGACCGGCTGCTCATCCAGGTGTACGACGACGGGCGGGGCGGCGCGAGCGTGACCAAGGGGACGGGCATGGCGGGCCTCGCGGAGCGGCTGGGCGCGGTGGACGGCCTGTTCGTCGTGATCTCGCCGCAGGGCGGCCCGACCACGGTCACGGCGGAGCTGCCGTGGCGCGATCGGACCGAGCCGATACGGCAGAGGTAGGGAAAACCCCCGGTCGAAGACGCCGACCCGCCGCATGGTCGCGGGGCGCGCCCGCGAGGAGGCTTGATGCAGAGCCCAAGTGAGCAGAGCGACGGCTCCCCCACAGACCTGAGCGGTACTGAGCAGAACGGACGGACACGATGGCCACGCACTCGTACGGATATCGCGACCAGAGGGACGCGTACGCGTACTCGTACGACGAGAACCGCGACGCCGGGCACGGCTTCGACGGTGGCCACGACGACCGTTCGGGCCCGCGTCGGGGCCTGAACCGGCTGCCGGCCGGGTTGCGGGCGCCGATCGAGGGGCGGACGTGGCGGGAGTTCGGATATCTGCTGCTCAGCCTGCCGCTCAGCATCATCGGGTTCGTGTGGGCCGTGACGATGACCTCGCTGGGTGTGGGCCTGCTGATCACGTTCATCGGGGTTCCGGTGCTCGCGGCGGCGCTCGCCGGGTCGCGCGGGCTCGGTGCGCTGGAGCGGGTGCGGGCACGCGGGCTGCTCGGCGTCGAGGTCGGTACGCCGGAGCCGCTGCGGCCGCGCACGGGCGGGCCGATGGGGTGGATAGGGGCGACGCTCAAGAGCGGCGTCTCGTGGCGGCACTTGCTGTACGGGGTGCTGCACATGCCGTGGGCGGTGTTCGGGTTCGCCGTGGGGCTGAGCTTCTGGGCGACCGGCTGGACGATGCTCACGTATCCGCTCTGGCGCTGGGTGTTTCCCACGTACGTGGGACAGGACGGCATCCAGCTGTACGGGGACGCGGGCCACGCCATCTACCTCGACAACCCCTTCGAGATCACGGTGACCGCGGGGCTCGGGCTGCTCGTCACGCTGGTCACGCCGTGGGTGATCCGGGCGTTGACGACGGTGGACCGGCTGATGGTGATCGGACTGCTCGGCCCCTCGCGGCTCGCGTCGCGCGTGGTGGAGCTGGAGTCGGACCGGGGTGTCGTGGTCGACACGGCGGCGGCCGACCTGCGGCGCATAGAGCGGGATCTGCACGACGGGGCGCAGGCCCGGCTGGTGAATCTGGCCATGGACCTCGGTGTCGCCAAGGAGAAGCTGAGCGAGGACCCCGAGACGGCGGCGCGCCTGGTGGGCGAGGCGCACGGTGAGGTGAAGACGGCGCTGCAGGAGCTGCGGGACTTGGCGCGCGGGATCCACCCGGCGGTGCTCACGGACCGCGGGCTCGACGCGGCGCTGTCGGCGGTGGCGTCGCGGTGTGCGGTGCCGGTGCGGGTGGAGGTCGACCTGGTGGAGCGGCCGGCGCCGGCCATCGAGGGCATCGCGTACTTCACCGTCTCCGAGCTGCTCCAGAACGTGAGCGCGCACAGCGGGGCGACGCGGGCGGAGGTCGACGTGTGGCGGGCGCGGGACCGGTTGATGGTGCAGGTGTACGACAACGGGGGCGGCGGAGCGGTGGCCTCCGGCGGGTCGGGGTTGGCGGCGCTGGCCGGGCGTCTCGATGCGGTCGACGGGATTCTGGTGGTCGAGTCGCCCGGGGGTGGGCCGACGCGGGTGACGGCGGAGTTGCCGTGGCGTCGGCCGTGACGCGGGGGTGAGCCCGTGGGTGGTTCCGCGGCACCGTCCGCCCTGGCCTACCCGTGGCCGGGGCGGACTCCCCGTGGCACGGCACCGTGCCGTGGCCGGCCCCTGGTCCCCGTTGCGCGGCACCGTGCACTGTCCGCCCACCCGTGGTGGGCCCCTCGTTTCCCGTTGCGCGGCACCGTGCGCTGTCCGCCCACCCGTGGCCGGGCCCCTTGTTTCCCGTTGCGCCGCACCGGGGCGCCGCCTTGCCCACCCTGCCGCCCCAGGCGGCAGATTGCCCAAGGCGGGGGCGGCCGACCGTGGCGGGTGGGGAGCCGGGGTTGGCGTTGCCCAAGGCGGGACGGCGTCGGCCGCAAATGGGTGGGGAGCCGCGGCTGGCGGAGGTTACCCGAGGTGGGGCAGCGTCGACCGCAACGAGCGGGAGCCGTGGCCGCCACCGGATCGCCCAAGGCTCTGGCGGCACCCCGTCGGGCCGACGCCCCCGGAGGGGGCGGGTGGGTGGGAGATGGGCGGGGGAACGGGGCGATTGTCTGCGGGTGGGTGGGACAAATCAAGCCCCGCTCTGGGACGGGACTCGCGAGGTCCGGGACAGTGGACAGTGCCCCGAGGCCGTAACGCCGGTCCGGCAAAACCAGCCCCGCCGGCGATTGAGGCGCGGGGTCCGGGGCGGAGCCCCGTGGCGTAGGGACGGCCGGGCCCCGGACGAAGCCTGTGGCCTAGGAACGGCCACGTCCCGGGCCGAGCCCGAGCGGCTCCCTCCACCCGACACCCGCCCGAAGAACCCTGCCCCTCCACCCCCCGAGCCTGGAATGCTGGGGGCAGGATCGGGTGATCTCGGCGCGCAGCGTGTCGGGGCGCTCGTGTGCTGGGGGGCCGAAGAACGTGGAGGACAAGGTGCGGGTCGTCATCGCCGAGGATTCAGTGCTGCTCAGGGAGGGCCTGACCCGGTTGCTCACGGACCGCGGTCACGAGGTCGTCGCGGGTGTCGGCGACGGGGAAGCGCTGATCAAGACCATCGTCGAGCTGGGGGATCAGGGACAGCTGCCCGACGTGGTCGTCGCGGACGTGCGCATGCCGCCCACGCACACGGACGAGGGCGTGCGCGCGGCGGTGCGACTGCGGGCCCGGTTCCCCGACCTCGGCGTGCTGGTCCTGTCGCAGTACGTGGAGGAGCAGTACGCCACCGAGCTGCTCGCCGGTTCGAGCCGCGGCGTCGGGTACCTGCTCAAGGACCGGGTCGCCGAGGTGCGGGAGTTCGTGGACGCGGTGGTCCGGGTCGCCGAGGGCGGCACCGCGCTCGACCCCGAGGTGGTCGCGCAGCTGCTCGGCCGCAGCCGCAAGCAGGACGTGCTGGCGAATCTGACGCCCCGCGAGCGCGAGGTGCTCGGCCTGATGGCGGAGGGGCGTACGAACTCGGCGATCGCGCGGCAGCTCGTGGTGAGCGACGGCGCGGTCGAGAAGCACGTCAGCAACATCTTCCTGAAGCTGGGGCTGTCCCAGAGCGACGGGGACCACCGCCGCGTACTGGCGGTCCTGACCTACCTGAACTCATGAAGGCCTTCCTCCCGGAACTCATGACCGCCTTCCGACCCGAACCCGTCCCCGCCTTCCTGCCTGAACCCATCACCGTCTTGATTAACTGACGTCCCGTCAGATAATGGAGGCGCCACAGAACCATCGACCGACCGAGCGCGTCTCCACAGGGGGAATCAACACACAAATCGGGGCGACCCGCCGTCTCATTTGGCGGTCCACCATGCGAATCGCCTCAGGAAGGCGACCCTTACAGACGTAGGGTGGGGCCGTGGGAAGGCCGGTGGGACGGCCGTGCCCGCACAGCCGCCTCGAGGGAGGTCCAGTTCAGTGACCAGCCAGGTCAGTAGCACCACCGAGCAGGCCGACGGGACCGACAGCGCTGTTGTCGGCGGGCAGCGAACGTCGGCAGGACAATCGAGCAAGGACGTACGGCGCGTCGACCGGGTGATCATCCGGTTCGCGGGTGACTCCGGTGACGGCATGCAGCTCACGGGGGACCGCTTCACTTCGGAGACCGCTTCGTTCGGCAACGATCTCTCCACGCTGCCGAACTTCCCGGCCGAGATCCGCGCCCCCGCAGGGACGCTGCCGGGCGTGTCCTCCTTCCAACTCCACTTCGCCGACCACGACATCCTGACGCCGGGCGACGCGCCGAACGTACTGGTGGCGATGAACCCGGCCGCACTGAAGGCCAATATCGGGGACGTACCGCGCGGCGCCGAAGTCATCGTCAACACCGATGAGTTCACCAAGCGGGCGATGCAGAAGGTCGGTTACGACACCAGCCCCCTCGAGGACGGTTCGCTCGACGGGTACCACGTGCACCCCGTGCCGCTGACGACGCTCACCGTCGAGGCGCTGAAGGAGTTCGAGCTCTCGCGCAAGGACGCGGGGCGCTCCAAGAACATGTTCGCGCTCGGCCTGCTGTCGTGGATGTACCACCGGCCGACCGAGGGCACGGAGAAGTTCCTCAAGGCCAAGTTCGCCAAGAAGCCCGAGATCATGAAGGCGAACCTCGCGGCGTTCCACGCGGGCTGGAACTTCGGTGAGACGACCGAGGACTTCGCGGTCTCCTACGAGGTCGCCCCCGCCTCCACCGCCTTCCCTCCCGGCACCTACCGCAACATCTCCGGGAACCTGGCCCTCTCGTACGGGCTGATCGCGGCCTCGAAGCAGGCGGACCTGCCGCTGTACCTGGGCTCGTACCCGATCACTCCCGCGAGTGACATCCTCCACGAGCTCAGCAAGCACAAGAACTTCGGCGTGCGCACCTTCCAGGCGGAGGACGAGATCGCCGGCATCGGTGCCGCGCTCGGCGCCGCCTTCGGCGGCAGCCTCGCCGTCACCACGACGTCAGGCCCCGGCGTCGCGCTCAAGTCCGAGACCATCGGCCTCGCCGTGAGCCTCGAACTGCCGCTGCTCGTCATCGACATCCAGCGCGGCGGCCCCTCCACCGGACTGCCGACCAAGACCGAACAGGCCGACCTGCTCCAGGCCATGTACGGGCGCAATGGCGAGGCCCCGATCCCGGTCGTCGCACCCCGCACCCCCGCCGACTGCTTCGACGCCGCCCTCGAAGCGGCCCGGATCGCCGTCACCTACCGCACCCCGGTCATGCTGCTCTCGGACGGCTACCTGGCCAACGGCTCGGAACCGTGGCGCATCCCCGAGGTCGACGAACTCCCGGACCTGCGCGTCCAGTTCGCCTCCGGGCCGAACCACACCACCGAGGACGGCACCGAGGTCTACTGGCCGTACAAGCGCGACCCGCAGACCCTCGCGCGCCCCTGGGCGATCCCCGGCACGCCGGGCCTGGAGCACCGGATCGGCGGGATCGAGAAGCAGGACGGCACGGGCAACATCTCGTACGACCCGGCCAACCACGACTTCATGGTCCGCACCCGGCAGGCGAAGGTCGACGGCATCGACGTGCCCGACATCGAGGTCGACGACGCCACCGGCGAGGCCCGCACGCTCGTCCTCGGCTGGGGCTCTACGTACGGCCCGATCACGGCCGCGGTGCGTCGCCTGCGCACGGCCGGTGAGCACATCGCGCAGGCCCATCTGCGCCACCTCAACCCGTTCCCGCGGAATCTGGGTGAGGTCCTGAAGCGTTACGACAAGGTGGTGATCCCCGAGATGAACCTCGGTCAGCTCGCCACACTCGTACGGGCGAAGTATCTGGTGGACGCGCACAGCTACAACCAGGTCAACGGAATGCCGTTCAAGGCTGAGCAGCTCGCCACCGCTCTCAAGGAGGCCATCGATGGCTGATACGCAGACCAGGGAGTCCCGGGAGGCCGGCGGCCAGGCCGCGGAAGAGGCTCCGGGGGAGACCGGGGACGGCGCTCAGACGCTTCTGTCGCTGGTTCCCAAGGCCGAGGCCAAGCAGTCCATGAAGGACTTCAAGTCCGATCAGGAAGTGCGCTGGTGCCCGGGCTGCGGCGACTACGCGGTCCTCGCCGCCGTGCAGGGCTTCATGCCCGAGCTCGGGCTGGCGAAGGAGAACATCGTCTTCGTCTCCGGGATCGGCTGCTCGTCCCGCTTCCCGTACTACATGAACACCTACGGGATGCACTCCATCCACGGCCGCGCCCCGGCCATCGCCACCGGACTCGCCTCGTCCCGGCGGGACTTGAGCGTGTGGGTCGTGACCGGTGACGGCGATGCGCTGTCGATCGGCGGCAACCACCTCATCCACGCGCTGCGCCGCAATGTGAACCTGAAGATCCTGCTGTTCAACAACCGGATCTACGGGCTCACCAAGGGCCAGTACAGCCCGACGTCCGAGGTCGGCAAGATCACCAAGTCGACGCCGATGGGCTCGCTCGACGCGCCCTTCAACCCGGTGTCGCTCGCCATCGGCGCCGAGGCGTCCTTCGTGGCCCGCACCGTCGACTCCGACCGCAAGCACCTCACGTCGGTGCTCCGGGCGGCCGCCGACCACCAGGGGACGGCGCTCGTCGAGATCTACCAGAACTGCAACATCTTCAACGACGGCGCCTTCGAGGTCCTCAAGGACAAGCAGCAGGCCGAGGAAGCCGTCATCCGCCTCGAACACGGGCAGCCGATCACCTTCGGGCCCGAGGCCTCGAAGGGCGTCGTGCGCGACCCGGCCACCGGCGACCTCAGCGTCGTGCCGGTCACGGAGGACAACAAGGCGGACATCCTGGTCCACGACGCCCACGCGGCGTCCCCGACCACGGCCTTCGCGCTCTCCCGGCTCGCCGACCCGGACACGCTGCACCACACCCCGATCGGTGTCCTGCGCGATGTCGAACGGCCCGTCTACGACGTGCAGATGAGCGACCAGCTCGACGCCGCGATCGAGCGGGACGGCAAGGGCGAACTGGGTGCGCTGCTCGCCGGCGGCGACACCTGGACCGTCGTGGGCTGAGCGCCCGGCAAACAGGGCGAAGTCCGGGCGCGCGGCCACCGCGCGCCCGGACTTCCTGCGTTACGCGCCGTCCGCGCGCCCCTCGTCGTACGCCTGGCGTGCCGACTGCACCTCGGGCAGCCTCCGCTCCGTCCAGTCCGCGAGCGCGCCGACCTGCGCGGCGGCCTCGCGGCCCAGAGCGGTGAGCGAGTAGTCGACGCGGGGCGGGATCACGGGCTTGGCGTCGCGGTGCACGACGCCGTCGCGCTCCAGGGTCTGCAGCGTCTGCGCGAGCATCTTCTCGCTGACGGCCCCGCCGAGTTCCCGGCGCAGTTCGCTGAACCGGAACGACCGTTCCGCCAGCGCCATCAGCACGAGGACGCCCCAGCGGCTGGTGACGTGCTCCAGGACCAGACGCTGCGGGCACATGCCCTCGCCGGTCGTCGTCCATTCCTTGACCCTGCTTACCGTCACACCAGTACCTTACTTCAAAGTGGGTACTTACGATTCGTTAGTGGCTGTCCTACGGTGAAGGGGAACCCCCCTCATCAAGGAGATTTCAGACATGAGCTTCGTCGTCACCGGCGCCACCGGACAGCTCGGCCGTTTGGTCGTCGCGGGACTGCTCGACGCGGGCGTTCCCGCAGCGGAGATCGCCGCCGTCGTGCGGAACAAGGACAAGGCCTCCGACCTCGCGGAGCGCGGCGTCGAGCTGCGCGTCGCCGACTACAGCGCGCCCGAGACGCTCGACGGCGTCTTCCGTGCGGGCGACCGCGTCCTGCTGATCTCCGGCAGCGAGGTCGGGCAGCGCGTCGCCCAGCACCAGGCCGTGATCGACGCGGCGAAGACGGCGGGCGTCGCGCTCCTCGCGTACACCGGAGTGCTCGGCGGCCCGGACGCCGACTTCGAGCTCGCCGCCGAGCACAAGGTCACCGAGCAGGCGATCCTCGACTCCGGCCTGCCGTACACGTTCCTGCGCAACGGCTGGTACCACGAGAACTTCACCGGGAACCTGGCCCCGGTCCTGGAGCACGGCGCCGTCGTGGCGAACGCGGGCGAGGGCCGGCTGGCCTCCGCCTCCCGCGCCGACTACGCCGCGGCCGCCGTCGCCGTACTGACCGGCGAGGGCCACGAGAACAAGGCGTACGAGCTGAGCGGCGACGTCGCGTGGTCGCTCGCCGAGTACGCCGCCGAGGTCGGGCGGCAGTCCGGCAAGGAGATCGTCTACCGGGCCGTCACGCCCGAGCAGAACCGGGAGATCCTGCTCGGCGCGGGCCTCCCCGCCCCCTTCGCCGACATCCTCGTGGGCGTGGACACCGCGGTCGAGCAGGGCCTGCTCGCGCGGCAGAACGGCGACCTGGCCCGCCTCATCGGGCGGCCCACCACCCCGATCGCCGACGCCATCGCCGCCGCGCTGCGCTAGACCCCTTCCGGACACCCCCTGCCCCGGCACATCCGTCAGGACCGTATGGCGATACGGGCATGACGGGCGGGGCCCGGCGGCGCTACCTTCGTGGAGGCCGCCGCGGGGCTGCCGGGTGTCACGAGGGAGGGTTCATGCAGGACGGGGCGGGCACGGAGCCGAAGGCAGGGGGCCAGGGCGCGAACGAGGGGCGCATCGGGCTCCTCAACGGGTTCGCGGCATACGGGATGTGGGGCCTCGTCCCGCTGTTCTGGCCACTGCTCAAGCCCGCGGGATCCGTGGAGATCCTGGCCCACCGCATGGTGTGGTCACTGGTCTTCGTGGGCGTCGCGCTGCTCTTCGTACGGAAGTGGGGCTGGGCGAAGGAGCTGGTCCGGCAGCCGAAGCGGCTCGGACTCGTCGCCATCGCCGCCGCCGTCATCACGGTCAACTGGGGCGTCTACATCTGGTCCGTGAACTCCGGCCATGTCGTCGAGGCCTCACTCGGGTACTTCATCAACCCGCTCGTCTCGATCGCGCTCGGCGTCCTGCTCCTGAAGGAGCGGCTGCGGCCCGCGCAGTGGGCGGCCGTCGGGACGGGGTTCGCCGCTGTCCTGGTGCTGGCCATCGGGTACGGGCAGCCGCCGTGGATCTCGCTGGTGCTCGCGTTCTCCTTCGGCACGTACGGGCTCGTGAAGAAGAAGGTCAACCTCAGCGGGCTCGAGTCGCTCACCGCCGAGACCGCCGTGCAGTTCCTGCCCGCGCTCGCCTACCTGGTGTGGCTGGCGGCGCAGGGCCGGTCGACGTTCGAGACGGAGGGCGTCGGGCACGCGGCGCTGCTCGCCTCGACCGGCGTGGTCACGGCCATCCCGCTGGTGTGCTTCGGGGCGGCGGCGATCCGGGTGCCGCTGTCGACGCTGGGGCTGCTGCAATACCTGGCGCCCGTGTTCCAGTTCGTGCTGGGCATCTGGTACTTCCACGAGGCGATGCCGCCCGAGCGGTGGGCCGGATTCGCGCTGGTGTGGCTGGCGCTCGCCGTGCTGACCTGGGACGCGCTGCGTACGGCGCGGATCAACCGGGCCCGGCTGGCCCAAGCGGCCGCGGAGGCGGCGCGTCAGACGCCAACTTCCGCCCACCCGGAGGAAGTTCGGCCTATAACTGGGGCATGACTCTGCACTGGAAGCTCGTCGTGGACGCCGCCGATCCGCACACCCAGGCCGAATTCTGGGCGGCCACCCTCGGCTACGAGATCGAGGACAACGCCGCGCTGATCGAACGGCTCCTCGGGTTCGGGGCGGTGAGCGAGGCGGACACCGTGACGCGGTGGGGGCGCCACGCCTTCCGTGACCTGGTCGCCGTGCGCCACCCCGACGACCCGGTGGACGCGGACACCGGCACCGGGCTCGGCCGCCGGATCCTGTTCCAGCGGGTGCCCGAGGCCAAGAGCGGCAAGAACCGGCTGCACATCGACGTACACGCCGAGGCAGGGCAGCGGGCGGCCGAGGTCGAGCGGCTCACCGGCCTCGGCGCGCGCGTCCTGAACGAGGTGAAGGCGCAGGGCGGGGAGTGGGCGGTGATGGCCGACCCCGAGGGGAACGAGTTCTGCGTCCAGTGACCCGGTGAGGCCCGCCGACCGCCCGTCGAACCGGCGGGCGGTCGGTCACCAACTCTTCGCGGAATCCCCCCTGTTCACCTCATGGCGCTCCTCCTAACCGCCGGTAACGTGTGTTCGACCTTTCGGGCGGTCGATGCCTGTGTCGCGTCCCGCCCGCGCCTGAGCCGCACGTTCTGCTCCTGGAGGAGCCTTGACCTACGCACGCCTCCTGGGCGCCCGCACCGCACCGCGTCCGGCCCACGGGGGCGGTGCGTGATGGGCGGACTCGTGATCGCCCTGCTCCTGTTCCTCCTCTTCATCGGCGCCTGCCTGTTCCTGTCGATGTGGGCCAGCCCCGATCTCCGCGTCGGCGACGAGTTCTTCCGCGTCGGCGAGAGCAAGCGGCTCAGTACCCGCATGACCGGATTCGCCTACTCCGGCGACATCGCGAACGCCGCCGCCGTCATGTACCTCGTCGGGGTCGTCGCCGTGGCCGGCGGGGACGGTCTGATCGTCGCCCTGGCCGCGGCGCTGTCCCCGCTGCTGATGCGGCAGTGGCTGGCGAAGCGCCTCGCGGGCGTCGGCGGACGCTCCTTCGGCGAGACCGTCGCCCGCCATCTGCCGCCCGGGCCCGGCCGCCGCGCCGCCGGTTTCGCCATGCTCGCCGCGACGGTGCCGCTGCTGACCGCCCAGTTCCAGCCCCTCGGCGACACGGCCCAGATGGTCGGCATCACCGACCTCGGGACGCGGCAGCTGCTCATCGTGCTCATGGGCGCGCTGATCGTCTCCTGCGCGGCGATCGGCGCCACCCGCGGCGCGAGCGTGCTGCAGATGGCCAAGATGGCCGGTCTGGTGATCATCGCTCCGCTCCTCGGCCTGCTCGTCCTGATCAGGTTCAACGGCAGCTTCGGCTCGATCTTCGACGCCGCCGACCGGCAGCGGTCCGGCTCGTCCGGCTATCTGGAGCTGGGACAGCTCTTCGGAGACGGCCCCGTCGGCTTCGTCGATCTCGCCGCGTTCTGCCTCTGCGTGCTGACCGGCGCGGCCTTCATGCCGTACCTCATCGCGCGCTTCACCGATGCCTCGAAGCCGGCCGACGCGCGCCGCGTCGCGGGCATCGGCTTCGCCGTCATCGGCCCGATGTGCGCCATGGCCGCCCTCATCGGCTTCGGCGCGGCGGCCCTCGTGCCCCACGAGAAGCTGATCGCGCAGGGGCAGTTCGGCGGAAACATCATCGCCCGCCTCGCCATCGCCCTGGACGGAGGCGAGGACGGGCTCGGCAAGTGGCTGCTGTTCGTGCTCTGCGCCACCTTCCTGATGGTCCTCGCCGCTGCCGCCGTTCTCCTGCTCTCCGCGGCCGCCTCCGTCGTCCGCGACCTCAGCACGAGCGGCGCGGTGGCCAAGCCGGAAGGGCTCAAGGCCGACGGCACGAAGAGCGTCAGCGCGGGCCGCGCCCGGCTCACCATGGTCACCATCGGCGGCGTGAGCATTCTGCTCGCCGCCCTCACCCCCGACGTCAGCCCGCAGTTCTGGCTGATCCTGTCCTACACCGTGACGACCTCGACGGTCCTCCCGCTCGTCATCCACGGGCTGCGCAGCGAGCGCCCGATGACCGCGGCGGCCATGAAGCGCTGCGTCTACGGGAGCACGGCGGCGATCCTGCTCGTCACCTTCTTCTCCCCCTCGGTCTCGGGCACCCCGTACGCGCTCTTCCCCGACCTGGACTGGAACTTCTGGCCGTTCCACTCCTCCGTGCTGGTGGGCGCGCCCGTCGGCTTCCTGCTCGCCCGGCCGCGGCGCGGCGACCGCCCGACGCGGGACGCCGCCGCGGCCCAGGAGCGGGCCGAGGCCCCCTACCCGACCAGGGCCGGCTGACCGGATCCCCCGGCGCGGTTCACGACGTGATGTCCTTCGCCGTGAACCGCGCCCACGCGGCCGAGCCGAACACCGCCGCGTACAGGGCCTGCAGTTCAAGGTTCTTGACCACGTCGTCCCAGTAGACCGGCGCTCGCATCAGGTCGGCGAAGGACAGCCACTGGTGCGAGAACAGATAGGGCTGGATCGCGTGCAGCTGCGGGATCTGGTCGAGGATCTGGACGGTGATCAGCAGGCCCACCGTCGTCGCCATCGCCGCGATACCGCTGCCGGTGAGCGTGGAGATGAACAGCCCGACGGCCGCGATGCCGACCAGGGACGCCGCGACCACGAGCGCGATCAGGAACGCCCGCCACAGCCCTTCGCCGAAGCCGATCCGGGTGCCGGAGATGGTGACCACGTCGCCGAGCGGGAACAGCAGCAGTCCGGTGAGGAGCGCGGAGACCGCCACCACCAGCGTCGCCAGCAGGCAGAAGGCCAGCACGGTCGCGTATTTGGTGAGCAGCAGACGGGTCCGGCCCGCGGGGGCGACCAGCAGATAGCGCAGCGTCCCGGCGTTCGCCTCACCCGCCACGGCGTCGCCCGCGACGACGCCGACCGACATGGGCAGGAAGAACGGCAGCGTCGCGGCGAGCGCCGTGAACACCAGGAACAGGCCGTTGTTCGTGATCTGCGCGATGAACGCGGGGCCGCCCCCGCCGGCCGTCCCGTCCCCGCTCGTCTCGATCTTCACGGCGACACCGATCAGGATCGGCACCCCGGCGAGGACGGCGAGCAGCGCGAGCGTGCGCCAGCGGCGCAGGGTCACGGTCAGCTCGCTGCGCAGCAGGCCGAGCGTCCACAGGGGGTTCGCCGGTGCCGCGCCCATCGTCTCAACCCGCGACATCGAAGCCCTCCCCCGTCAGCGCGACGAACGCGTCCTCCAGCGAGGCCCGCTCGACGCCGAAGCCGCGCACGCGTACGCCCGCGGTGACCAGTGCCGTGTTCAGATCCGCCAAGTCCGTTTCGGGAGGCGGTGGTTCGGCCGTGACCCGCTCGTCCTCCAGGTCGAGGACCGTGAGGCCGTGCTCCTTGAGGACGCGGGCGGCGTCGGCCGGGTCCGGGGTGGTGACGGCGAGCTTTCCGCGTACTCCGGCGGCCAGTTCGGCGACGGGCCCCTGGGTGAGGAGGCGGCCCTTCGCCATCACCGCGGCGTGCGTGCAGACCTGCTCGATCTCGTCGAGCAGGTGGGAGGACAGGAAGATGGTGGTGCCGTCGGAGGCCAACTCCCGTACCAGACTTCTTATTTCACGCATGCCCTGCGGGTCGAGGCCGTTCGTCGGCTCGTCGAGGACGAGCAGCCGGCGCGGTGTGAGCAGGGCCGAGGCGAGGCCGAGCCGCTGCTTCATGCCGAGCGAGTACGCCTTGGCCTTCTTGCCCGCCGCGGCCGTCAGGCCCACCCGGTCGAGGGCCTCGCCGACCCGCGCCTTGCGGGTGCGGGGGTCGGCGGTCGGGTCGGCGGAGTCGTAGCGCAGCAGGTTGTCCCGGCCGCTGAGGAAGCCGTACAGGGCGGGCCCCTCGATCAGCGCGCCCACCTGCGGCAGCACGGTCCGCACCGCGCGCGGCATGGGGCGGCCGAGGACGCGGGCGGCCCCCGAGGTCGGCTCGATCAGGCCCATCAGCATCCGGATGGTGGTGGTCTTCCCGGAGCCGTTCGGCCCGAGGAAGCCGAAGACGGCGCCGCGCGGAACGCTCAGGCTGAGTCCGTCGACGGCGAGCTGCCCGCCCCGGTACCGCTTGCTGAGCTCCCGCGTCTCGATGACCGGCTGCTCGGTGTCCGGCTGCTCCGTGCCCGGTCGCTCCGTGCTCGGCTGCTCCGTCTCCAGCTGATCCGTGCCCGGTTGCTCCGCCATGCCCCTCCTATGCATACGGGTGAGGGGGCGGTGCGCACCGCCCCCTCACCTCGGACTTCCCTGCGATCAGCCCGCGTTCGCCGCCTTCACGAGCGCGTCCTTGGTGACCGCACCTGCGTACGCCTTCCCGTCCTCGGTGACCAGTACGTTCACGAGGCGTGTCGAGTACACGGTGCCGGAGCCGAACTCGCCCTTCACCTGGTCGCCCAGGGAGCTGAGGAACTTCTGCGCGTCGGGCGGCATCTCGGCCGAGCCCTTGCCCGCGGCCAGGCCACCGGCCTCCTTCGGCAGCTTCAGCTCGGCGATCGACGTCCAGCCCTTGCCGATCACGTTCAGGTCGTCGAGGCCGCCCGCCTTGAGGTCATCGGCCTTGAAGTCCTCGGGCACGGCCCCGCGCTCGCCGCGCTGCGCCTTCGCCAGCTCGTCCGCCTCGGTGACCTTCGTGCCCTTCGACGGCTTGAAGTCGAAGGTGGAGGCGGCCGGCTTCGCGAAGTCGACCTTGGTGAAGCCCGCGTCGACCACGGCCGCGCCGCCGCCCGCCGGGGTCAGGCTGAACTTGAGCGGCGTACCGGTCTTCGCGTCCACGGACACGGTGACCGCGCCGACCGTCGAACCGGACTGCTTCGGCTTGATCTGCAGCCGGTACGCGTCCCGGCCCGCGACCTGCGAGGTGCCGTCGACCGTGAACGACGTGGTGTCGCCGCCGGCCTTGAGGATCTCGTCCGTCAGCTCCTTCGGCGTCGCCGGAACGCCCTTCGGGGCCTTCTTCGCGTGGTCGCCCGAGCCGTCGGAGTGCGCGCCCTGCTTCTGCTTCGCGTGGTACGCCTCGTCCGACTTGCTGTCGTAGGCCCACACGTCGTCGCCGTTGTGGATCACGCTGTACTCGGAGGCGTCGTCGAGGATCGACAGCTTCTGCCGGTCCGCGCCGTCCGCCGCGACGCGCAGCGTGTGCGAGCCGGTGGCCAGCTCGGTCAGCTTCGACTGCGGGTCGGCCGACGATCCGCCCTCGCCGCCACTCCCACTGCCGCCGCCCATGAGACCGCCGCCCGCGGCGCCGCCGATCGAGGGCAGGCCCAGATCCGTCTGGATCTTCATGGTGCCCGAGAGCTGCTCGGTGTCCGATGTGGCGATCTTCTCGATGAGCTGTCGCGCGGTGATGTCGGGAAGGTCCGGGTCGCCGGAGCTGGCGAGGGCCGGAACGAGCCCGATCGTCGCCGCGGCCACCCCCACCACGGCCACGGGGACCGCGTAGCGCACGGCCTTGCGGCGCATGCGGCTCTCGCTGTCTTCGGATGCGTACGGTGCCATCTTCTTGCCCTACCTCCGTGATCGGCGGCGGCTTACCGTCCTGTGCACTCGTCCAGTCTGCGTCCACCCCAAGCCGCCATTCTCACCCGGATTGGTCTGGAGTGGTGTACCCAATCTGACCAAACCGGCCACAAGGAAGCGTCAGACCCCGGGATCAACTCCGCGTACACCTACGGGATGACGCATCACGGCGGCGCCACCCCCGACCCGTAGGGGGCGACGCCGCCGAACGCGGTACGTGGATCGGGCGTGCTCAGCCGTTCAGGAACACGTAGTCCGCCCTGTAGGGCACGCCCACGATCGCCCCGGGGTCACAGCTGCCCGAAGGGGCCACGCCGCCCACGGTGTTGAGGCGCAGGATCTCGACGGTGTCCGCGAGCAGCCCGCGCGGCTTCCCGGACTGGGTGGCCTTGAGGTCCAGTTCGGCGATGTTGCCCGCACCGTTCGGCGTCCGGGAGACGACCGCTCCGGTCACGGCGCTGCCGTCGGGAGCCACCCACTGCGGGACACCGGAGTTGGGCGCGGTGAACGAGTGCCGGATGTGCCCCGCGAGCACGGCGCTCACATCGCGCTGCGCGAAGGCCGCCTTTCCGGTGGCGGCGTCCGTCTTGCACTCGTAGATCTGCCGGCCGCGCACCACGGACGCCTGGAAATTGTCGAGGGCGTGGCCGAAGTCGGTCGGTTCGCTGACCCGGTGGAGCTGCCCGCGGACCGCGCCCTTGGGGAACGCGTCCGTGTGCAGATTGGCGTAGAAACCACCGGGGTCGGCGGTGAGCCGCCCGAGGAGCGCGGCGTCCTTGACGGTGACGGTGCCCGTGACGCGGTGCCCCTTGGCGTCCCCGAGCACCTTGGTGAAGTCGACCCGTACGTCGCCGTTGGCCCCCTTGGCGCCCTCGTGCAGGTGCAGGGCCGTCGGCTTCCCGACCCCCTGCCACTTCACGGCCACGGACACCTGATCGCCCTTGACCCGTACGAACTCCAGGGCGGCGCCGTCCCTGTCTCCGGCCGGCACTTCGTTGGCCCCGTTGAGGCTGGTGGCGAGGACGGTCCCGGTGGCCCCCGGTTCCGCGGCGAGGGCCTGCGGAGCGGCGAGCCCGGTGACGGCGGCGGCTCCGACGACCGCGGAGACCGCGATCATGCGTGTACCCAATGTGCCCATGTTCAGTTCTCCCCCTGTCGACCCGACGCACTCCGCGTCGGCCTTCGGGGGAGATACGGCCGGGGGCCGACTCACGCTCAACGTGATCA